>NZ_JBHFJG010000002.1:141400-225460 GCF_057559155.1 Rhizobium moroccans | reverse complement strand
GAGCGCCCCGAAGCCAAGATGGCTGTCTGGTTCCGCAGGCCCGGGCCTCAACTGTCGCTTCGACGCGGGGACGTACCGGATTCGCCGCTGGGGCGATGGCCACCCACAAACAAGGCTTCCCCAGCATAGTTCCAGACAGCTCCTCAAAAACCAGCCTCCAAGCCGCTGCTCGATGAAACCGATCTGCCGCTCCAAAGCCGGCCGAAGCGGGCGAGCGGTGCATCTACGTCAAGCTGTCGTAGACAAAAGCCGAGCTAAGCAGCTTAGTTTGAAGCGTTTCGATGGTCCAGCCCGAGGGGTTCACTCCAAAACCGGCTCAGTTCCACGCGGAAGCCAACACCCAGACCTTCACATCGATCCCACGAAGGTAAAGTCGCGGAACTTCCACTAGCACACCTTCGAGCTCGGAGGCTGCTGGGAGCTTAGATCTCCTCGCTATTGATTCCTGCGTTACTTGCGCGCAGTCATCACCGTTGACCAGAACTGCTCCGCGAGCTCCGTCATCCTCGTTCGGGGACGGATAAGGACGATCTGGACAGCAACGGTCCATTCTTCATCGCCGGCAATGGCGAGCTTGCCGCCGCTACCCAGTTCCGCGGCCGCCAGGCTCTGCGGAATCCAGGCGACACCCTTACCTTCGATCGCAAGTGCCTTCAAAACCATGGCAAGGTGGGAGGTAAACACCCGAGCGAGCTTCAGGTGACCTGATCGAGTTGGGATGGTGGCTGCCAGTATCCGACCCATGCCAGACTTCTCGTCGAATGCAATATGCGGGACGGGGTCTTCGAGCGTTCCAGGAAGCTTGTAGGTCGGCTCCCCGCTTTCGGAGCGCATCGCAACGGGTATCAGAAGGTCTCTCGCCAATTCAACATGCTTGAAATCGGTGTCGTGCAGCCGGATCTCGCTGTCCGGATGGTGATGACAGAGGAGAAACTGAGCGCGTCCGTCAGCCATCATCTTTTCGCATTCGTTCATGTTGTCGGATAGGAGGCGTATGGGCACCGTCGTAGTGGAAGAGCCCAGGCCCTGAACTCAGCCTGGAAAGAACGTAAAGGAAAGAGCGTGTGTAGCGGCGAAGGTCAGCGTCGCGCTGGCGGCGCGTGCCTGGTCGAGTTCGTGTTTCGCCCGTTCAAGACGTTGTATGACATCGGCGGCTGCCGAAAGCATGATTTCTCCGGCGGGAGTGATCTTCAGGCGGTGCGTGGAGCGGTCGACCAACGGCGTCCCACTCCAGTCTTCGAGGGCGCGGATCCTTCGGCCGAACGCAGGTTGTGTGATGTTTCGGAGCTCTGCGGCTCTGGAGAAGTTCAGTGTCTCAGCAAGTGCACGCAGGTCGGAAAGCCAGGCGGTATCCATCTCATCTCCTCATGATCGGCATCAAATGAAGCCGGATCGGCATTGGACCGTCAACCGGTAGTCGGCAAAGGTTCGCCGAGGAGCGCCGTTGTTGATGTCAACGGCAGAAGGAGGAGGAAGAAAATGAAACCCACACTCACTATAGCTGCGCTGGCGCTTTCCGTCACCCCGGTTTTCGCTGCCGACTATCCGGATCGCAGCATCTTCATGGTCGTCCCATATGCGGCAGGGGGGCCTACCGACACGATCGCACGGCTCACCGCAGACGCAATGTCGAAGTCGCTCGGCCAGCAGATCGTGGTTGAGAACGTGGCGGGCGCTGGTGGCACCATCGGTGCTCGCCGCGTCGCCGACGCGGATCCGGACGGCTACACCATCCTGGTTCACCACATCGGCATGGCGACGGCGCCCGCCCTCTATCGCCAGCTTCCTTACAAGCCTCTGGAAGCTTTCGAGCCGATCGGGTTGGTAAGCGACGCGCCGATGACGGTCATCTCGCGTTCCGACCTCGGGCCGGAGACCTTCGAAGACCTTCTCGCCTTCATCAAGGAGAAGGGCACCAACGTCACTTACGCTCATGCCGGACTTGGGGCGGCGTCGCATCTATGCGGTACGCTCTTCATGTCGACGATCGGCACCCGGATGACCACCGTCCCATACAAGGGCAATGGCCCCATCATGACGGACCTTATCGGCAAACAGATCGACATGACTTGCGACCAGGCGACGAATACGGTTGGTCCCATTACGCAGAACCAGGTCAAGGCTTACGCAATCACAAGCGAGGAGAGGGCCGAAACGCTTCCGGATGTGAGGACAACCACGGAGGCGGGCTTGCCGACGTTCAAGCTGGGCGTCTGGCACGGCGTCTACGCTCCCAAGGGCACTCCCGAGGAGGTCGTAGAGAAGCTGTCATCGGCTTTGCAAGCCGCGATGGACGACGCGACCCTCAAGCAACGCTTCGCCCAGATCGCGACGATCCCGGCAACGAAGGAACAAGCAACGCCGGACGCCCTCCACACGAAGCTGGACAGCGAAATCAAGCGCTGGGATCCGATCATCAAGGCCGCCGGCGAGTTCGCCGACTAAGATCGGAGGGTCAGCTCAGGGTATCCTGGGCCGACACCGGGTGTTCCAATGGATATAAAAAACCTCGCGGCATCGCTCGTCTTGCTGGTGACCGGGTTGAGCTTCGGCCTGACGTCCTTCTTCGGGATGGACGTCGGCAGCGCGCTGAGAATGGGCCCTGGCTATTTCCCGCTTGTGCTGTCGATTCTGATCACTGGCATCGGTCTGGCAGTGGGATTGAAGGCCGTAACGGTCAGCGTCCCGTTTCATCCGCAGTATGCCCCCGTTCGTTCGATAGTCGCAATCATTGCTGCGCCGATCCTGTTCGGTATGACGATACGTGGGCTGGGTTTCGTTCCCGCAGTATTGCTGACAGCAATCTCCGCCGCGATGGCCGCAAAGGGTCAAAGGCCACACATTGCAGCCGTCATCGCGTTGGCCATCACGGCCTTCTGTCTTGCCGTCTTCTACTACGGACTCGGCCTTCCCGTCCGGCTGTTCGGGCCGTGGATTGGAGTTTGACGAAATGGACTTCATCAGCAACCTGGCGCTTGGTCTGAGCGCAGCCCTCACGCCGTACAATATTCTCTTCTGCTTCGTGGGCACGCTTCTCGGAACCCTCGTCGGCGTACTTCCCGGCATTGGTCCGACGGCGACTATCGCGATGCTCTTGCCGATCACGCTCTCGTTGCCGCCGGAGACGTCGCTCATCATGCTGGCGGGGATCTACTACGGTGCGCAGTACGGAGGATCGACCACGGCAATCCTGATCAACCTGCCTGGGGAGTCATCATCGGCGGTAACGGCGCTCGACGGATATCAGATGGCCAGACAGGGAAGGGCAGGGCCAGCTCTCGCGGCGGCAGCGCTGAGTTCTTTTTTTGCTGGCACCATCGCGACTGTCTTTGTCGCGGCGCTCGCTCCGCCGCTGACGAAGATCGCCTTGCAGTTCGGCTCTCCAGAGTACTTCGCCCTGATGGTCCTAGGTCTGGCAGCCTCCGTCGTCCTCGCCAGCGGGTCCGTCCTCAAGACTATCGCTATGGTGTCGATGGGCTTGATCTTCGGTCTGGTGGGTACCGACATCAACACGGGAGCGATGCGTTTCACCCTCGGTCGAGCGGAGCTTGCCGACGGGCTCAACTTCGTCGCCGTGGCAGTCGGCATCTTCGGCATTGCTGAAATCCTCCGGAACCTCGAGGTCACGGTTCAGCGCATCGCAGTCGTCAAGCGAGTTGCGGGTCTTTGGCCGAGTAGGGAGGATCTCAAGACCATATTTGCTCCCGCATGTCGCGGGACCGCGCTGGGCTCAGCACTCGGAGTCCTTCCGGGCGGCGGCGCAATTCTGGCGTCCTTCGCATCGTACGCCCTGGAAAAGAAGATATCGAAGACACCCGAACGCTTCGGGAAAGGGGCCATCGAAGGCGTGGCCGGTCCTGAGGCGGCTAACAACGCAGGCGCCCAGACGTCATTCATTCCCATGCTGACCCTCGGCGTACCCGCAAATCCGGTCATGGCTCTGATGATCGGCGCGATGATTATCCAGGGGATCGTTCCAGGGCCACAGGTTGCGACGTCACAGCCCGTTTTGTTCTGGGGGCTCATTGCTTCGATGTGGATCGGGAACTTCCTTCTCGTGGTCTTGAACCTGCCGCTCATTGGACTTTGGGTGAGGCTGCTGACAATTCCCTATGCCGTGTTGTTTCCGGCCATCCTCGCGTTCGCGTCCATCGGGGTCTACAGCGTCAACTCGAATACGTTCGATCTGTACGTCATGGCCGCCTTCGGTGTCTTTGGCTACGTTCTTGCCAAGCTGGAGTTCGAGCCTGCCCCCATGCTGCTGGGTTTCGTTCTCGGTCCGCTGCTGGAAGAACATCTCCGTCGGGCGATGACGATCTCCCACGGCGATCCGATGGTCTTCGTGAACAGACCGATCAGCGCCACCCTTCTTGTGGTCGCCATGGCCGTGCTCGCAATCGCCTTCATTCCCGACATCGCAAAACGCCGCAAGGAAGTCTTCGTTGAAGAAGACTGACACTGGAGATAAACATGAGTGGACAGAAAACGAACCGAATCTACAGGATTGCCTCCATCGCCGGCGATGGTATCGGCAAGGAGGTCGTACCTGAGGGCTTGCGGGTTTTGGAGGCCGCCTCAAAGAAGTTCGGGTTCGAGTTGCAGATCGACTCCTTCGATTTCGCCTCATGCGACTACTACGCAAAGCATGGCCGAATGATGCCCGAGGACTGGAAGGCCCAGATCGGCGGTCACGACGCGATCTTCTTCGGTGCAGTGGGCTGGCCGGAAATTGTCCCCGATCACGTTTCGTTATGGGGATCTCTGATCCAATTCCGTCGGGAGTTCGACCAATATGTCAGTCTCAGGCCATGCCGGCTCATGCCGGGTGTCTCCTCGCCGCTGGCGGGCCGTGGACCAGGGGACATCGACTTCTACGTGGTCCGTGAGAATACGGAGGGAGAATACTCCTCGATCGGCGGCAAAATATTCCCCGGCACGGATCGCGAGACCGTCGTCCAGGAGACGGTGATGACGCGGATAGGCGTCGATCGGATCCTCAAGTTCGCTTTCGAACTTGCTCAGAGCCGTCCGAGAAAGAAACTGACGTCGGCGACCAAGTCCAATGGGATCTCGATCACGATGCCGTATTGGGACGAACGCGTCGAAGAGATGGCGAGATCTTACTCGGACGTCTCGTGGGACAAGTACCACATTGACATCCTTTGCGCCCATTTCGTTCTGAATCCCGACAAGTTCGACGTGGTGGTCGCTTCCAACCTCTTTGGGGACATCCTTTCCGACCTGGGGCCTGCCTGCACGGGTACGATCGGAATTGCACCTTCCGGCAACATCAATCCCGAGAGAGAATTCCCTTCGCTATTCGAACCAGTGCACGGTTCGGCACCTGACATAGCCGGGCAGGGGGTCGCCAACCCGATCGGCCAGATCTGGTCCGCAGCCATGATGCTCGAGCACCTTGGCGAGCAGGAAGCCGCCGGCGCCGTCATGGCAGGGATCGAAGGATCCCTTGCGGATGCACGGCTTCGGACGCGCGATCTCGGTGGAACAGCCGACACCGCGACATCCGGCAAGGCTGTGGCGGACTTCCTCGTCTGATTTCGAAAACGACGTAGGAAGGCGGCGCGCTTCCATGCCAAAAGCGAACAAGCGCGTCGCCTTTGCAGTTATCCATTAGGGCCGGTGCGAGTCGGCTGTCGCATGAAACTCGGACGATTCCAGTCCCTGTCCAAGCAGATGTCGGCGGTTAATATGATGCCAAATCGGCATCAATAAAATGACCATTGGCATTAGATCGAGGCCCGTCGGTTCTTTACCACTCCCTATTGGAAATCCGACCGCAAATGAAGTGCGGCAGGAGGAATAGGAGGAGCACCATGGCACGACGCGTGCTAGGTCAACTATACGTACAAGTTCTAATCGGCATAGCCCTGGGGATTCTGGCGGGACTACTGGTGCCCGAGTTCGCCACGAAGCTGCAGCCTTTGGCAGATGGCTTCATCAAGCTCATCAAGATGCTTCTCGCACCGGTAATCTTCGCAACCGTCGTCCTCGGTATCGCGAAGATGGGCGACATCAAGGAGGTTGGAAAAATCGGCGCTCGCGCGCTCATCTACTTCGAGGTCGTCTCCACGATCGTCCTCGTTCTTGGACTGATCGTGGTCAACATCATGAATCCCGGCGTCGGTATGAACATCGACGTTAGTACCTTGAATGCCGGCTCGATCAACCAGTATCAGCAGACGGCTCAGCAGCAGGGGGGCTTCGTCGACTTCATGATGAACATCATCCCGACGACGATGGTCGACGCCTTCGCCAAGGGAGCGATGCTCCAGGTCATCCTCCTGGCAGTTCTCGTTGGAGTCGCGCTTGTCCAGATCGGCGAACGGGGCAAGCCGGTAATGGACTTCCTCGACGCGTTCCTCCAGTGCCTGTTTCGGATCGTCTCGATGGTCATGCGGCTCGCTCCCATCGGCGCGGGAGCCGGAGTGGCCTATACTATCGGCAAGCACCGGATCGGCACCCTCTGGTCCTCGGGTCACCTCATGCTGGCCGTCTATCTCACCTCGGCCTTCTTCGTGGTGTTCGTGCTCGGAGCCGTGGCCAGATGGTCTGGTTTCCCCCTGATGCACTTCTTCCGGCACTTCAAGGACGAGCTCTTGATCGTCCTTGCGACATGTTCTTCGGAGGCGGTGCTTCCGCGGATGATGGAAAAGCTCGAAAGGCTCGGATGCAAAAAGTCCGTCGTCGGCCTGGTCCTCCCTACCGGTTACACGTTCAACGCGGACGGAACCTGCATTTATCTTACGATGGCGGCCGTGTTCGTCGCTCAGGCGACAAACACGGCGCTTGGGATTGAAGGGCAGCTCGTCATCCTCGGCGTCTTGTTGCTGACGTCGAAGGGATCGGCAGGTGTAGCAGGCGCCGGCTTCGTGACGCTCGCCGCGACGCTGTCCAGCTTCCATGAAATCCGATCGCGGGCCTGGTGCTTCTACTCGGCGTCGACCGCTTCATGAACGAGGCGCGGGCGGTTGTAAACCTCATCGGGAATGGTGTCGCGACGATCGCCATCGCCAAGTGGGGAGGCGCTCTCGATCGACGGACGGTCGAAGCGGTGATTGCCGAGCAGCACGGAGAGATTCCCAAACAGATCACTGCCGCTCCCGTCACAATTCAACACTGACACTAACATCTTACAACTAAATGGAGTTCATCTAATGCGCATCATCGACATCTGCGAGGTGACAAAGCCGATCGCTTCGCCTATCCGCAACGCCTATATCGACTTCTCGAAGATGACCGCGAGCCTGGTCGCCGTCGTGACCGATGTCGTGAAGGACGGCCGGCGAGTGGTAGGCTACGGCTTCAATTCGAACGGTCGCTACGGCCAGGGCGGCCTCATCCGCGAGCGCTTCCGGGATCGGATACTTGAAGCGCCGGCGGAAAGCCTGATGAACGACGCAGGCACGAATCTCGACCCGCACAAGATCTGGACGACGATGATGCAGAACGAGAAGCCCGGCGGTCACGGCGAGCGCTCGGTCGCCGTCGGCACCATCGACATGGCCGTCTGGGACGCTGTCGCCAAAATCGAAGGCAAGCCGCTCTTCCGGCTCCTTGCCAAGATGAAGGGCCGTGAGGCCAATCCGAGGGTCTTCGTCTATGCTGCGGGCGGCTACTACTATCCCGGCAAGGACAACAGTGCTCTACGCAAGGAGATGCGCGGATACCTCGACCGCGGGTACAATGTCGTCAAGATGAAGATCGGCGGCGCCTCGATCGACGAAGACCGTGGCCGCATCGAGTCCGTTCTCGAAGAGATTGGTTCCGAGGCGCGTCTTGCCGTCGATGCGAACGGCCGCTTCGACCTCGAGACGGGTATCGCCTACGCCAAGATGCTCCGCGACTACCCGCTGTTCTGGTACGAGGAAATCGGCGATCCGCTGGACTACGCCCTCCAGGCCGCAATCTCGGAATTCTACGATGCGCCGATGGCGACCGGAGAAAACCTGTTCTCGCATCAGGACGCCCGCAACCTGCTCCGTTATGCCGGGATGCGGCCGGACCGGGACTACCTGCAGTTCGACTGCGCCCTTTCCTACGGTCTGGTGGAATACCTGCGCACGCTGGACGTCCTGCGCCAGTTCGGCTGGTCGTCGTCGCGCTGCATTCCGCACGGGGGACACCAGATGTCGCTCAATATCGCGGCAGGCCTGGGCTTGGGCGGCAACGAGAGCTATCCGGACCTGTTCCAGCCCTATGGTGGCTTCCCGGACGGCGTGAAGGTCGAGGACGGCCACATTGTGATGCCGGAGCTTCCCGGCATCGGATTCGAGGGCAAGTCCGACCTGATCAAGGTCATGCGCGAACTGGCCGAATAACAAGACCCGGAGTGGGCGAATGTCTCGCCCACGCCCTCTCAGGACAGCTCCCATGATCGACGATTTTCGGCAAGCCGCGCTCGACTACCATCTATATTCTCAGCCCGGAAAGCTCGGCATCCAGACGATCAAGCGGATGGAGACGCAGCGCGATCTGGCGCTGGCGTACTCGCCCGGCGTCGCCGCTCCCTGCGAGGCGATCGTGGCGGATCCCAGGGCTGCAAGCCAATACACGGCCCGAGGCAATCTCGTCGGGGGCATCACAAACGGGACTGCGGTCCTAGGCCTCGGAAACATCGGACCACTCGCCTCGAAGCCGGTCATGGAGGGCAAGGCGGTCCTGTTCAAGAAGTTCGCGGGCATCGACCCGTTCGATATCGAGGTCGACACCACGGACGTCTCCAGGTTCTGCGACGCCGTGGCTCTGCTCGAGCCGACGTTCGGCGGCATCAATCTTGAGGACATCAAGGCTCCCGAATGCTTCCTGATCGAGGCGGAACTCCGCTCTCGCATGAAGATCCCTGTCTTCCACGACGATCAGCACGTGGTGCAGGAGCATGCCAGGGAGAGAGGAAGGGAGAGGAAGGAGAGGGGTTCTGTAACGGTTTAAGGGGCCGGAGACACCAAAGAGTAAGAGAGGTGAGGGGTCCGATCGAACGGGCCTGAGCGGGAGAGAGAGGCTTTCCCCGGTCCGTTGACCGGAGAAAGCATTATGAACAGTAAGCCCCGTAAGCCTTTCCCCCGCCGCCGGCGTCCGGACAAGGATATCTATCAGCGCATTACCGGCAAGATCGTAGATCAGCTCGAAACCGGCGTCCGGCCCTGGCATCAACCATGGGGGGCGAATGGCACGCCGACACGGCCGCTGCGCCATAATGGCGTGCCTTATCGCGGCATCAACACCATGCTTTTGTGGATGGAAACGACCGCCAACGGCTACGTTTCCCCCTATTGGATGACCTATCGCCAAGCCCAGGAACTTGGTGGGCAGGTCAGAAAGGGCGAAATCTCCGCCCTCGTTGTCTATGCCGGCGCAATCGAGACGACCGAAGAAGCCGAAAACGGCGAGGAAATCGAGCAGCGCATCCCCTTCCTGAAAGGCTACCCTGTCTTCAACTGCGACCAGATCGACAATCTCCCGGCGCGGTTCACCCCCACTCCGGCCGAACCGCGCTCGCCCATGAAGCGCTTTGCCCATGCCGACGCCTTCTTCGCCCATACCGGCGCCAAGATCCGCTTCGGCGGCAACAAGGCATTCTACAGTCCCCTCGAGGACTTCATCGGCATGCCTCCTTTCGAGGCTTTCGAATCTCCCGACGCCTACGTGTCAGTCCTTGCCCACGAAACTGCGCACTGGACGCGCCACCCCACTCGTCTCAACCGCGATTTCGGCCGTAAGACATGGGGCGATGATGGATACGCGATGGAAGAGGTTGTGGCTGAGGTTTCTGCAGCCTTGATCTGCGCGGATCTCGGCATCGAGGGTGAACCCAGAGAGGATCACGCAGCCTATATCGGCAGCTGGCTGAAGGTTCTGAAAAACGACAAGCGCGCCGTTTTCCAGGCCGCCGCGCATGCTGAACGCGCCGCCGCTTACCTACACAGCCTGCAGCCCGATGCTCCTTCGACAGACGATGCGCCGCTCGCCGCGACCGCCTGATCTCAGTGAAGGAGGCTTACCTATGTTATCTGCTTCAGAACTGGCAAACCGTCTCGCGCAAAATGCCCAAGCGGTCTGCCGCTATTATCTCTCGTCCGGCCATCGCGCCGGCAATTACTGGATTGTCGGAGATGTCGCCAACAGCAAAGGCGGATCGCTCTATGTCCGCCTGACCGGCCCGAGTGCCGGCAAATGGGTGGATGCGGCGACAGGCCAGTTCGGTGACCTGCTCGACCTTATCCGGGAAGCCCGCGGTCTCCCCGACTTCCGTGGCGTGGCTGAGGAGGCGCGATATTTCCTGAGCTTGCCGCAACTCCGACCCGAGCTGTCTCACGGAGAGGAGGCGGGCGGTTTTGCGTCAGTCCGCCGATCAGCAATGGAGCGGGCACAGCGTCTGTTCCGGACAACGCAGGCCCTTGGAGGCACGCTTGCCGATGACTACCTGCGTCAACGGAGCATCCTGCGGGCTTCAATCCATCCGGCGTTGCGCTTTCATCCGTCCTGTTTTTACCGCGATTTGACAACCGGGCGGACAACCAGTTATCCGGCGCTGATTGCGGCCGTCACTGACCAGACAGGTGCAATTACGGGCGTGCATCGCACCTGGCTTGATCCCAACGGCGACGGCAAGGCGAAGGTCGAAAACCCGCGTCGCGCACTCGGCAGCCTGCTCGGCAATGGTGTGCGCTTCCATTTCCCGGTTGCTTCTCCCGTGAGAGTTATCGCGGCGGGCGAGGGGCTCGAAACCATATTGTCGCTATCGCAAGTTATGTCCGGCATGGCGATGGTGGCAGGGCTCAGCGCCAATCACTTGGCGGCCTTCCAGTTGCCAGGCGAGTGCCTGCGTCTATATATCGCCGCTGATGCGGATGCAGCCGGTCGGCGGGCCATCGAGCGGTTGAGCGGCCGGGCGCAGGCCCTCGGGATACTCCCATTTGTTCTTCTCCCCGAACTGGGCGACTTCAACGAGGATTTGCGCCAGCTTGGTCCTGACCGGCTGACGGCCACCCTACGGGGACAGCTCGCGCCTGAAGATGCAATGGCCTTTCTTCCCGGCCGATGATGCGGCAAGGGCGGAGAGTGAGCGCCGTGTTGGGGCGGACGAGCCTTCAGCGGGTCAGCCATCGTTGCGACCGCCCCCTCCAGGCCTCTCGGAAACCTTTCCTGGGCGCCACAAGGCCGCAACATGCATCTCTAGCGCGGACCTGGCATTGATCCGTCCGCCAGTATAGACAGCGTTGTGGCAACCGGTCGGAGTGACAATGGAAGACGTAATCATGATCAAGAACCGGGGTGACTTCGGCCTTTGGGCAATTGAAGTCGCCAAGCAGATCGTCAGTGAGCAAGGTTTCGAACTCGCCAGGACAGCCCGTGACGGCACGGAAGACGAGGTTCGCCTTGCGGGCAATGCGCTTGGGCAGGCGATCACCAATGCGCTGTTGGAGGTCTATGACGGACTCCTCCAGGATGTGTCAGACGAATAGTTGTCTTCTAGAATTGGTAATGGCGGCATGTTGCCTTCTGCCACGCGCAAGATCCATGAGGACGTGGCCAGAGGGGCCTCGATCATCTTTTGAGCGATGGCGCGAACTGATCGTCGGCGTTCGGGCGGCACAATGTAGAGCCACAGGCTGCGGATGTGCTTCCAGTAGGATTGCATTTCGCCTCATTCTCACACGATCGTCGCTAGCGTATTCGCCTAAGGTGGGGGCTTGGAAGCCGGCGGTCGAGAGAGAGTTTCATCGACGCAACGGCTTAGCTATTTCTACGTTGTCGAAATTTCAGCTTCTTTCTCGGAGACAATGTCATCCGGTATGTCGTCAAAGGAGGCATAGTTGAGATTGTAGAGCCTGGAATAGAGCTTGCCGTTCTCCATCAGTTCATGGTGGTTGCCGCTTTCGACCAGTTCGCCATTCTGCAGAACGATGATGCGGTCCGCCTCGCGGATCGTCGCAAGGCGGTGGGCAATGACCAGGCCGGTGCGGCCTTCGAGCAGTTTCACCAATGCCTTCTGGATCAGCATTTCCGTATAGCTGTCGATATTGGCGGTCGCCTCGTCGAGCACGAGGATTTTCGCATCCGCAACCAGCGCGCGGGCAAAGCTGATGAGCTGTCGCTGACCTAGCGAAAGATTGCCGCCGCGCTGGCCGAGGATGCTTTCGTAACCGTCGGGCAGGCGCATGATGAAATCATGGGCGCCGACGGCCTTGGCTGCCTCGATTACCTGTTCGCGGGTCGCGTCGGTCTTGTGATACCGGATGTTCTCGAACACCGTTCCGGTGAAGAGGAAGGGCTCCTGCAGCACCATGGCGATCTGGCGGCCGAGCGAATCCTGTGTGAGGTCGCGCACGTCGTGACCACCGACCAGAACCTGGCCACCCTGAACCTCGTAGAAACGATGGATCAGCGACATGCAGCTCGACTTGCCGGAACCCGTCGGACCGACGAGCGCGACCGTCTCGCCGGGGTTCACCTTGAAGCTCACGTGTTTGAGAACCGGATGCTTCGGATTGTAACCGAAGACGACATCGCGGAATTCCACCGAACCATCCATGTCGGATGAAAGCACCTTGGCGTCCGGAGCATCCTTGATGTCGACCGGCACGTCCAGCACATCCGTCAATCGCTGGCCGGAAGCCATCGCGCGCTGCATGACCGAATATTGCAGCGTGAGCGAGCGGATCGGATCGAAGAAGCGCTGGATATAGAAGAGGAAGGCGATCATGACACCGACATCGAGCTCCTGGTCCAGTACGCGCGCTCCGCCGACCACGATCACGAGCGCCATGGCGAGGCCCGTCAGCGAATCCACGATCGGCACCATGACCTGCGCATACTTCGCAGCGGTGAGGTGGGTCTTCAGGTTGGCGCGTGCCTTGTCGTCGTAGAGCGTGAAGTTGACGCGCTCGCGATCCATGCTCTGCACGGCGCGAACGCCATGGATCGCCTCGGCGAGTGCGCCGTTCGCCACGGAATTTGTCTCATGCGCCGCCATGAAGGACTTTCGGGCGCGCGGCAGCCAGAAGATGCGGACGACGAAGAGCACGGGAAGCGCCGAGAGCGTCAGCAGGCCGAGCTTCAAGTCGAGATACAGCATGACGAAAACGATACCGAAGAGCAGAGCGATATCGCCGACCGAAAGCACCGAGGTCTCAAGGAATTCCTGCATTGAGTTCACGTCGCCCTGCAGGCGCGACATCAGGCGGCCGACTTCTGTCTTGTCCATCCAGGACAGCGAGACGCGCTGCAGATGCGCGAACATTGCCTTGCGGATGTCGAAGAGAACGTCCTCGGCGACGTTGCCGACGAGAGTTTCCTGCACATAGCTCGCGCCGAAGTTGATGAGGATCGCAGCCAGAAAGGCGATGATCGACCAGGTGAGCACGTCGTGATCGACGCTGCCCGGCTGCATACCGTGATCGATGGCGTAGCGGATGATCAGCGGAACCAGGAGCTGCATCGCGGTAAAGGTCAGCACCGCGACAACGGCCCAGTAGATCTTCACCCGATAGGGGCGCACGAAGGCCCAGATGCGCTTGATGATATTGCCGTCGAAAACCTTGCCAAAGATTTCCTCTTCGATGCGGTGCGAACCGACGACCGCGCGGGGAGGGCGCCTGCCGTCTTCGCGAACGTCGGCACGCTCGGTTTCCAGTTCCTCGGCCATTTGTAATCCCTCCCTCAGGCCGTCAGCGCTTCTTCGCCGGGGCGGACCTGCAGATCGTAAAGCGCCTTGTAACGGCCGCCGAGCGCCAGCAATTCGTCATGCGTTCCGCTTTCGACGATCCGACCGTTTTCCATGAACAGGATCCTGTCCGCGTGCATGAGCGAGCTCAGACGGTGGGCGACGATGATCGTCACGCGATCAGCGGCATATCTGCGCATGGCGCTGCGGATGCGCTGTTCAGTGCCCGCGTCGATCGCGGCGGTCGAGTCGTCGAAGACCATCACGGCGGGCCTGAGCATCAGCGCGCGAGCAATCGAAAGCCGCTGGCGCTGGCCGCCGGAAAGCGAGACGCCGCGCTCGCCGACCACCGTACCGTACCCGGTCGGCAGGCCGAGCACGTAATTATGGAGCTGAGCGCTTTCGCTGGCGCGTTCGATGCGGGCTTCCTTGGCCCAGGGGTCGCCATAGGCGATGTTGTTCTCGATCGTCGTCGTGAACAGGAAGGAATCCTGCTGAACGACAGCGACCGAGCGGCGCAGCGACTGCAGCGTGGCGTGGCGTATGTCCTGCCCGTCTATGGTGATCTTGCCGCCGGTGACGTCGTAGAAGCGGGGGATCAGGTGGGCGAGCGTGGACTTGCCGCTGCCGGGCGGACCGACGATACCGATCGTCTCGCCGCGCTTGGCTTCGAAGGTGACGTCCGTCAGCACCTGGTGCGTTTCGGCACTCGGATAGGCGAAATTCACGTGTTCGAAGCGTAGCGTGCCGTCGCTGACCTTCAAATCCTTGGCATCCTTCTCGTCCTTGATGGCGATATCGAGGTCGAGGAGCTCGAAAAGGCGGGCACCGCAGGTCGAGGCGCGGGCAAACGCGTTCACCATCAGCCCGAGTTGGCGCACCGGCATCTGCAGGATAGTCATGAAGGTGAGGAAGGAGGTGAGCGTGCCCACCGTCATCTCGCCGGCCATGACCTTGCCGCCGCCGAACCAGAGAACGAGACCCATGGCCACGAAGAAGGAGAAGGTCATGGCGCTGGTATTGGCGACGCGAATGCCGACGCGCTGATGCGCGAGCGACAGTGCGCTCTTCGAGGCGGCGTCGAACTTGTCCAGCTCGTGTTTCTGGGCGGCAAAGGCGCGCACGACCCGGATGCCGCCGAGATTTTCTTCCATGACCCGGGTCAGAACCGAAAGCCGCTCCTGCAGGTCGAGCCAGGTCGCGCGCAGGCGAAGCTGGGTGACCGAGGAGCGCCAGCCGACGAAAGGCACGAAGCTCAGCGCCAGAAGGCCGAGCACGAGATCGGTCGAAAGGAGGAGATAGGCGCCGATACCGATCAGCATGGTGAGCAGGACCATGCGCACCAGGGCGGTCGAGAAATACATGCGCACGCCTTCAAGATCGAGAAGCCCGATCGTGATCAGATCGCCCGAATGCATGCTGTCGTGGAAACTGAAGGAGAGGCGCTGGATCTTCTCGTAACAGGCCAGCCTCAGACGATAGCCCATGTGGTGGCCGACAGCCTCGCTGTAATAGTTCTGGATCAGCGTGAAGATGCCGCGCAGCACGCTTGCGCCGAGCAGAAGAAGGGCCGTTGTCAGCAGCGCGTCCTGTGCGGCCTGACCCGCGCCGCCGCCAGTCAAAACCACCTGCGTGTGATCGACAGCCTGGCCGAGAAGCTGCGGGATCATCAGCTGGAAGGTGGATGCGACGAGGGTCGCGCCGATAGCAAAGCCCGATTGCCAGGGATGGCGGAAGGCCATCACGGTAATGCGGGTCAGGATCGAAAGGCCCTTGCCCCAGCCTGCTGCATTCACAAGCGCAAGCGAAGTCGATGGCTTCGCGGCGCGAACTGTCGCATCGCTGCTCACGGTTTTATTCCAAAATCACTGATCTGGATAAAATTATCCAGGAAGGCGGCGGTTATGAGATGAAGAATCGCGTGCTACGCACGGAAGGGTAAAGGCTCCTCCCAAAGCAGCTAAATCCTTAGGGCATCTTCCTGATTCTATCAAGGCCGATCCTGTGTCGTGCTCTATGGCCACAGTGTTTGTTTGAACCGCGGCCCGTCGCGGCGGAGGAAATATGCGCCTCGGGTGATCGTGCATCACGTTTGGTCACGTTGATCGTGCTCAATCATGAAGCATGGATGACGGTGAATTTAAGGGAAGCTTTTGAAATCATAACGTTTTCTGTTTGATAGGGGCCGACTCGGGGAGCCTTCTTCTGGCTATCGACCGTGCGCCGATAGGCCGTCCAGAAGGCTTTACAGGCAGCTTGACGGGGTTGCCTTGAACAACCCGTCTATATACCGCCGATACCTCGCCATGGCCCGACGATGAGATTTTTGCGCTTTCATAGCCTGAATCCCTTCCTGCTTCACGGCTGTTCCCGAAACAACAAGCCCGGGCAGTAGCGGCTCCAAAGCGACGAGTTGCGGCAGCTTGCCTTCACGTTCGCTCAGGTATGGGGAGCCGATCGGGTTCAACGAACTATTACTTCTCCTACGTCGCAGCCACTTCGACCGAACCTTTGGTCACATGAGCTCTGACACAGCGCCACCAATCGCCTTGCGGGATCGAATAGCGCGAGGTAGATGCCATTGTTGATTGAACTTCTACTCGTATCATCAGCACGCAGGAGCTCTCTGCGAAAACATGCACAGAGCACATCCACTCCAAGCAGAAGCGCATAGCGCCTGGAAATTCAGCACGAAATGAAACAAACCTCGGAGGTATACGTTAGAGGGAGTTGCATTTCGGCTTGAGAACTACGCGGCGGGGCTTTTGTACATTATATCGGCGCTTCCGTCCTATGATGGGCACCGCCTCGATTGCGACGAGACGATCAGAGAAAGTAACGCCGCCGATGTCGAATATCGAGGAATTCCCGCTCCCCGCCCGGAAGTTGAGCGAATACGATGCGCTTGTCGCGGCGGCGCCGAGCGTGCTCGATGCTATCCCCGGCGCCGTCTATCTCTGCGATCACGACGGCTGGCTCGTCCGTTACAACAGGGAAGCCGCCGCACTCTGGGGAAGAACGCCAGCGCTTGAAGAGAAGCGCGAGCGCTTCTGCGGCTCACACGCTCTTTTCCTGCCTGATGGCACGCCATTGGCACACGAAGTCTGCCCGATGGCGACGGCTGTTTTCACCGGCAAGGAGACTCGCAATGCGGAGGTGGTTATCGAAAGACCGGAAGGTTCGCGCTTCGTCGCGCTGGTGAACATCCGCCCTCTGAAAGACCACGAAGGCAGGATTCAAGGGGCGATAAACTGCTTCCAGGACATCTCGGTGCATAAGGCCATAGAGGAAGAGGTCCGCCGTAAGAACGCCGATCTTGAGGATTTCTTCGAGAACAGCGCGATAGGTCTTCACATCGTCGGTGGGGATGGCATCATCCAGCGCGCCAATAAGGCGGAGCTGGCTCTTCTCGGTTATACCGGCGAAGAGTATGTCGGGCGGCATATTGCGGAATTTCACGCGGATGCGCCGGTGATCGGCGATATTCTCCACAAATTGGCGTGCGGCGAGAAGCTGGACCGCTATCCCGCGCGCCTTTGCGCCAAGGATGGCTCGATCAAGCATGTGCTGATCACGTCAAATAGTCGGTTTGAGGATGGAGAGTTCATCAACACCCGCTGCTTCACGACGGATGTGACCGATCTCTATGAAGCCGAGCGCGCACGTCGCGACAGCGAAGAACGCTTGGCGGCAACCTATGAAGCTGCGACCATCGGAATTGCGGAAGCGGACTCCGCGGGGCACCTGCTGCGGGTCAACGACGCGCTGTGCCAGATGCTCGGACGTTCCCGCGAAGAACTGCTCAGCATGACCTTCTTCGATTACACGCAGGATGGTGATCGAGAGGAGGACGCGGCGCTCTACGCGCGCCAGATTCTCGGGGAGATCGATAGCTACGCGTTGCGCAAACGAGCGTCAAAGCCGGATGGAACCACGGTCTATCTCGATATCCATAGCTCCTCGGTACGGAATGAGGCCGGCGGCTTCCGTTACGGCGTGCGCGTGATCCAGGATGTCACCGCCGCCAAGCAGATGGAGGACCAGATCCGCGCAAGCGAACAGCATATGCGCGATTTGCTCGAAGCGCTGCCGGCCGCGGTCTATACGACCGACGCGGCAGGGCGGATTACATTCTACAACAAGGCAGCCGTGGAAATGTCAGGGCGAACGCCGCAGGCGGGCGACATGTGGTGCGTTACCTGGCGTCTCTTCAATCCGGACGGCACGCCGCTGCCGCACGATGAATGTCCAATGGCTGTAGCGTTGAAGGAAGATCGTCCGGTTCGGGGAGCGGAAGCGATTGCCGAACGGCCGGATGGCAGCCGCATCCCGTTTACTCCTTATCCCACACCGCTTCATGACGCGGACGGAAATCTTGTCGGAGCCATAAACATGCTCGTCGACATCACCGAACGCAAGCAGGCCGAGAGCAGACAGAAAACCCTCATCGACGAGCTCAATCATCGCGTCAAGAATACGCTCGCGACTGTGCAGTCGCTGGCTGGGCAAACGGCAAGGCATGCCGGTGATCTGGACGACTTCCAGCAGCGCTTCGAAGGCAGGCTGCTGGCGCTCGCGCGTGCCCACGATCTCTTGACCAAGCGGCATTGGGATGACGCCCCCCTGGAGGCGCTTGCGCGGGAGGTGCTGACGCCGCTCGCCGGTGGAGCGGCCAAGCGGATCAGCATCGACGGTCCATTGGTCGGTCTCAACCCGCGCGCCGCACTGAGCTTAACCATGGCCCTCAGCGAACTTGCCACGAACGCCGTCAAATATGGAGCGCTGTCGTCGGAGGCCGGCTCGCTTTCTGTCGCCTGGCGCCTACTGGACGAGACCGAGGCTAAACCTAGGCTGATCTTCGAATGGCGGGAACGCGGAGGACCGCCGGTCAGGCCCCCGAACCGACGCGGGTTCGGCACTCGGCTGATGGAACGTTGCATAGAACGCGATCTCGGGGGTGAACTGGATCTGGCCTTCGAGCCCGCCGGCGTATCCTGTCGCATCTCAATTCCGGTTGGGCAGGTGAAGGCATGAGGGACATTTCCGGTCTGAAGGTTCTCATTGTCGAGGACGAGGGCCTTGTGGCTCTTATGATAGAGGACATGCTCCAGGATCTCGGTTGCGAAGTCATTGCTTCCGTATCGCGGCTTGCCGATGCACGAACAATCGCCGCCAAGGCGGAAGTCGATCTAGCAGTGTTGGATGTCAACCTCGCTGGCGAGCCTAGTTTTTCCGTTGCGGAGATCCTCCGCAACCGTCAGATACCGTTCATATTTAGCACCGGATATGGGATGGAGGGGCTGCCTGACGAGTTTGGCGGCCATCCTGTTATCGGCAAACCCTTTTCCTCTGGCGAGCTGCAGCAGATAATCGCGGGTGTCGTGGACGATTGACGAAACCTGCGTCCGACCTGTCCTGTTACCGGTACCCGCGACCGAGTGGGTTCGATCGGAGGGGGCACCTGCTCGCAGCGGGCTTATATAGCTAAGCCATTTGGCGGATATTGAATGATCGCGATTACATGAGGAAGCGTTGCTCTTTGGCTCATCTGGCGCGATCCACAAAATGATCTTGTTGGTTGCCTGACTTGTAAACGAGCTGTTGCCGCCCTATATCAACTTATGATGGCATCGTGAGGTGGGGATTGCTATCGGCGGTTTTCCCTGTCCTCAGAAAAGGAGGAGGACGATATGTCTTCCAAGGCCAACCATCTACCGTCTTGGTACTATGAGGGCTTGGCACCGAAAGCGTGTGCCGGACTGAGCATATGCATCCTCCTCTACATCATGGGAAGTGGTTGGCTATGGTCATAGTACTTTCTGCCAAAACGTCATCGGCTGATAATGAAATTCTCCGTCGTGTCCTGAAAAAGGGACGCTATGCGACACTGGATCTGAAGGCGCGCATTGGAGCCGATCACTCCGAAGAGGTGGTCCTCGTTCAACGCATTCTGGACGGCATGATTTCGCCCGAAGACTACCCGCCCTCCCCAAAGGCGCGAAAACGCAGCCGCCGAGGCGAAATCGCGTCATGGGAGAATGAGGGCGGGTCAATTGATCCCAACGTCAAGGAGTAGCGGATATGCTAACAGAACACTGGAGTACACCGGTTCGGATCGGTGATAGCTCGATCAATAGCCCATTGCAGGCACATGGCTTCATGATGCGCGAGTGGCCGAATACCAAATACTTGACGTTTGCCGAGGCTCACCTCGCCATACTGGCGGCGCTCGACGGTCGCCAGTCGATAGAGGAGGCACGGACGCGATTTGTCACCGCGGTCCTGGATGCGGAGCTGGACCACCCGGGGTTTGAACGGCTCCCGACGACGGGAGGCCTCTTTTGAAAGTCTCCGTCTATCCTCGCTATTCCCGGACAATCGACGCGACACTCCCATCCCCGTATAGTTAATTCGAAAGCCGAGATAGAAATTGAATTTAAAGGAGAATAGCTGGCGATGATTGGAGCGGACGTGCAACGCCCAGCCTTCACTAAGAAGCATGCAGCCGGATGCCGCTCTTGCTGCGACTGCGGGACTTGATGCGATCTAGTGCTTGAACTTGGCAGGCCCCATCTGCTTGCATTATCAGATGTCGTGTGACTGCCGGCGCCGCTGGCTTCCTGTGAATCGCGCCTCTGGCGCAGTGCTGCCAAGACTACATATCATCTTAGATGACTCAACCGAAAGTGCGTATTCTTCCTCCACTTCTGCCCTCAGAATGGCATAGTAATGTCTTCTCGGATCTGGATTGCACCAACACGGAGACTGTCCGCAAGATGATCGCGCTGCTCGGCAGTGAGCATTCCGGCCCCAGATCGGATGCCATCCTGCCATGCGGGGCCGCGTTCCCATGCTTCGTTGTAGACGAGGGCAAGGTCTGAGAGCCTTCTGGTCTGTTCAAGCGCCTCAAACAGGAGCGCGGCCTGCCGGATGTCCTTGTCGCGCTTCAGTGCGCTGTCACCTTCAGTTCGACGGCGTGAGGCGACGATGAGCTTGTGGACGGCGTACCTCGCGGGATCCGGGACGGTGACCGGGATCCCGCTCTTGTGGAGTAGGACGGTTCTGACCGGGTCACGAATGAGGAAGTCGAGAAAGCGTAACGGATCCGCACTCGCGCCGCCAAGGGCTGGCATCCGGGAAGGCTGGTCGATGTAGTCATCCGACCCTCGGTTGGATGTCAGAAACTCGACCCGGTATCCCGTCGCGTTCTGGAACGCGCTCGATGCTGTGGATCCGGAGCGGTGAGGAACCGGCCGGAAGGTCGGATCGATACCCTGTAGCAACTCGACGATTGGAGGCAGGCTGTCCTCTACTTCATGGGAGATCGCGTGGTCCTGGGCTATGTCCGCATCCCCAGTCAGAAGCGCGGCCAGGGGCAGGCGCACACCGAGGATACCCGCGTAGGTCTGGAAGGCCACCGTGCCGATCAGGACGCCGCGCAGCCGGAACAGGCCTCCGGTCGCAAGTACCTCCACGATGTCCCCGGACATGGGGTCGGGAGCGATCATGCCGCCTTCACGGGTGAGGGATGACACCATGCGCCTACGAGCGCGCAGATCGTCCTTCTGCTGCTGGTGCGTCTCTACGCGCTGGGCGATCTCGGGATCGTTTGCAGGGCCGACATAGCGGCGCGTTTTGCCGCCCTTGCCGTCAGGGATGTCGAAGTACCAGTAGGCTCGCTCCTTGACGACAACGCGTTGGAATCGGCCCGCCGGCGGGAAGTCCGCTGTCCATGCCGCGTCCATGGAGCGCTGGGCCAGCTCCGCGAGCATGGTCTGGTACGTGAGATCCACCTGCTTCATCACTGCCTTCCTCAAGTTATACCTTTTATGCAAAAAGGTATAGACTGAATAGAAGGAGAGGGGAAGAGGAGCCTCACCTTACTGGATGAATGGATTTCCGGGGCGAGGGTCGTCGCAATGAGACCTGTGCCGATGCTTCCGATGTTCACTTTGGTCATTGTCATACCCTTCGCCCATCAGGCGATCTGCTCGAGAGGATCGATCTCGATGTTTGCGATCGTTCCCGGTGGCAGTTGCCTGTTGAAGACGCGGATGGCTTCGCCGGACATGTGCTGTTCCCAGATCTGGCGGGAGGCCCATTCTTCAACGAACACGTAGACTCCCCTCTGATTGAGGTTGCGGTGGAGATGATAGGAGAGGCATCCCACCTCGGCGCGCGTCGCGACTGACAATTCCGCCGCATATGTCTCGAAGGCATCTTCCTTGCCGGGTGTGATCGTGACGCGTGCCACGACATTGATACTGCTGGTCACTTGTCTGTCCTGTCAGGTTGGCTTCGGCTTGCGATATGGAGCAACGCCCCAAGCTGCTGTGTGCGGGATTGAATGAGGCCGACGCGCCGCTCCGGGATTGGGAGCGGCGCTGGCGGATCGCCCGGCTGGTTTATTTCAGGCGCTTGAGCAATTCGGCGGCGACGGCTGGGGCGGAAGCGGGGTTCTGGCCGGTGATCAACTCGCGGTCGGTCACCACGTTGGATGTCCACGGCGTCTCGTTGCTGACGAAATCGCCGCCTGCCGCTTCCAAGGCCGTCTGCGGATAGAACTTCATCTCCCCGCCGCTCAGCAGGCCCTTGGCAATTTCCTCTTCCTGATTGCTGATGACAGTCATCTTGTAGCCCGCATAGATCCAGCCCTCGGCCTTGGCCGAACCGCTTGTCTCAAGCTTCATGGTGAAGGCTGCTGCATCGGGCAGGGCCGAGAGCAGGGCGATCGGGCCATGGCAGGCGAGCGCCGTGGTCTTGCCCTTCGCATGGAAGTCGGCAAGCAGCTTGCCCAATTCCGGGCTGACGAGAAGATCCTGCATCGGGGCATGGCCGCCCGGCACATAGACCGCATCGAAATGGTCGTAACCGATCTGCTCGACGCGGGAGAGGCTGATCACCGGCGAGGTGCTGTCGGATGTCAGCCTGAGTTTCTCAAGCATGGCGATGCCTTCCCGCATCGCGGCCTCGTCGCCACCGAAATACATCTTGTCCACGGAGGACTTGTCCAGCGTCGGCGCCGTTCCCTTCGGGGTCGCGAAGGTGATGTCATGACCGGCCTGCGTCAGCGCCTTTACCGGCTGCATCAATTCATTGAGATAAAAGCCGGTCTCGAAAACCTTGCCGTTCTTGAGGTCGAGACGGTCGGAATCGGAAAGGACGACCAGAACGTTGGCGGCCTGTGTGCTGAAGGCACTTGTTCCAAGAGCAAGCGCGAGGGCGAGAGTGCGGATAGGCTTCATGTTTTTCTCTATGCGAAAGCCGTTCCCTGCCCAACGGGTCAGGGAAGATCTATGATGTGTCGACTGGGGTGATATCGGTAATGCTGGTTATGCGGTCAGGAGATCGCGGAGCGCTTCGCCGACGCCGGTCGCCGATTGCGGATTCTGGCCGGTGACCAGCCTTCCGTCGATGACCACCTTCGCGGTCCAGTCGGGGGCCGGATGGTGATGGGCGCCGCGAGCGGCAAGCGTGCTGGCCAGCAGGAAGGGAACAACCTTGTCCAGTTTGACGGCCCGTTCCTCGTCGTCGGTGAAGGCGGCGACGTTCTTGCCGGCGACAAGGTGCGCGCCGTTGCTCAACGTGATGTTGACCAGTGCCGCGGGGCCGTGGCACACGGCGGCGACAACGCCACCCGCCTCGTAAATATCGCGGGCGACGCTGTTGACCGCCGGGCTTGTCGGGAAGTCCCACATCGCGCCGTGTCCGCCGGCGAAGAAGATGGCGGAGTAGTTTTTCGGATCGACATTGGAAAGACGCGACGTGTTGCGAATGGCGTAGCGGAAGCCTTCGCTGTTCCAGTAGCGCGCATTGATCGCGTCATCGAGGTCTAGGCCGTCGACAGGCGGCTCGCCGCCATTGATCGAGGCGAACTCGACCGGGATGCCGGCGACATCGAGAACGGCGAGAGGATGGGTAACCTCGCCGAAGTAGAATCCGGTGGGTTCGCCAGTTTCGCCTTTGACGCCATGGCTGGTAAGGACGAAGAGAGCCGGTTTGATATCCTGAGTTGTGCTTGTCATGATCTGCTCCTGAACATCGCGATGACGTTTCATCACATTCGATGCCCTGAACGTATTAAAGCTACGAAGGCGGATAAATGGGTCTCCGAGGAATTCATTTGTTCGCAGAAGGATAGAATGATGACGAACAACAAGCTGAGGAGCCATAGCGGACGGTTGCGCCCCGTCTGTCCGGCCCACCCGACGCGAAATGCTTCAAAGCAATGCCTTGCCGATCGATGCGCCGCCATCCACAAACAGTGTCTGGCCGGTGATAAATCCAGCGTCGTTTGATAGGAGGAACTGGATTGCGGCCGCGATTCGTCCGGCTTTCCAAGTCGGTACATGGGGACGCCGGCTAGATGCCGTCCCCCCCGGAAGCTGGTCTCATTCCGGCAGACGGAGTTCCAAAGCACTTTATTGACGCCGCAATCGAGGATAAAGCTGCCCAAGGGAAACGGACTTTTTCGCAAGGGGTCAAAATGGGGCGGCGGTTTGATCATCTGGGCGACGTGGAGGCGTTTGTCACAGTTGCTGAAAAAGGCTCGATGACCCAAGGCGCGGTTGCGCTTTCAACGACTCCATCGGTTCTTAGTAGAGCGATCACCCGTCTTGAAACCCGTCTAGGCGCGCAATTGATGCGTCGAACCACGCGACGGTTGAGCTTGACGGATGAAGGCCGCGCCTATCTGGAGCAGGCACGCGCCGCATTTTCGATGATCGACGACGCGGAGCGAGCGATCCAGGGGCCGACTGGTGCGTCGTTAACGGGTCAAGTCCGTATCAGTGTGCCGACGACATATGGCCATTATCGGTTACCTGCCACGCTGGGCCGCTTCATGCGGGCCTACCCGGAAGTGCAGGTCGAACTGAGCATCACCAATCGCAATGTGGATCTTGTGGCGGAGGGCTACGATCTAGCGATCCGCCTCGGTCCGTTACCTGATAGCGGGCTGGTGGCGCGCAAACTAGAGGACGCACCGTTGAGGCTGGTTGCCTCTCCGCATTATCTCGAATGGGCTGGCGTTCCGCGGAACGTCGAAGACTTGGCGAAACATCAGTGCCTCCCTTTCGTGATGCCGAGCACAGGGCGTTGCGCCCCATGGCTGTTTCGCGTCGGCGGTCGCGACGTTGACTGGGCGCCACTTGCTCGCACCCGGGTATTTGACGACGTGCTGGGTGTGGTGTCGTTGGCGGAAAACGGCCTCGGAATCTGTCAGACCTACGATTTTATTGTGCGGGACCGTATCGAACAGGGGCGTCTTGTCGAGGTGCTGGAGCACGCGCGGGGCCGTTCCCGGCCTTTCTCGCTCATCTTCGCCCCACACCGTCGCCTCTCGGCGGCGACACGAACGCTGATCGATTTCCTTGCCAAGGAATAGTCACCGGGCGCTCGCCGCAGGAGAAGCGGGCATCGCTTACGAGACGTTGCTGCAAGCCTGCAGAGATGCCGCCGTCGGCCAGTTTCCGCTAGAGCCAGTAGGGTGTATTGACGAATGAAGTGGCAACCTAAACATGTAATCTCGTCGGCGGCTATAATGGTTGTCCGGTGCGGGCGGATCGATGTATTCAGGGGCTGGATCCTTCACTTATAACCTGTAGGCACATGGAAACGTCGCTTTATCTGCCCGTCAAAGGCTTTCTTGAGAAGGCGGGTTATACTGTCAAAGGTGAAGTTGGCGGTTGCGATCTCGTCGGCTTGAGTGACAACGATCCGCCTGTCGTCGTGATCTGCGAGCTGAAACTAAGCTTCAATCTGGAGCTCATTCTACAGGCCGTCGATCGCGCAGCTATTGCAGACGAGGTCTGGATCGCGGCCCGTGTCTCGCCCAAGGGCAAAGGACGCGGCGCAGACAAACGCTACCGCGATCTCTGCCGCAGGCTCGGAATCGGCATGCTCGGCATTTCCGATACCGGCAATGTGGCCATAATCGTCAGTTCCGTAACACCGATGCCGCGAACCAATCCGAAACGGCGTTCAGGGCTGATACGGGAACACCAGAGGCGGCGCGGCGATCCGGCCGTGGGCGGGAGCACACGCGCGCCGATCATGACCGCGTACCGCCAGCAGGCGCTTGGCTGCGCGTTAGCGCTGGCATCGGGGCCGATGCGCGTGCGCCAAATCAGATCCAGCATACCGGATGCCGGGAAGATTTTGCTTGCGAACGTCTATGGCTGGTTTGAACGTCGCGATAGAGGAGTCTATGGCTTGACCGCCGCCGGACGGGAGGCGCTGCAGCGATGGCCGCAGCAGGACGTGCCAGCAACAGTCGCCTTTCCCGACTGATTTTCTTTCTGCAATAGAGCTTTACGCCGCTCAAGCGAAAACAGGGCCAGTAATTCGGGCCTGCTCGAGATGAAACGCCGGAAAGCAGGCGAAACAGGCTCATTCAATTCAACAGTTCAATTTAGCCTGCGAACTGATTTAGCCCAGCTTGAAACTCGGCAAGTGTCGCCTGCACATGCCGTGCGAAGCTTTCCTCCCCTTCGTCGGCGCGCCAGTTCTGCAGCGCAACTTTCCAGAGGGCCGCGCCAATTTCAGCTATCACCCGCGAAAGTGACGGCTGTATGCCGCGCTGCTGCAAGGCCATATCAATTGCCGATGCCAGCATATGCAGCTTCATCAGTTCCCGCTCATGCAAATCACTATGCGTGGAGATCAGGAACTGGCGAAGCTTCACGATCGGGCGATGGCTATCAATAAACGGAGCGACTGCCTCAAAGCTGGAAGCGACAATGCTCAGCGGATGTTCGCCGGTAGGTGCTTTCGCAATCTCCTTTGTTATGGAGGTCTGATGCGCGCCGGCCCGCCAGAACAGTACTTCCCGCTTGTCCGTAAAGTAGCGGTAGAAGGTTCGTTCCGTTAATCCAGCTTTAGAGGCGATCTCCGGAACAGTTGTCTCGGCGTAACCCTGCCTGCCGAAAAGCTCGTACGCGGCACTCTCGAAACGCTCGCGCGCATTCTCTGCTCTTTGCACCATTCAAGTACCTCTCCGTTTTGTGAACATAGGTCGATTGTCAGGTTCTGACAATGATGATACGCATTGTCAGAGCCTGACAATGTTTGTCTTGGCTGGAAGGGAGGATGGCATGGCAGATAAAACGTCTGACAATCCGGGCAGCGTGGAGGTCACGCGGCGCCTGGTTCTTGCGGTCGGTGCCGGAACTGCCGCCGCCGGCATCTTGCCGCCAGTGCCGCGAGTTAAGGCGCAACAGACCGTCACACGCGTCGAGCCCGGCCAAAGGGTCCAAGTCTCGGCGACCGTGAACGGACAGCCACTCACGCTTGAAATCGACTCCCGTGCTTCTCTCCTCGATCTCCTGCGTGAGCGGCTAGATCTCACCGGAACGAAGAAAGGATGCGATCACGGGCAATGCGGCGCCTGCACTGTTCACTTGGACGGCCGTCCGATTTCGTCCTGTCTTACCTTGGCGGCGAAGATCGAAGGGCGGGAAATCACCACGATTGAGGGGCTCGCTAGCGGTTCGGATCTTCACCCGATGCAGCAGGCATTCATCGACAACGACGCACTCCAGTGTGGGTATTGCACGCCAGGTCAAGTCATGTCCGCCGTCGCTTGCGTGACCGGCGGGCACGCAAGCGATCCGGATGCGATCCGCGAATTCATGAGCGGGAATATCTGCCGCTGCGGCGCCTATGTCGGAATTCTCGCGGCCATCCAGCAAGCAGCCAAGGTCATGGAGGGCTGAAGGATGCAGGCGTTGAGCTATAGTGTCGCAACATCTGCGGAAGCGGCCGTTGCGCAATTTGCGGAAGCGGGCGGATTGGCGCGATATATTGCGGGTGGCACCAATCTTTATGACCTCATGAAGCTTGGGATCGAGCGTCCAATCCACTTGATCGATGTCAGCCGCATAGACGGAATGGACGCGATAGAGACCGGCGGCGACGTACTGCGCTTCGGTGGTCGCGCTTTGATGACCGACGTTGCTTATGCGCCGGTTGTCCGGGAGCAATACCCAGTACTTTCCGAAAGTCTGCTCAAGGCAGCGTCGCAGCAGTTGCGAAACATGGCCACGGTGGGAGGCAATCTTCTGCAGCGCACCCGCTGCATGTACTTTCGCAACGGCGCGGGATCCGCCTCGATGGTCGGTGTCTATCCTTGCAACAAGCGTGAGCCTGGTTCCGGTTGCTCTGCCATCGGGGGGCTCGATCGCAATCAGGCTGTTCTTGGCACGAGCGAGGCTTGCACGGCGGTGGCGCCAGGTGATTGGCCAGTGGCGCTGATGGCGATGGATGCGACGATCGAATTGCTTGGTCCTGAAGGCTCACGCATCATTCCGGTCGCCGAGTTCTACCGTCTGCCCGGGGAGACGCCCGACCGTGAATTCAACCTTCATCCAGGCGAGTTAGTGACCGCGATTACCATTCGGAAAACCCATGCTGGTCTTAAATCGACCTATCATAAGGTGCGTGACCGCGAGAGCTATGCCTTCGCACTGGCCTCTGCTGCGGTGGCCCTCGAGATGGATGGCGCTACCGTCCGCGTCGCCCGGATCGCCCTTGGCGGTGTCGCGACAACCCCGTGGCGCTCACCCGCCGCCGAGGCCCTTGTCGTCGGCTCGTCACTGACACCTGAGCGTGCGCTTCAAGCTGGTAGAGCGGCCTTCACCGACGCCCGGAGCGGTGAGCACAATGCATACAAGATCGAGCTCGGCGCGAGAGTCATCGCGGACGCCCTGATCATCGCCGCTGAAAGGAGAGCGTGATGCCTACGCAGGCCTTTTCGGAAATCGCGCGTATCGACGCGAGAGATAAAGTTCTCGGCCGGGCGCAGTATGGCGCTGACGTCAAACTGCCCGGGATGCTCCATGCGATGCTGGTGCCCGCGGCCGTGGCGAAGGGCAGGGTAAGCACCCTCGATGTCGCGTCCGCAACTCAAACCCCAGGCGTTGTCCAAGTTCTGGGTATAGGAGATTTCCCGACACTGCGCGCAGAGATATCGTATCGGGGTCAGCCCATCGCTCTAGTGGTCGCGGAGACCGTGGAGGCGGCCATCGAAGGCGCCGAAGCGGTGAAGGCGGTTTACGAGACTGCGCCGTACATTCCGCTAATGACCAGCCCCGGTGCGCAACGGATAGAGGCTGAAGGGTTCAATGCTGGCGATGTCGATAATGCGTTTCAAAGTGCAGCCCACGTCATAGAGGATACCTTCGAAACACCAACCCAGCATCACAATCCAATGGAGTTATTCGGCACCGTTGCAGAATGGACTGACGGACGGCTGACCGTATACGAGGGGTGTCAGAACCTTGACGCCGTCAAGGGCGCGCTCATGAGGACATTCGAGCTCTCGCCGGACCGCATCGTGGTCAAGTCAGAACAGGTCGGCGGTGGGTTCGGGCAAAAGTCTCCCCCGAAGATTCAGACTGCTCTGGTCGCGCAGGCGGCACGCTTGACACGTCGCCCGGTAAAGCTGGTAACCCCTCGTGGGCAGCTCTTCCATATAGCCAACTACCGGCCACGCAGCGTCCATAACATTCACCTTGCCGCTAGCGCGGAAGGGCGGCTGCAGGCCATCATTTACGACGTTGTGCAAGAAAATATCCCGGACGGAGGCTTCCGTTCGACCGGCTACCACGAAGATATTGCGCGTCTGTATGCGATCGAGAATTTTCGGGCGACCGCAGGCGACATTCACATCGACCGCCAGATGCCGCGCCATACGCGAGGCACACATCCCTTTCCTGCAGGCTTTGCGCTGGAGAGCGTGATTGATGAAATGGCTTACAAGCTTGGTAAGGACCCAGTACAGCTCCGGCTGGCTCATGAAGCCAAAAACGACATTGTTGCCGGCCAACCGCTATCGCCACATTTTTTGAACGACTGCCTCAAAGAAGGTGCCAGACGTTTCGGCTGGGAAAGGCGTGTTCCCGAACCAGGAGCCATGCGTTTGGCCGACGGAACACTGGTCGGTTTCGGGGTCGCATGCGGTGTCTTCGGCGCGTCGATGTCGGCGAGCGAGGCGACACTAAGAGTTCAGGCCGATGGCGTGACACGCATAATCAGTTCCGGTCACGAGATGGGCCAGGGAATCCTGACGGCGATCGCCAACGTCGTTATCGAGGGACTGGATATCAACCCTGATCGTTTGGAAGTGCTGCTCGGAGACACAACACTGGGTCCACAGCTCGCCACCGTAGGGGAGCGCGGGACTGCTAGCTGTGTGCCCGCGGCAGCAAAGGCAGTGGAAGCTCTTCGCGCCAGATTTGCAGAGCTCGCCGGCCCCAATCCGCCAGCCGGTAATTTGCACCAGCAGCTAGCGCGCCTGAAGCGACCCTATATCGAAGTGAAGGTTGCAGAGCTGGCGCCAGGTCAAGACGCGTCCGCCATCGATGCCTATCGCATGGGCGGCCGAGCAGGGGCCGGACCTGATTACCCCGGCTTCACATCGATGAGCTACATCGCGCAATTCGTGGAGGTTCATATTGAACCGACGACGCGGCGGATCCGCATGCCCCGTGCGGTCAGCATCGCTGACGTTGGGCGGGTGGTTAGCCCCACAACGGCAAAGGGACAAATGTACGGTGGTATTGTCTGGGGATTCAGCACCGCGCTTCGGGAAGAGTCAGAAGTTGATCCCCGCTTTGCCGGTTACCTCAATGACGACCTCGCCGACTACGTGATGGCAGTGAACGCAGATATCGGTGAGATAGATGTAGGGCTGATCGACAAGCCTGATTCCAGGATCAACTCGGTCGGCGTGAAGGGGATGGGCGAGCTGGTAATGCTCGGCACCGCGCCGGCGATCGCCAATGCAATCTATCACGCGACAGGCAAACGCATTCGAAAGCTCCCCATACGCATAGACGACCTGCTCTAAGACAGAACGAGCCGTTGAACACGTAGTTTCACCCTAGTAGCCACCGATTTAATCACTCCGGAGATGAACATGGCCTCTTGGCAAATTCCCTATATCCGAAACTTCGCTCCTCACCTTCTGAGTGTCTTGCGCATCTTTGCGGCTGGGTCGTTCTTCACCCATGGCACCATGAAGTTGTTCGGCTGGCCTGCACCCTTTGAATATCCTCTCAACACGTTGCTTTACACAGCTGGAGTTCTCGAAGTGGTTGGTGGCCTCCTGTTGGTGGTCGGTCTCTTCGCGCGGCCGGTCGCCTTCCTGCTTTCGGGGCTGATGGCCTTCGCATATTTCTTGGCGCACGGGTCGGACGGTTTTTTCCCGGTACTCAATCACGGCGAAGCCGCGATGCTGTATTGCTTCCTGTTTCTCTATATTTCAGCAGCCGGACCGGGGGTCTGGAGCTTGGATGCCCTTCAAGGACGCGGGGATAGAGCAACTCAACCCGCATAGTCGGTCAGTCGCAAGATAAATAAGATCTCGTTTGCGCGGCAAAGCACGCGTCGTTCTGCCGGTGTCTTCGTCGCGCTTTGCTGTTACCTTCAATTCGGCGGCGTGAGGTGACGATGAGCTTGTGGGCAGCGTACCTCGCGGGATCCGGGACGGTGACCGGGATTCTCCGCCTCTCTTCGAGGGCCGGAGACCTGGCCATTAACTATCGTAGAGTTTGTCCAGAGCAGCAAGCAGGCGCCGCTGGACCGCAGCATCCTCCTGATTGATGATTGAAATGAGGTCCCGCATTGTCCTGCGTATGCCGTAGAGCTGATCGACGAGGTCCATGACAATGTCGATGCCAGCTTCATTGACACCCATGCGGCGCGTCAGGTCGAAAATCAGCGCAGCGCGGGCAAGATCGATATCCCGGAAGCGACGCTGCCCCTTCAGTGAGGCCGGCGATAGCCAACCCTGCTCGATCCAGAAGTCGAGCTCGGCCACCTCGATTTTGAGATGGAGACAGAACTCACGATCGTCCATGTTCATACCTCCATGTCCCTTCTCGGATTTTGCGTACTCCCCGGTGTCCATCCCCTCATGAAATCGGTGAGCTGCTCGTCAGGTTGGTCGGGCAACACGATCTTCAATGTCACATAGACATCACCAGCCGTGCCATTACGCTTTGGCACGCCCTTGCCCTTGAGACGTAGCACCTTGCCGCTGCTGGAATTCGGCGGCAGAGCCAAGTTTACGGGCCCGGAGGGCGTCGGTACGCGCACCTTGCCGCCGAGCACGGCTTCGACCAGCGTGACCGGCAGCTCGAGGCGGATATCGTCGCCGTCGCGGATGAAGAAGCGGTGCGGGCGGACCTTGATATCGATTAGCGCATCGCCGGCCGGGCCGCTGCCGTAGCCGGAACTGCCCTTGCCGCGCAGGCGCAGGGTCTGGCCATCACGTGTGCCAGGCGGAATTCGGATGTCGAGAGGCGGGCCATCGGGCAACTTCACTTGGGTCGTGGTACCGGTGATGGCGTCCAGGAAATCGATCTCCATCACAAAATGGCGGTCACGCCCGGCCGAACCGAACCCCGCGCTGCCACGGCGCGAGAAAAAACTTGCGAAAATGTCGTCGGCATCTCCGAAATCGGCAAAGCCACCTGCGTTGTGGTAAGGGTCCCCGGGACTGCTTGCCGAGGCATAGTCCCGATAGAAGCTGCGTGATGCTTGTTCAGCCCCCGTCATGTCGATCTCGCCACGGTCGAAGCGGTGACGCTTTTCCTCGTCGCTCAGAAGTTCGTAAGCGGCGGAAATCTCCTTGAATTTCGCCTCCGCCTCCTTATCGCCAGGATTGAGGTCGGGGTGCAATTTCTTGGCGGCTTTGCGAAATGCGCTCTGGATTTCCCTCTGCGTCGCACTCCGCTGCACGCCCAAAAGTTCGTATGGATCTTGGCTCATACATGTCTCCGTCGAGGGTACCGAATACCGCGAGTGAGATTTCATACTTATGTAGGTGGTCGGTCTTCGTCTTGGAGAGCGCATGCACGTCTCTAGGACAGCTCCGTCAGCCACAGAGCCCGGATGTTTTTTTCATGCGTAGTGTTCTGTCAACGCGCGGGCTTACCCACGCGTTGACGATGGCTAAGCTCTGATTTCCTGTCGCTGGAATAGCACATAAGCCAGCGTGAACAGGACGAGCATCGCGGCGATGAGGCCGGATATCTGCGGCCAGATGATCAGCAGGCTGTCGATCGTCGGCAAAGGCGCCCCTATCACCGCACCCTGTAGCTGATCCATGAACAGCGGCCCGACGGATCGAGCGGCAGGATCAAGGAGCAAGGCCGATATCTCCCCGTAGAGCGTCTGCGGCGACAGACGGCTGACTGCCTGCTGGGTCTCGAAGTTGGAGAGTAGCGTCATCGGATTGTAGGGATCGATCGGCGAGATGAAACCTGCGATCAGGGGTACGATTATGCTCCAGAAGAGGCTGAGGATCAGCCAGATAGCCAGTGCGACGAGAGCAGACGTGGCCGGGGAACGGATGAACGTCGAGAACGCCATAGCAAGCGCCAGCCAGACTCCCGCATAAAAGAGCGTCGCCGCCAGATAGAAGACACTGCGGACGATTTCTGGTCCAGAGGGCGGCAGGCCGAGCCGCAGCATCCCCATCCCCAGCATCAGCAGCCATAATACCAGCAGCGCAATGCCGATCACCAGGAGCCCGCCTAAGAATTTTCCGAACAGCAGAGCGTCACGGTAGATCGGCTGCGCCAGAAGCCGGCTCATGGTGCGCCGGCCGTATTCCCCGTTCACCGCGTCGAAGCCAAGGGCGATCGCCACGAGCGGCAACAGAAAGCCGAGGAAAGAGGCGAAGGAAGGCACCGGCTCCCTCGCGACCGTGAAAAGCTTCAGGAACAGGAAGGGATCTTCCGCCGTAGTGTCGCGGATGCGGTCGATCGCGCCGTAGACGGCCCCGATCGCGGTCAAAAGCACGAGCAGCATGATGATATGCATGCGCGCACTGGTCATATGATCGGCCGCTTCCTTGAGAGCGACCGTCATGGCACCCTGGAAGGGCGATCCTTCACGTTTCATGGTCATACTCCCTGAAATAGCGATTATAAGCTTCATCCAGCCGAGCCCGCCGCAGATCGAGATTGATGAGGCTGCCGCCAGCCTGGACGATCAGCCGTGCAAGGTCCGGCCGCACGTCACGGTCAGCTTCCACCTGCCAGCTGCTTTCGCCTGTTCTGGCGACATTTCGGATGCCCTGGGCGCTGACTATTGCCTTCTGAAGATCGATCCCAGCGGCTTCCACGTCGACGATAAAGGCACCACCGCCGATTTTGGCGGCAAGCTCTTCGACAGTGCCGATGAAACCGATCCGCCCTTTGTTGAACAGGGCGACGCGATGGCAGACCGACTGCACGACATCCAGCGCATGCGAGGAGATCAGAATAGTCATGTCCTCGCGGCTCAATTGTTGAATCAGTTCCAACAGTTCGTGTGTTGATTGCGGATCAAGGCCTGATGTTGGTTCATCGAGAATGGCGATCCGGCAATCACGCATCAGAAGTTCCGCTATGCCAAGCCTCTGCCGCATCCCGCGGGAGTAGGTGGAAACCCGTCGATCAGCGACGTCTGACAAACGCACCTTCTCGAACGCGGCAGCGATCCTCTCCCGGGCATGATCTCGGGAGAGGCCGGAAAGACGGGCGGTATAGGCCAGGTTTTCGCGACCGGTCATTGTGTCGTAAAAGCCGACGGAGTCGGGGAGATAGCCGACCTCGCGTTTTACCGCCAATGGTTGGCGCAACGGATCCTTCCCGAAAATGCTGACGCGGCCTTCGCTCGCTTCCGTCAGCCCCAGCAGCATCAGGATCGTGGTCGTCTTGCCTGCGCCGTTGGGGCCGAGCAGGCCAATGACCTCGCCCTGCCGAACCGAAAGGTCGATACCGGCGACCGCGACGGCCTCTGCGTATCGTTTCGTGAGGCCATGTGTTTCAATAACTGTCGTGCTCATCGCCGGCCATACCTCGTAACTGCGGTTCCCAGCACGCCGACAGCCACGGCGATCACGCCGAGGCCGGCCATTCCCCACAAGGTGGAGGCGCGCACCGTGGTGCGGAACTGGACAGATTGGGAAACCCCGCCGCCATTGGCGCGCAGGTTGACCATGTAATCACCCGTTACCGCTCGTTCGGAGGGCGTGATGGTGACATTCACGTCTCGGGTGGAATTAGGAGCGAGCATATCGATCTGCTCCGGCTCGAAAGCGACCTTCCATCCGGAAGGGGGCGTGGAGGAGAGTTCGAGTCCCTCGACCGGCGCGGTGCCGCTGTTGGTGAGCGTGAACGTGAAGCTCGATGCCTTGCCGGCCACCGCCTCGCCGCTCAGCCGCTCCTGAGGGCCGATGATGCTGAGCTGCGGTTCGCCGGTGATCTCGAGACTGAGATCGGTGCTGGCGCTCATGGCACCGCTCGAAGCCTGGAAGGTGATCGGATAGCGCCCGGCGGAGGCAGAGCGTGCGGGTACGACTTCCATCGTCACGTTCGCCGTCGACCCGGCCTCGACTGGAACACCGGTAATTTCCTCCGAACCATAGCCCTGCTTGAAACGTGTCTGAAAACCTTCCGGAACGGTCGCGGAAAGATTGAACAAGGCATCTTCCGCGCCTTCGTTTTTCACCTGAATCTTGTAGCTGAACGTTGAGCGGGAGGTGCCTTTGAGGCCGGGAAGTTCGGGATCCAGCGCCACACCTCCTGCGGTTGCCTCCGAGAGGCGAACCGTCATCGGCAGGGTCGTCACCTCGTTGTCATGGCGGGCACGGATTTCGATGGGAAGGCTCTGGCCGGTCGCATTGGCGGGTGGGGTGATTTCAAGCGTCAGCTTCTCGCTTTCATTCGGCGCCACGATTGCTGCAGAAACTTCTCTCGCTCCTCCCTTCAGCGACCAATTCCATTCCTTAGGAATTCCAGAAATCACGATCTCCGCACGCTGCGGCGGCAGATTGTAATTGCGCAGTGTCAGCGGAATACTTTCGGTTTTGCCCGCACCCAGTGACAGTTCGGGATAAGGAGTGGTTAGCCAGAAGCCGGTCGGCTCTGGTGATCGCACCTCCTGCGCCAGCGCGGGTGTTGCGGTAATCAACAGGGCAAGAGCGGATGTAGCTAGGAACATTTCAGGGCGTGTCATGTTTCTTCTCCATCTTCACACGCAAGTTTCGACGGGTTTTGAGCAGTCACGACGAAATCCGCCGGAGCACGCTCCGACGGAAAAGTGCAAGCAGGCATGGTCTCAAGGGAGAGCGTCATGGCCGATCGAGCCGCGTTCTCCGGTCAGGCAGGGGCAGCCGCCGATCGAGGCTTGGATTTCACGCTCTGCCATTTCGCCAGCAACGACAAAGGAGTTTTGGGTGGGGGAGCCCCATCTCCCTTGATCCTGCGGCGTCGCCTGATCTCCACGACAAAGGGTTTGGTCTGCCGACGCATGATCAGGCGGCCTTCTTGTCGGCGTCGATCTGCAGAGGGGCTTCTGGATCGGCCAATCCGGCGCCGATGGGGATGCGGCGGGGCTTTATGGCTTCCGGAAGCTCGCGCTTGAGCGTAATCGTCAGCAGGCCGTTTTTCAGTGCCGCGTTCTCCACCCTGACATGGTCGTCGAGTTCGAACCGGCGTTCGAACGGCTGGGACGCAATCCCGCGATGCAGATACTCGCCGTCCTGCGGCTGGTTTGCCGAGCCCCTCACGACAAGAACGTTACGCTCCTGCGCGATGTCGAGATCCCCCTCGACAAACCCCGCGACGGCCATGCTGATCCGGTAATCATCCTCGCCGGTCTTGACGATGTCATAGGGCGGCCAACTGTCGATCGCATGCATCCGCTGCGCGTTGTTGAGGAGATTGAAGACACGGTCGAAACCGATGCTCGACCGATAGAGCGGTGCGAAGTCGAATTCGTTTCTCATTGCCATATCCTCCGTAAAGCAACATGGAATGGAGACGCAGAGGAAACTTACGTCTCCCGGTCATCGGCTCCCGTCTGGGCCGCCGATATAATTGATCTGGTTTTGGGGATTTTCACTTTCAAGATCCTGGACATAAGTCAAAGGACCATCCCCCTTCAACGCTCCAGGTGCCGTGGTGTATTTTCAACCGAAGCCGCGGCGGCCTCGTTCGAGGGCCGGCATCGCGGGCTTGCCTTCCACCACTTCCCGCAAATCACCTGCCGGGCACGACGCTCTCTACCACAATACCGGCTGTTCCGATTTCCCGCGGGTCCTGATTGGAGCCCTCCTGGATTCCTAACGTTGGGCTAAAGTCCCAATCTGAATTGTGGCATCCAAGATGCTCCATTCCTCGTCCTCCTCGTCGGACGAACGGAGAATGGCGCCGGCGCCGCCGGAAGCGCGACGCCGGCGCTCCATCATCGTCAGCTCCTGATCGCGATGCGCTTGATCTGCGATTGCGCCTTGGCGCTCTTCGGTAGAACGACGGTCAAGACGCCATTCTTGAACCGGGCGTCGATTTTGTCGTCCTCGACTTCATAACCGAGCGGAATGCGCCGTTCGAAGCGGCCGTAGAAGCGTTCGGAGAACTGCTTTTCCTGGTCTTCCGTTTCCGAGCGCTTTTCCCCCCTGAGGGTGAGTACGCCCTGGTCGAATAGCACTTCAATCTCCTTTTCCTCCATGCCGGGGACTTCGGCCGTCACCTTGATTTCCTTGTCGGTCTCGGAGATCTCGATGGTCGGCCAGCCAGCGTTGAGGGAGGAGAGGGAGCCGAAGGCCGGAAGGCGGCTGTCGAAGGAGCGGAAGACGTCGTCGAACAGCCGGTTCACCTCACGGTGCAACGACAGGAACGGATCGCGATTGTCGTCGCGGTAAAGGGTCGGGGCCTGATTGCTGCCATTGCGGCCCCAAGGAATCAAATCACGGACGCTCATGACATTCTCCTTTCTTTGGTTTCTTGGCAAAGCTCGGCCGCAGGTGCCGAGCTTTGCTCGACACCTTGGTCGTGTTCGGCTGTAGCAAGCCTTAGGCGACCGCCTTGCCCGCTTCGATCTGCTTGGTTTCGGCTTTCGGTAGAGCCTGATCACGGGCAATCTCGATCCGGCGCGGCTTCATCGCTTCGGGGATTTCCCGCTTCAGATCGATGGTCATAAGGCCATTGGCGAGATGCGCGCTCAAGACCTTGACATGATCGGCAAGCTCGAACCGACGCTGGAAGGAACGGCCGGCAATACCGCGGTGCAGATACTCGCCGTCTTCGCCGTTCTGTTTCTGGCCCGACACGACGAGCATGTTCTGCTCCTGCGTGATCGTCATCTCGTCCTGCGAGAAGCCGGCAACCGCCATGGCGATGCGATAGTCGTTTTCGCCGGATTTGACGATGTCATAGGGGGGCCAGCTGTCGATCGACTCGACGCGGCTTGCGGCGTCAAGTGCGTTCAGCATTCGGTCGAAACCGATGCTCGATCGGAACAGGGGAGAAAAATCGAAAGTGGTGGTTCTCATAGCCACATCCTCCTTTGAAGCAACATGGGTACAAGACGGCGTCAAGTTCAGACGTCCTCGACGCCGGATTGACGAGCCGGCCCCGTTTCGGCAGCCGGCAACAAATAATTTAGTTTAACAGGATGACCGTTCAATAGGCCGCGCTCACTCGTGCTCTCAAGTGTTGACGATTTGATGACGGCAAGGTGGTGGTGCGATTGGCCTCAAAGGAGGGAGGACACATCGAAACGGTATCACGGGTTGGTCGGTCTTAGAGCTGGCCAGGGTAGCTTGACCTTCCGGCACGCCAATCACGCTTATTGGATCGGGCCGCGCATTCCTTAACGGCTTTGATCAAAACGTCTGGATGAGAGGGCTTGTCGATCCATTTGCATTTGCCGCTCATCAGAGGATGATCGCCATCACCATCCCTTTCCCCGGAATGCACGATGTAGGGAATGTCGCGCTCGGCAAGTAATGTGGCGACATCGTCACAAGCGCCATCCCTCAGCCGCGCTTCGATGATCGCGAGCTCCGGTGTATTTTCCCGAAGCCAACTGGTCGCGGCGACGCGTGATGAAAAGGTCATAACCGTCTCGAATCCGGCCTGAAGAAGAAGCTCTTCTACATAGATCGCGATCAGCGCCTGGTCCTCCAAAAGCAGAACAGGCTTTCCCCCGGGACGTGCCATCGGCCACTACCTTTCCTCCATTTACTGGGAGATTTCAGGATAGCACTTACACGGGAACGCGGGCTGAGCGTCTGCCAGCGTACGCAAAATCAACTCGACAGACACGATGCTATAGAATCGGCAACCGCCCAGAAAGCTTAAGGGCTCGGCGGTAGGGAGCTGAGCGCTCCCGCCCGACAGCGAGAGCCATGCACGTCTTGGAACATTCCTATTCACGAAACCGCCTTCTTGCGCTCTTGCCAGAGACCGAAACTCAAAAGATCAAGCCTGCATTCCAACCGATCGACCTACCGCGCGGAACCGTCATCGTCGGTGCGGATCGTCCAATCGACTATGTCTATTTTCTCTGTAGCGGCATCGGTTCTGTCGTGACTGTCTCGCAGGAGGGGCAAAGGGCAGAGGCGGGAATGTTCGGCCGCGAGGGTTTCTCACCCACGCCAGCTGGCGTCGGCGGCACGGTCAGCATTCATGAGGTGCTCATGCAAGTGGCAGGACACGGGTTCCGGATACCCATAAAGGCAACTCTCGAAGCTCTTCCGCAGAACCCGGTCTTTGCCAACCTGCTCGCAAGATTTATCCAGACCTTTGCGTCGCAGATTTCCTACACCGCCCTTTGCAATGCCAACTATCAGGTAGATGAGCGTTTGGCTCGCTGGCTGCTGATGTGTCATGACCGGGTGGATGGCGACGAGATCGCACTGACGCACGACTTCATTTCCCTGATGCTCGCTGTCCGGCGGCCGAGCGTGACCAATGCACTTCATGTGCTTGAGGGCAGGAAACTCGTCCGCACCGAAAGAGGCCGGATCACTATCCGGGACCGCAAGGGACTGGAGGAGTTTGCAGGCGGCGCCTACGGCAAGCCTGAAGAGGAATACCGCCGTCTCCTCGGCGTGTTCTGAGGCTTATTTCCTAAGTTGCTCCTGAACTACTTCGTGAAAAGAGATGATGAGCTGCAGCTGATCTCCCTTATCGCACACTTCCATATGCTCGTCGGGACGGTCTCGCCGCTCCTGCGGATACTCAAAAAATAGCCGGCTCATCGCGTCAGCGTCGGTTCCTCATAGGCATGTTCGGCACCAATCTAGCCGATATCTCAGAAAAGGTCTTTCATGAGACGTCGGTATTCTTGCTCCGGCTTGCCGTAGGCGTCATGTGCGAACTCTTCCAGAGCCGCTCGGTTCCGGATGGTGATGATGCCGCGCTCTGCCCTGATGAAACCATTGCCCTCCAGGATATGCAGCGATGTCGTGACGCTTGGCCGCCGGACAGCGAGCATCAGGGAAATGAAGTCGTGCGTCAGTGCGATTTCATTGCCGGTCACCCGGTCATGGCACATGAGCAACCATCGAGCTAATCGCTCGTTCACGTCGTGAATTGCGTTTGAGACGGCCGTATACGCCAACTGGACCGAGAAAGCTTCGATGGAGCGGATCATCACCTTTGAGAGATTCCTGTTTTGCTCCATCCAGCCTCGGAACGAAACGTAGTCCATCCGATAGCCATCCCCTTCCAACTGAATGCCGACGTCATGCGAACTTATCTCGGCCCCTGTCACGGCGGTGGTGGGGACGTAGCCATCAAACCCAAACACGCCCGCCTCCGCGCGATGACCTTCGGGCGTGGTGGCGACGATGGAGCCTATGCCTGATGTCAGGAAGTAGACATATTCGATTGGCTTTCCGGCCTCGGCAATAGAGGTGCCGCGTGGAAGGCCAACATACTTTAAATCCGCAGCGACCTGATCATAGTCAGCCGCCGGGAGCAGCGCCAGAAGCTTGTTCTGCATGGAGGATTGTTGAGGAGCAACCATATGTGCTTCCCTCCCAAAACGGGGCAAGAGCACATAAGAACCCTTAGCCGTCTGCGCCCTGTTCAGTCTGCAGACGATCCGCTTATGTTATCCGCAACATGCCCATAGAACAAGCTTGGTACGCTACCGTACAGAGCGCGGAAAATATTGGAAATCCAGGTGAAAAGCGCAGGATGGCACGGTTCGGTCCGGCATCTATGGTCATCAGATTTCAGAAATACGTGAATAGTCGGGTCGCGGATGATCGCGGGGTACAGATGGTGCCCTGGCGTGGAGGCGTGAACCGCAAGGCGGTGATGATATGTGGCGGCACTCTGCCAGTGGCCAGACGCCTATCGGGTTTGACGATCGTCCGTTTCGTCCGTTCGTCCGCAAAACTGCCAACCGAGCCCGACGGCTTAGACCTGGACATTAGAGTTCAATGCATTCAATAGCTGCTTCGCGCCTCCATATCGCCCGACTCTTAAAAGCGAACATCGCCTATGACCTGACTAGGCGCCCCGTCGGTAAACGGTCAAGCTGGTCCATTCCGTCTTCGTTTCGCGGCTGTGTCGCGCTCGGTGCCCATATGCCACAAACCATCGGATCGAACTGAAGCTCAACGCGATCGCCGCAGCATCGGGACGAGCGTCGGCGACGAGCCGACCTGGATCGCGCCGAGCGGTTCGAAGCCGTAGCGTCGGTAGAACGGAATATTGCGCGGGTTCGAGGACTCCAAATAGGCTGGCACGTGATCGCGATTGCACCGCGCGAGTGCGTACGCCATCAAGGCGTCGCCGTGACCTTCGCCTTGATGCGCCGGGTCGACGCCGATCAGGGGCAGGTACCAATGTGGTTCGGTCGGGTGGTACTCGGCCATCTGCTCGAATATTGCCGTTGTTTCGGGGGCAAGACTGCTCGCAACCGTGCTCTCGAGCACCGCACCAAGCCCTTCCTCGTCGGCATGTATTCCGGGCGGTAGCCACAGCGCCGTCCCGGCGTAGCCGTCGGTGCAAAAGGCGCTTCCGTTGGAGAATGCGCTGCTTCCGAACGCCCGGATCATTCGCGGCATCGCCGCAAGGTACTGGTGTGCATGCGGCCAGGTCCATCGCGCCATAGGATCCGCTGCAAACGCCAGCATGACCGTTTCGATCGCCAGATCTTCTTCGGCCGCGGCCATAACTCTCACCGTTGGCGATTTCACACTGCCCTCCTGACGTAGGTGGTCCGACAAGGCGTCCATGGTTCTCAGCTATACATCTTAACCCGAGTGGCGTTGGAGCGATACCGGGTGCTGCTGGCTCAGCGGTTCTGGAGTCGTTTCGGTCCATTCTGGCTTTCGGATAGGGACATCCAAACATATTACTCAGATGCAACTGGCGTCGACCCGCTCGGGAGTGAACTTCTTCCAGAGGCCGAGAGAAGTCACTGAAATACCGGTTCAAGGTCGATACGGAACGGCCGCTTCTCATCGATGTTATCCCCAAGCTGCCCGTCCGCTGCCGGCAGCAATGCCGGATCCGATTCGTCCAGATCACCATGATCACCGCGATGGAGAAGTTGATACCGGTCTTGACCGCATGCATGACGTCACCACACCTCCTTTGTCTCATGCTCCTCTTCGACGAATGCGCCGGATGACGCGAAGGCGATGCCCGCTGCGGCAGCAGCAAGCAGACGGTTGCGGGTAAGAGACAATCTCATCGCGTTCCTGATTGCGAGACCGGAGTGCTATTCGGCGGCCTGCCGAACCGCGCGGCACTTGGCGAAGCCGTCGCTGATGATGTCCTTGGGCAGATCGCGACCAATGAAGACAAGACGCGTGATCCGGTGTGTTTCGGCGTGGAATATTGAATGCCGATCCGTATGTGGCAGGTGAGGGCGGTGTTCCGGCGTATCTCATGGCAGAGCTCGGAATCCGGAATGTCGTTGACAGTAACGAGGAGTGGCCGACCGTCGGCTGGGAAACTATCGCCAAGGCCAACCCGACGATGATTGTCGCGGGCGACATGACGAGACGGCGCTTCGAGGGCGACGATATTGCCTGAAGCTCGATTCCCTCAAGAACGACCCGGTTGCCCGCGTCGCGGAGGCCGCACAGCAGGGACGGATCGTTGAAATGAACGTCCAGGTCATGGATCCAACAGTCAGAACCATCCGTGGACTCGAAGTTCTTGCAGATGCTTGAGAGATTCGAGCTTGTTCGGTAAGCGGCCACCCCATTTTCATGCATTGGTTCATAAGAGTGCTCAGTGATGCGCATGAATAGATGGAGTGTTGCCGCTTTATCCACCGGAAGTCACACGGCGTCGCTCGTTCGATTGGCGGCGGAAATTGTCGAGCGTGTCGTGATTGGTACCTCGCCAGTCTCGCAAAGCGACCGTCTGATGCCGCAGTTCTTCGCAGGAGGGACATTGTCGTCCTCCCGCTTGATATGGGTACGCTAACTGCATACGGGTGGCGTGTCATGTCACCCGATCACGGCAATTACTCAATCAGCTTGCAGCCCCATTCTTGAAGCGTGGTGCTTCTTCTGCCTGATCCTGACCTTGTCGATGTTGCGCCCGTCGAGGCTGACGACCTCATATGTCAAGTCCTGGAACTCGATCGTCTCGCCCTCACGCGGCAGGTGTCCTAGCCTCCAGAGAAGCAGCCCCGCAAGCGTGGAGTAGCGATCGGCGTCATCGACAAGGTCGGTATCGAGAAGCCGTGAGATATGGCGAATGTCAATCCATCCGTCGACTAGCAACGATCCGTCGTCCGCCCGCTCGACGGTGAGCTGGTCGTCGCCATCGTCGGCGAAATCACCGGCGATCGCTTCCAACAGGTCCGTCGGTGTCACCATGCCCTCCACCGACCCGAACTCGTCGAGAATGATGGCGACCTGGAGCGGGGATTTGCGGAGCTGTTCCAGCAGGCGCAATGCACTGACGCTTTCGTGCACCACAAGCGGCTGGCGCAATGATTTCTGGAAGTCGATCTTTCCGTCTTCGAGAAAGTCCCGGAGTAGGTCCTTGGCGAGTGCAACGCCGAGGAACTCGTCAAGGCTGCCGCGGGCGATCGGAAAGCGGGAATGACCGGTTTCGATGATCTTGCGGCGAAGCTCATCGTCGGTGTCCTCGATATCCAGCCATTCGATATCGAGACGGGGCGTCATGACGGATTTCGCCGGGCGATCGGCAAGCGTCAGCACGCTTTCGATCATCTCGTGCTCGACGGGCGTGAACAGTTCGCTCTCCGATGTCCTTTCCGCAATCACGTTGGCCGCCTCTCCAAGGGGGGCTTCGCTTTGCCGCCTGCCGAGCAAAGACAGAACGGCACTCGCCGTCCGTTCGCGTAGGTCACCGGTCGTCATGAAACGCTCGCGATTGCGGCGGCCGATCTGGTTGAAGGCCTCGATCAGCACCGAAAAGCCGATCGCCGCATAGAGGTAGCCCTTAGGTATGTGGAAGCCCAGGCCTTCCACGATGAGCGAAAAGCCGATCATCATCAGGAAGCCGAGGCAGAGGATTACCACCGTCGGATGCTTCGACACGAAGGCCATAAGCGGCTTCGAGGCTAGCAGCATAACTGCGACTGCGATGATCACGGCGATCATCATGACGGAGAGGTGCTGAACCATCCCAACGGCGGTGATGACGCTGTCCAGCGAGAACACTGCGTCAAGGACGACGATTTGCACCAGCACATGCCAGAAGATGGCATGCTCGATCTTGCCCTCCTTAGCGCCGGAGTGTCCTTCGAGCCGCTCGTGAAGCTCCATTGTCCCCTTAAAAAGAAGGAAGAGTCCGCCAAACAGAAGGATGAGATCTCTTCCCGATATCTCAAGACCTGCCACGGTGAACAACGGCGCCGTCAGCGTCACGATCCAAGCGACCGAAGCAAGCAGTATGAGTCGCATGCCGAGCGCAAGACTGAGGCCGATTAGCCGGGCCTTCTCGCGCTGGTGCTCCGGGAGTTTGTCGGCCAGGATCGCGATGAAGACAAGGTTATCGATGCCAAGCACGACCTCCAGCACGATCAAGGTGGCGAGACCCGCCCACGCTGCCGGGTCGGACATCCATTCGAAAATCATTGAGCTTAAAGGCCGCCTTTCGGGCTAGCCAATCCTTCTGTTGTTGAACGGGAAAACGCAAAGAGTGGCCCGGATAACCGGGGCGGCGGACGTGTAGCTGGAGACCGGGATGGGATGACGCAACGCCGGATCAGGACCGTCGCGGTTGTTTCGGCAACTCTCCGAACTCTCATCGGTTTCGGAACCGTCAGGCATCCTGAGGTATCTTCCTCGCCAAAAGCCACGAAAGGCGAGACCACGCCTTTGATCGAGGGCCTTGGCCGTTTCGGCTTAGCGGCAGCTTCGGAGGTATTCGAGTGGTCATGGGTGGGTAAATACCATCTTCCGTTCGATCGACCTACCCAACGAGGCAGCCAAGACAATCTGACAACTTGGTCGATCGGATCCCGCGTTTGTGGTCGCGCTGGATGCTCCGCCGACCGACGAGAAATGGAGGTTCGCCATCTGGATAAGCATGCCGGAAGGCGGGACGCCAAGTCGTCTGGTCCAGCTGGGCCGGAAAAGCAACGACATTTCTGGCAAGGTATTGAGCCGCCGGGGGGCTTGGGAGGATCGGGTGCGCACCCGGCGGCTCAACTGCAGCGGGACGGAACTCAGATGTCCTCGTCGCCGCCGAGGTCCATGTCGTCGGCAGGTGCTTCGTCATTCGGCGCTGTCGCATCCGGTTCCGCGGCCTGCGCCTCGTCTCCCGTGAACATTCCTGCGATCGCGTTTCCTAAAAGGACGCCGCCCGCTACACCCATTGCCGTTTGTGCGGCACCCGCTAGGAAGCCACCACCCGAGCGCTGCTGCGCTGTCTGCTGGCCATAGCCCTGTTGCTGGTTACCCCATGGGGAGGCAGGAGCGGGGCGCCCATAGGCTGCCGGTTGTGGCGACGTGCTTCGGGGAGCTGTGCTGTTCCCGAACATCGATGAAAAGAAGCCACCCCGCTGCTGGCCCTGGGAAGCCTGGTACTCGAGTTCCTCGATGCGGCGCTGCGCGGCTTCGAGAGCCTGTTCCTGCACGACGATCGTCTGCGCCATGTAATACGGCGCGCCCGGATGTTGGTTGATGCGCTGCTGGATGAAACGGTCCGATTCCGCATCGCGCTGTCCGGATTGCTGCTCAACGAGGGCGAGCTTGGAGAACAGGCTCTCGATGGCCTGCTGGTCGTTGCGATCCATGAAATGACTCCTTGGGTGTCTGCTTTTGGCTACTCTTCACGCTGCCCGGTAAAATTCAGCAGAAGCTGGAAGATATTGACGAAGTTCAGGTAGAGAGACAGCGCGCCGAACACGGCGAGCTTCTGTTGGGATTCCTGGTCGTAATTTTCGGCGTAGCGCTCCTTGATGCTCTGCGTGTCCCAGGCCGTCAACCCGACGAAGACGATGATGCCGATCACCGAGATCGCGAACTGCAGCGCGCTCGAACCAAGGAAGATGTTGACGATTGAGGCGATGACCACGCCGATCAGACCCATGATCAGAAAGGAGCCGAACTTCGACAGGTCGCGCTTGGTGACGTAGCCGTAGAGACTGGTCGCGCCGAACATGGTGGCGGCGATGAAGAAGGTCCTGGCGATGCTGGCGCCTGTGAAGACGAGAAAGACCGAGGCGAGCGACAGGCCCATGACGGCACAAAAGGCCCAGAAGGTCAGCTGGGCGGTCGATGCCGACATCGTCTGGATGCGGAACGAAAAGAAAAACACGAAGGCGAGCGGCGCCAGCATCACCACCCATTTCAGTGGGGTGGAGAAGATCGGCACATAAAGCGCCGGCGTCGTGCCGACGATGAAGGCGACGAAACCCGTCACCACTAGACCGAGACCCATGTAATTGTAGACGCGCAGCATGTGCTTGCGCAGGCCTTCGTCGAAGGCGGCAGCAGATGCCTGACTGTAGCCGCCGAAGCGGTTCTGGTTCTGATACATGAAAGTCTCCTTGACGATCAGTAGAGTGAATTCATGAGAAGATCCGCCTCGTCTGAGAGGCCGGTACCGGGCTTGCTTGAGATCACCGCATAAGCGACTTCGCCGAGCTGCCACCATGCGGCCTCGGCCTCGGCGAGAGTGAGGTTCTTTACCTGCTCGACGGCGAAGTGGCCGGGCCTCACCGCGAACAAGGAAATTTGCGTGCCGTCTTTCGTCCGGATACTTACCTCGACACTCGGACCGTAACTGGACGGAAAGACCTGAACATCCGATATCTGCCAATCCGTCGGCAGGTCCGGCATGACGATCGCGGTAGCGGCGCGGATGTCTTCACGGTCGTAGGTATTCACTTCCGGCTGCGAGGGCATGGCTTCCCGCACGAGCGATGTTTGATGGGCGCGCACTGCCTGTTCGATAAAGACCGGCGGAGGAACGGAGGCCACGACCTCGCGGGTTCCCAAAGACGAATTGGCAAACCATCCGGCGGAGACTAAAACCGCCACCGCCGCTACGCGTTGGAGGGCGGCCCACATGCGTCTGCCCGAAAGAACGGATGAAAGGCGGCGTGCTGCCTCGCGCGTGTCTGGACGACACGCCTCAGGCTGCGGGACAAGTATAAGCTTCAGCATCGTTCGCGTTCCGAGATCGGACATGACGCGCGCTGCCGCGGCGGGATGTTGGGCAAGATAGGACTCGACCCGAAGACGACCCGCTGCATCGAGCTGATTGTCGACATAGGCATCGAGATCGGTATCGAGAATGGTTTCGACGTCAGTCATCGCCGCCTCCCACAACTCTCAGGTGACTCGCGTGCTTTCCTTCGGCTTCAAGGGCTCGCAGGGTTGCGCGCGCACGCGAGACACGTGACATCAGGGTGCCGACAGGAACGCCGAGTGCGTCGGCTGCCTCCTGATAGGAGAGATCCTCCACGGCGATAAGATGCAGAGCTTCACGCTGATCCTCCGGCAGGGCCATGAAGGCTTGCTGGACCTGCCGAAGCCTGACCGCGTGCTCCTGGTTCCCCGAATAAGATAGCTCCGCCTCCAGAACGGCTCCGTCATCGCGACGTCGGCGCGCGAGCGCACCTCTGATCCTGTCGATATGGGTGTTGTGAACGATCGAGAGCAACCACGTGCGCAGATTCGCGCCCTTTTTGAATGTGATGCGACGGTCATACGCTCGAACAAGAGCGTCGTGGACAAGATCCTCCGCCTCTGCCGAATCCCGGACGAGGGAACGCGCGTAGCGCCTCAGCGCTCCAAGCTGCCCGATGACGTCGAAAGATCGATTTTCAGGATCCATACCCGCATATACGGATCAGATGTGACTTCTCTTCCCCCGGGTGATTTTTTTATCATCTCTCCCACGATTGTCTCCGGAGCAAAGATCGTGAAAGCGGAGCCGCTTTCGGTCTCTGCGGCAAGGCGAGCCATTCTTAAGCCCCTGCGCTATAGCCTTCGATACGTTCCCGGCGGCACCGCCCCATTGTTGCTCATCGTACCCCGATTTCGAGCAAAGTTTACTTGCGAGGATATGTAAGGGAGGATATTATAATATCCTTAAAAGGATATGCCGCTATGCCGCTCTATATCAAAGATCCCGAGGTGGACAAACTCACCGAAGAGCTGGTCGGACTGACAAAATCCACGAAAGTCGAGGCTGTCAAACTCGCGCTCATTCATGAGATTGCACAGCGCAGAGGCAGTCTGCCAATGCGCCAGAGGCTCGCCAAGTCTCTCGAAATGGCGCGGGTTGTCGGTCCTTTTGCACCGGGAGATCATAAGGTTGAAACCGATGAAATGTGGGGCGAAGACTGATGCTGTTTGTTGATGCGTCAGTCGTCGTCGCCATTCTTGCCCAAGAGCCGGATAGTGCCGAGCTGATGGACCGGCTAGAGCGGGACGGAGGCCCTTTTTATATGTCGGCCATCGTTCGCATGGAGGCTACACTTTCTCTAGCAAGGCGACTGGCCGAGGCCACCGGTAAGGACAAGCCAGCCACGCCGAAAATGTTCGAGCAGGCCCGCCGCTTAGTTGATCAGTTCGCCACTGACCTTGCAGCCCGCGAAGCCATGATCAGCGGTGACGTGGGCAACAAGGCCCTCGATGCCGCGCAGCGATATGGCAAGATCGTCAATCATCCTGCCAAGCTCAACATGGGTGACTGCTTCGCCTATGCCTGTGCCAAGGCTTATCGCTTGCAACTCGCCTATAAGGGAGATGACTTCACCGAGACCGATCTGGCTTGGTAACGACGAAGTCCCCTTTCCCGCGGATCAGCTAACAGTAGAGACAATGAGTTATGTTTCTTCGATAATTCCCATGATCGGCGCATACTCACAAGCTTGGCGGATACGCGCACACCTGTTTCTTTCAACAAGGTGGCGGTGTGTCTCCTCTTCTTTATCTCAAGCCAGCAGCAGGCGGAGCTCTGGAAAGCCGGTGGCCTAGGACTCTTTTCGGCGTACCAGGGCAGGTTCACGAGGGCCGGGCGAGGATCCCGGAGCAATGCTAGCCCCCCCTCGCACTAAATTCATCTTCGAGATTCGATGCCTCCGAAGCCAATTCGTGCCAGAAAGCGGCCCAATTTTCCCCGTGAATAGGCAAGGCCGTGATAGCTTGCCAATACAGCGCGGGCCCAGGCGAGATAGAGTACGGGCTGGTTTAATCGACGCGCCAGCCAGAAGACCCTGTGGCTCCAATGGCTGATCGCATAGCGCATGAGGTAGATCGTCTTGCGTTGCGCGCTCAAGTGATGGCTGCCAGCCGCGACCCGCTTGCGCGGGCGGATGCCCAGTCGAGGCCAGGTGAGCCGGAAGGACAGGCCCTCGCGCCGCTGGCGGAAACCGGCTGCCTGCGTTGCGATGACGAAGTCCGGTTCGACAGGTGACAGCGATAGCCGCTTTTCGGCAATACCGACTTGAATGAGATTAAGAAGGTGAGGGGAGCGGACGATAACCACATTGGTTCCCCTTCCGTCGGAAGAATAGGGTTCATGCCAAGCATCGCCGAATGCTATATCGGCGGTCTCGGCCACCACGTCGTCGCAGAAATTGCAGGCCGAATTCTGAAAGAAACCGGCCCCCCAGTCGCCATCGGCCATATGCCACCAATCGAGCGCGGAGGTGCTTCCATCCATAAGCGTCATCTGCGCCCGATACCAGTTGGCGGGGCGGTCGGGGGACTTCATCCGATAATCGAAGTGTTTCGCCTCACGGAGATCGCGATGCATCTGCCATGCGAAACTTTCGGCCATGCGGGCGCTTTTCATGTGCCCGCAGAAGAGGCCGAGCGTGAAGGGGATCCGCTCCTTCAACAGGGGATCTGCGGCGCAGGAAAGCCGAACGGCCTTGATGAAGCAGGGTACGCCGATGACCGCATATCGGCCGGGAATTTTGCGGATTTCATCGAGCACGCCCGACAGCTCCACGGGATAGTAGCGGGACTTCGCGCCGGCGCGAAGATCCGCAAGCGTCCGCGAAAGCGAGTAGCGGAACAAGGGCTCGTTTCCCTGTGGGTTCGCGTTTTCGGTTACATGCGCCACCCCATCGATCATGCCGCGGGTGAGAAGTTCCTTGGCGACCCAGGTCACGAGCCCGCCCGAACTTCCATTTGCCCGATAGTCCGCTTCCTCGGCATAACCGACGAAGGCTACCTCGAACCGGCCAAGCAGCGGATCCTTATGCGCCGCTGCGGGAAAATGCCGGAGCGCCAGTTCGTCCTCATCGCCGGCGGCCGGAGAGAACGGACAAATAGCAGAAAATTCAGCGCTCGGCTCTCTAAGCCACGCTGCAGCGCCTGTCGGCTTCAATTGGCCGTAGCGGTCGAAGGCCATCTCCCGCTCGGACCCGGCGAGGCAGGCGCCGCAGCCGATGCAGAGCCCGGAGCGCAGGATATCCCGCGGTGCGCATAGGTCTTCCGACGTGGGTTTCCGAAGAGCTCTACCGGACGACATGGCGGAGATAGTCATTCGAATTGCGCCTGAGTGCTGCGATTCGCTCCGAAATCACCAGTTCCGGTGGATGATCGAGCGCCTGGGGCAAATCCATGGAGGCGCTTTCCTCTCCTATGAGACGGCGATCAGCGCCGATAAGGGTGGTCAGGTCGCGAATCTTGTTGGAGCGGTAGTCGGAAAGCACGCAGGCGAAAGGCTTCCCATTCACCAGGGCGAAGATGCAGCCGTGGAAGAAGTTTGTGACGACGGCGCGCGCTCCGGCTATGAAGCCGGCGTAATCCTCCGGTCCGGCATCGATCCATTGGCTATCGGCCCAATCGTTCCTGTAGCCGATGCTGACGAGAGGATATCCCTTCTCTCGTGCCCAAGTCCGCACGGACTTTTGGAACCAGGCCGGAAAACCATGCCCGTAAAGGGCTATATAGTCGTGTCCGGGATCGACTTTTTCGCGCGCGGTGATCACCCGCGGGAACTGGAGGCATGGGTCCAAAACGAGTTCGGGCTCGTAGCCTAAAAGATCGCGGATGAGCCGGGCGGAGTTGAGGTCGCGGACAGATATGTCGGCAAAGTTCAAAAGCTTGTCGGTCCAGAAGCCGTTCATGCCATCGGGAGAGATCTGGTTGCCGAAGCTTGCGGCATAGGAGGCGAGTCGCGAGGAGCGAAAACCGTCGCCGTAAAAGAGCAGAGAGCCTCCATACCAGGGGTGCTTGAGGTTCCAGACTTCGTCGCTGCCGACGATGACGAGATCGAAATCCTCCGTTCGGGCAGGCTCTTCGAGAGGAAAGGGCGCAGACAGCGGCAAGGTCGCGATCGAGTGGAAGAATTTCCGGATCTTGGCCCTATAGAGCGCATGATCGCCATTCTCGTTCGGAACCGGCCGAAGGGCGCATTTCCACTCCGCCCGATCGACGCGGCGGGACCTGTGCTCCAAAAGCACGGCATCGAGGCCCATGGAGCTGAGCCCTTCGACCAGGCAGCGCGCCTGCCAATAGGAGCCGTAGTTTATGCATCGATGAAAGGTAAGAACCCCGACCTTGCGCACGGAAATACCCAGACGACAACGTGTCGAGAAGTAACCGAATAGAAGCGACAGAGTTCCATGGGTTTTTCGCTTGCAGGACTCATGCCGGCTGCCGGCATAGGGTCCGATTCAATGGCTCAGAGCGCTACGCTGTGCAGGTATCGGCGACGTTTGCGCCGCTGACGGCAGCCATCCGGACGCTCCGCCCAACGCCTCGGCGCGGTGAAAGCCTTTCTCCTGCCACGGGAAAGCCCCACGCGCCCTGATCGAATGAATCCGCTCAACCTATCAGGATCAGCACCAGGGTCTTTACATGGGTATCGATGCGTTCCAGCACGGCATCACGCTCCGGCAGCCCCACCCGGGCGTCGATGCCCTGTGCGGTCTCAGCGATAGCGTTCAGAAGAGCCGGCTCCGAGAGCCTGGCCGTTGGCGAATGCCTTCCAGCGAGCGAGCATCGGCGCCTTGAACACCCGCCCGCCCCCTGGCGACAAAGCCAAGTCATCGGCAGCCGTATGGGCGCCAGGGCGGGCGCGTCGCCATCCCCCGGGTAGATCAGCGACCAGTTTTTGAGTGCATATCGCCCTTCCCCTTCCCCTTCCCCTTCCCCATGACCATTGACCGCGCGAGCCGCCCGACGAACTCCAGTGCCGCTGTTGAGGCGAACTGACAACGGAGAACGTGTGGTTTTCATATCAGCTTTGCTTCGGCCAAAAGCTCTTCGATATAGGTGCCCTTGACCTTGGATAGTACCGCTTTTCCGATCAAACGGGTGACAATGGGCATCTCCACCTCATGTAGAGGCTTGCGATCGTTGAGGTGATAGAGTGCACTCAGCAGCACCCGGATGTCGAATGAGGATGCAAAAACCTCCGGCACGCCGCGATCGACGCCCGTCAACGTATAAACCGCCTCCATTGCGGTACGTACCGAATATTCGGTGGTGAATACCGTATCCCGCTCGGTTTCGGCGAAATTGCCGATAAAGGCCAGGTTCTTCGATCTCTCCGGCACGACTAACGGCCGGTCGCCGGCGGCGCGCGGCATGAAGTAGGAAGAAATGTAGGGCATGTTGCAAGGGATCGTGCGCGCCGAATTATGCGCGAAATCGTCGATTTCCTCCTCAGGCACACCCAGATGATAAAGCCACTCAGCACATAGTTCGGCACCGGTGCATTCGCGGATCGGCTTTTTGACGTAATCCCCCGGCTTGTCTGAAAACAGGCCATAGAGCCAAACGACGAGATCCTTCTGCGGATCCTGCGCGGCGAAATGGGGCTGCCGGCTCATCGAAAAACCGTATAGCCAGCTCGAGTCCTTGATGCTGCACGGCCCTCCGGTTACGATCCTTCCCGAGCGCGGATCGCGGCCGGTAATCCGCTCGATGTAAGGGGCGATACGGTCGTCGGTCAGAGTGACAGTCGCCGAGATCGTCCAATTCGCCTCTGGGATGTTCTCGCAGAACTTTTCGGGACGGCCGAATGAGCGGTCGCGCGCCGCCATGTTCTTCCACAGCGACCAAGCGCCGCCGCGGTCTGTGACGATCGGTGCCGGCGTTTCATTGTCACCGTAGGTCGAGCTTTCGGTGATCGAGCCGTTGGTGACGAATACCAGGTCTTTAGGCGCGACGTCGATTTGGCGGGCTTGTCCGCTTACCGTAAGATTGATGGTGGTCGCCACCTTCTCTCCTGCGGCGTCGGTGACCAGGATATCATCGACCTGCGTGTCGTACTGGAATGTTACGCCGTGTCCCTCAAGATAACTAACGAGCGGCCGGATAAGCGATTCATATTGGTTATAATAGGTGAAGCGCAGCGAACTGAGGTCGGCGAGCGTCGACACATGATGAACGAAGCGCAGGATATAGCGCCGCATCTCAAGTGCGCTGGCCCAAGGCTCAAACGCGAACATCGTTGCCCAGTAGAGCCAGAAGTTGGAAGCAAAGAACTCCTCGGTAAAGACCTCGTCGATGCGCTTGTCATCGAGATCCTGCTCCCGCATCAGGGCGAGCGCGACAAGCTCCTCGACCGCTTTCGGCGTCAGCGTCAGGTCCGGCATCTGCTCGATGGGCTCACCCCGCTTGTGGATAGCCCGGCGCGGGTTGGTGGCGGGGTCCGTCTTGTGCAGCCAGTACATCTCGTCCAGAACGGAAGCGTCTGGCGTCCGGAGCGAGGGGATCGAACGGAACAGGTCCCATAGCGTCTCGAAATGCGCCTCCATTTCGCGCCCGCCGCGGATGATGAAGCCTTTATGTTCGTCGAGTATGCCGTCCATGCTACCGCCCGGCAAAGCGAGTTCCTCGAAGATCGTGATGGCAGAACCCGGCATTTGCGCGTCCCGGATCAGGAACGCGGCACCTGACAGCGAGGCAAGCCCCGCACCGACGAAATAAGCGCGGCGACCGTCGATCCCTTCCGGCTTGAGAGGGCGGGCAAACGCCTCGAAGTTACCGTTTGTTCTGTACATCTCGAACTCCATTGGTTGTATCGGACGTGCCTGTGTTTTCCAGGAATGCCATATGGATCTTGGAGTGGCAGTTCGCGAAGCATTCAAGCGTATAGTCACGCCAGGATCAAATGACACTGGCAGCGTAAGGAATGGAACGACTTTGGACGGCTCGAAATCCGACGCAGCAAGGTTGTCGTGCAGATCAGGAAGGACAGGACCATGCGAAAGGGCGACAGTGTTGCCGTTTTCTATACCCCTCAAATCCAGAGGGCAGCGTCACCGTCTCGATCACGAGCGAGACCGACGCGGAGACGGTCAAGGCCAAAGAGATCGCCGCCCAATGGAGTGATAATGATGGCTGAGAAATTCTATGATTTTGACGTAGCAGAAATGCTGACGAGCGACGAGGCTATCGAAGCCTTTCTCGCAGAGGCTATGGAGGCAGGAGATCCCAAACTGATTGCGTCTGCCCTTGGCACGATCGCGCGTGCAAAAGGCATGACTCAAATTTCTCGTGACACTGGGCTGAGCCGTGAACACCTGTATCGCTCCCTGAGCCCAAACGGAAATCCGACGCTTGAAACAACCATCGCGGTTCTGAAGGCCATCGGTTTCCATCTAACGCCGAAGCACAATGCTGCCTGACGGGAGGCGAATGGGCCGGTCATCTCAGGCATGAAACCTTCCATGTCGGATATCGAATCCCGCAATTTCTTGCGGGGCCTTAATCGCGACACCGCCGCACCGGAAGCGGTCGATGCCTTGGCACGGATGAACTCCACTCATCCTTTCCGCGAAGGCAACGGCCGGACCCTGGTTGAATTCTTCGTACCCTGGCCGAAAGGGCTAGGTATTCGTTCGAATTCGGCGTGATTTCCGACGAGAGCATGGCGTTCGTCTCAGTCGCCGCCCACCGGTGCAGCGATCTGGCGTCCATGCGTCGCATGTTCGCGGAAATCCCCCGGCATGGATGGTGCGAAAGGCGCCACCCGTTACCATCGATATTCCATAGCCGAAAGGGAAGCGGTTAGACGACGCTGAGCTCAAGCCAGGAGCAATGGGACGCATGAAGGTGCCGCGCAAGGAAGCTGGTGGCTAGACGGCCCGAACCTGCGCCAGCCGCTTGACGGCGTATTCGTCCCTCCAGCAGACAGCGGCCTCCCAGGCCGCCGATGCCTGTTCGGCGATGTCCCATGCGTGTGCATCGAGATCAGCTGCATTGTGGGGCAGTTCTAGGTCAAGATCAGGAACGTCGACATGTGATTCGTCCCAGTCGATGAGCGCGACCCGGCCGGCACTCAGGAGTATGTTGCGTGGATTAGCGTCACCGTGGACGACGCATGTCTGACGGCCTGCAAGCCGCGCCCAGGCCGCCCGGCATCGAGCAACGCCCTCGGGTGGCATTGCGGTGAGATCGATGCGCGTCCCCCGGTCAACTTGCAGCAGGTCGGTAGAGGATTTCCAGCCCGGACGCTGCGGCCAAACCTGCGTCAGTCGATGCAGTTGACGCAGCGTGTCGGCCACGCGGCGCCAGTCGTCCGCTGTCTCAGGCGGCCCGCCCTCTAGGTATTGCATCACCAACAGGCCATCGACGAACATCCGGCCATCCATCGTCGGGATAGGTAACGGGACCGTCATGCCGTTTCGGTCAAGGTGCTGGAGGAGCTCTGTCTCCCAACCCAGATCAGCGTTGCTGCGAGTGCCAAGGCGGGCGACTGCAAGCTGCCCACCAATTTGCACGCTCCAAACATCATTGGCGACACCGCCAGTCAGTGGTTGCAGGCGGCGAGCGTCTTTCCCCCAATATTCGAGTGCATTCCATCCCATTGGCAACACTTTCAAGGCTTCAGGTCAATTGATGGATATCGCCGACACGCTCGAAACGGTGCCGGCCGTGTCGGTAATGATCCCAACGGATAGGTGTTCGCGGTTATCCTCCCTCGTTCTCCGGACCACTGTGATCGATTGTCTGGAGCGGACGGAACATAACAGCTCTGCAGCCGAGCTGCCCATGCTGCCTTTACAGTCATTCGTCAGCCATTTGAGCGCGTTGCCAATTTGGCAATCGATTGAACTAAAAATTATTCTTTATACGAACGCTCCGTTAGGTGATGATCAATTCAATCAAACGTCTTTTGCAAAAAAGAGGGGAATAAAATGTCAGACCTTAGCATCAACAGACGTGGTTTCATGAAGACGGCAGCGGCCATTGGTGGTCTTGCCGCCGCGCAGACTCTCCTGTCGGTTCGACCCGGTTCCGCCGGTGAACCCGCTAAAATCCGCATGCAGCTCGGCTGGCTCGCCTCCAACGGTCTCCTTGGCGAGATCGTTGCGATCAAGAAAGGCTACTATTCCGAACATGGGCTCGATCTGGAGATCGTCCCTGGCGGACCGAATGTCGACGGCGTTGCCGGCGTCGCGGCCGGTCAAGCGTCGATCGGACAGATCTCTTCGAGCCCCTCCGTCATGCTGGCGCGTGGCGCCGGCGTTCCGATCAAAGCGATTGCAGTCGGCTATCAGCAACACCCCTATGCCTACTTCTCCAGAAAGGCCAAGCCGGTTCGAAGCGCTCAGGATATGATCGGCAAGACGGTTGCAATCCAGCCGACCGGCGCGGTTCTGCTGCGCGCGCTCCTGACCAAGAACGGTGTCCCCGAAGACCAGGTCAACGTCGTCAACATGGGTGCAGACATGAACCAGCTCGTGACCGGCCAGGCCGATGTCGTGGTGGGCTGGATCACCAACACGAATGCACTCAAGGTTCTCGGCGATGACAGAATCGATCTGATGCTGTGGGACGCGGGCATACAGCTTTACGCCAACGTCTATTACACGACCGACCAAGAACTTGCGGATCATTCCGAAGAACTAGCCGGCTTCATTTCGGCGACCGCCAAGGGGTGGGGCTATGCACGCGATAACCAAAGCGAGGCTGTCGATCTCCTGATCGACGCCTATCCCAACCTCGACAAGACAAGCGAACTCGAGACGATCGGACCGCTGATGAAGTTCGCTTTCAACGAGACGACGAAGGTGGATGGTTGGGGAACCATGACTGAGGAAAATTGGGCAGCGCAGATCAAGACCTACGCTGATCTCGACCAGTTCAAAGAGACGGCTCCGACTGTCGAGGATGTCATGACCCTTTCGATCCTCGAGGCGACTGCCGATATCCGCAAGCAGGTCGGGTGATCGCCATGCCGATCACTCTGAAGCAGAATTACGCCGCCCCGCCCACTGACGGGACACCGCCGGCTGTTTCCGTAAGCAACCTTCACATCCGCTTCGGCAATGAAGGCTCCGAATTCACTGCCCTGCAGGATGTTTCCATGCAGATCCAGGAAGGAGCGCTGGTGACGATGCTCGGCCCCTCCGGGTGCGGAAAATCGACTCTGCTCCGGTGCATCGCCGATCTGGTGCACATCAGCGACGGCTCGGTCTCGGTGCTTGGCCAAATGCCGCGCAAGGCGCGGGAAGGGCGCGATTTCGCCTTCGTCTTTCAAGACGCAACCCTATTGCCCTGGCGCTCGGCCATCGAGAATGTGCGCCTGCCAATGGAGGTTGGAAGGCGGGATTCCGACACAACCTTCGCCGATCCGGAGCAGCTTCTGGCTCTTGTCGGATTGAAGGGCCGCGAAAACGCCCTGCCGCACGAGTTGTCGGGTGGGCAGCGCCAGCGGGTGGCGATTGCACGCGCCCTTGTGACGCGACCGCGCATCCTCCTGATGGACGAGCCGTTCGGCGCTCTGGACGAGATCACGCGCGACAAGCTTAACGAGGAGCTCCTGCGGCTCTGGCAGGAAACGGGTACGACGATCCTCTTCGTCACCCACTCGATTCCCGAGGCCGTCTTTCTTGGCCAATACGTTCTCATGCTCGCCTCTCATCCCGGCCGGGTGAAGGAGTTCATGAAGATCGATCTGCCTGGTCCGCGTACTCTGGCCATGCGCGACACGGTGGAGTTCATCCGGATCACCGCGCAGTTACGCGCCCTGCTGGAGCAATGCTGATGACCGACACCATTCATTCGGCAGAAAATACCGTGCCCGTGTCGACCAAGAAGGCCGCCGCAGCCAATAAACTACTCGCTCCGTTGCTCGACAACCTGCCTGCTGCGCTTGCGATCGTCGGCTGTATTTTACTGTGGCAACTAATCGTCTGGGGGTTCTCGGTTCCGACCTTCATGGCGCCGAGCCCGGTTGAGGTGCTCTACGCGTTCAAGGAAAACGCCGGCATCCTTTGGACCAACCTGCTGCCGACCCTGATGGAAGCGGCCTTGGGTTTCGTCTTCGGCAATCTCGTCGCGGTGCTGCTCGCCGTCTGGTTCGTCTATAGCCCGCTCGCCGAGAAGGCCTTCTATCCAATCGCTGTGATCATCAAGTCGATCCCGATCATCGCGCTCGCGCCAATCCTTGTTCTGCTTGTGGGCAACGGGTTCGCGCCGAAGATCATCATCGCCGGCCTGATCTGCTTTTTCCCGACGCTGGTCAACATGGTGCAGGGCCTGAAATCCACCAGCCCGGCAATGCTGGACCTCATGCGAGTGTTGTCGGCGAGCAATTCGGAGATCTTTTGGAAGGTCCGCCTGCCGGCCTCGCTGCCGTTCCTCTTTGCCGCGCTCAAGATCGCCGCGACCAGCAGCGTCATGGGGGCCATTGTCGCGGAGTGGATCGGGTCGAGCTTCGGCCTTGGCGCCCTCATCATCGAGGCGACCTACAATTTCCGCTCGCCGCTGCTTTACGCGACGGTGGTGATCGCGGCAACGCTTGCGGTGGTGCTCTTCTTTGCCGTCTCGATCGTCGAGAAAAAGGTCATTCGCTGGAAGCCGGCTGCGCACGATTGATTTCGATTTCATGTCGTCCGTTCAACCGAGTGCGGCGGTCGCCGCCCGCTGTCGCTATTGCGTCGGTCTGCCCGACAGGAGGAAAACACAATGAACAATACGATCAGAGTACCAGAGGGGGCTGCGGCAGTCGTCGATCGCTCCGATGTCGTTGTCGTCGGCGGGGGGCCGGCGGGAATTTCCGCAGCTGTTTCCGCAGCCCGCAACGGCGCGAGCGTGACACTTGTCGAACGTTATCCCTATGCCGGCGGCCTGGCCGCGGGAGGTATGGTGCTCGTGCTTGACGATATGGTGAACGGGCTCGAAATCACCGTGCAGGGCATCTGCACGGAGATGATCGAACGCATGCGCAAGAAGAACCTTTGCGTCGTGCCCGATGAGAACGATCGCCAGCTCGATGCTCGCGACCTGCCGGAAAGCTGGCGGCGCTGGGCGCGCTGGGGGCTTTTCGACTTCCATACGCCTTCTGCGCCGCATCCGATCTGCTACGCCGCCGCTTTTGACCCGGATGCATTCAAGCAGACAGCTTACGATCTGTTCGCGGAAACGCGCGTCAAGCTGCGCACCCACAGCTGGTTCTCCTCGGCGATTGTCGAGGATGGTGTGATCAAGGGCGTCATTTGCCAGACCAAGGCGGGCCTCGAGGCAATCATGGGCAGCGTCGTGATCGACGCGACCGGCGACCTCGACGTTGCGGCGAACGCGGGCGCCGCCCATGTCGAGGACAGCTTCATCGTCACCACCGTCTCGCGCTGGGGCGGGGTCGACACCGAGGCGGCAGAGCGCTTCGAATTCGAGGAGCCGGCGCGCTTCAAGGTGCTCGATCATGAGGCCAAGCGTTTGATCGGCGGCTGCTGGGCTTATTGGTGGCTGAAGACCCCGCTGCCGGGTGTCGTTTGGCTCAACTGCCCGCACATGCCGAAGCTCTCCGGCCTGAAGGTCGAAGACCTGACGGCGGCTGAACTCGAAGGCCGAGCCCGCATGGGCCGCTTGCTGGAATTTGCTCGCGAGAAGCTTCCCGGTTTCGAGAACGCCTTTGTAGTCGATTTCGCGCCCCAGACGGGCGTGCGCCAGACGCGCATGCTGCAGGGCGAGTATGTAGTGACCAAGGAGGACGTCATAAACCGCCGGCATTTCGCCGACACGGTTTGCCGCGGCCGCGACTACTATACGCCCTATCGCGCGCTGCTTCCGAAGGAGATCGACCAGCTCCTCGTGGCAGGCCGTCACTATTCGGCGACGCCGCAGGCGCAAAAGTCAAGCCGTGAGATCCCGCCCTGCATGGCCATGGGCGAGGCTGCCGGCATCGCCGCGACGGTGGCGCTCAACGCCGGCACGACCGTTCGTAAAGCCGATATCAGAACCATTCAGAAACTGATGCGGGCGCAAGGGGCCGATCCTGGCGACATTCCGTCCGCGAACGCCAGCTACCTGGAGGCAGCGGAATGACAAACCTCCCCCTTTCCGGCATCCGCGTGATCGACTTCACGCAGGTGATGCTCGGTCCGTGCTGCACGCAGATGCTCGCCGACTACGGCGCCGACGTCATCAAGATCGAAAAGGAGAAGATCGGCGACCTGTCGCGCTGGTCGCTCGGTTCCGATCCGGACGGGCTGAACAATCCTGTCTTCTGCTCACTCAACCGCAACAAGCGTAGCCTTGCGCTCGACCTGAAGCGCGAGGACGCGCGCGCAGCGGTGCTCGCGCTCGTCGACGGGGCAGACGTGGTCGTCAACAACTTCCGTCCGGGCGTGATGGAGCGGATGGGCTTCGGCTACGCCGCCTTGAAGGCGCGCAATCCGCGGCTGATCTATGCGGTCGGCACAGGCTACGGCTTGACCGGGCCCTACGAACACAAGGGCGGGCAGGACGTGCTCGCCCAGGCGGTCTCGGGCGTGATGCGCCGAAAGTCCGACCAGAGCCATCCGCTCTCCATCTACGCCACGCCGCTGGCCGATTTCTCGGCTGGCATGCATCTCGTTCAGGGTATCCTGCTGGCGTTGCTTCATCGGGATAAGACTGGAGAGGGCCAGCAGGTCGCCGTCAGCCTCTACTCCTCGATGCTCGCCATGCAAATGCAGGAGGGTACCGTCCATATGATGCGCAACAAGGAACTCAACTGGGGCGCCTTCCCGCTGACCGGCGTGTACGAGACGACTGACGGTGCCATCGTCATGGTCGGCGCCTTCAAGCAGAATCCGCTGCGCGACATCTGCGTGGCGCTGGAGATCGATGATCTGTCGCTTCAGCCCCGCTACGCCGATTTCGACTCCCAGATGGCGCACCGCCCTGAGCTTCAGGCGGTCTTCCGCGAAAACTTCGCGAAAAAGGCGACGGCGCACTGGATCACGCGCCTGGAGGCGGTGGATATCCTTTGCGCACCTGTCCGCTCGATCGGAGAGGCGCTCGAAGACGAGCAGACGCTGATCAACAAGATGATCCTCGAAGCGGGCGAGACGGCCGCCGGTCCCATCCGCCTGATCGGTTCGCCGATCGACATGTCGGCAGCAACCGTTTCCGTCCGCATCGCGCCCCCGCGTCTTGGCGAACATAACGAGGAAATCCTTGGCGCGCTGAATGCCACCCGGCGGGGGAACGCGGCATGAGCGTCGAGTTCGCCGTTGCCGACCGCGTGGCGCGCGTCACGCTCAACCGTCCCGAACGCATGAACGCCGTCGATGCGGCGACGGAACGGGAGCTGGACCGGATCTGGCGCGAGATCGAAGCCCGCGACGACGTCAGTTGCGTTGTGCTGACCGGGGCCGGGCCGAAGGCCTTCTGTGCCGGCGCCGACCTCAAGGGTGTCGGAAAATCTGGTGTCGATTACTGGGTCGAGAGCCGGCCCGACGGATTCGGCGGCCTGGCGTTCCGACGGTCCCTTGACGTGCCGGTGATCGCCCGCGTCAACGGCTTCGCGCTGGGCGGCGGCTTCGAGATGGTGCTCGGCTGCGATATCGTCATCGCCGCCGATACGGCACGCTTCGGCCTGCCGGAAGCGCGCGTCGGCCGCATGCCACTCGATGGCGGCATGGTGCTGCTACAGCGGAAGATCCCCTTCAATCGCGCTATGGCGGTGCTGATGACCGGCAAGCAGTTCAGTGCGGCAGAGATGTTCGAGTTCGGTATCGTCAACCAAGTCGTGCCGGCCGAAGGGCTGGACGAAGCAGTCGACCTCTGGGTTGCTGAGATCGTCGCCTGCGCACCGCTCTCGCTCAAGGCTATCAAGCAGACGGTAAACCGCACCGGGCACCTCTCGCCGGCCGAGGCCCAATCCTTAAGGACACCGGCTCTGATCAAGGCCTTACAGAGCGATGATGCGGCGGAAGGCGTTGCGGCATTCCAGCAAAAGCGTGCGCCGGTCTGGAGAGGCCGATAGACATGCGATAGACAGCAGCGTCGAACCGGGGAAGGGTATGCACGCAAGTATTTTAAAATATTTCGCCGCGGTAGCCCGCTCCGGTTCGATCCGCAAGGCTTCGGAAGAACTGCACGTCGCAACATCCGCGCTCAGCCGTCAGATCAAGAAGCTCGAGGATGAACTTGGGATTACGCTTTTCGAGCGTTTTTCTAACGGATTGCGCCTGACGGCAGCCGGGGAGGAGGTATTGCGGCATGCAAAGGGAACGCTGCGGGAGTTTGAAATCCTGCGCAGCGATCTCGGCGCCATGCAGGGAAAGAAGACCGGCCGCGTGCGTGTGGCCTGCCTGGATAGCCTCACCGTCAAATTCCTGCCCGAGCAGGTGAGCGCGTTCCATGCGCAGCATCCCGCGGTCAGCTTCTACATACAGACAGCCGGTCATGGTAACATTACCAACTATGTCGCAAAGGGCGATGTCGATCTCGGATTGACCTTCGACCTTGCCCGGCCTGACGACACCGAGATGGTCTTTCGCGTCCCGATGCCGCTGGTGGCGTGCGTCGGCAAGAACCATCCTTTGGCGAAACACAAGACGGTTTCCCTTCTCCAGTGCTCGCAGTTCAATCTGCTTCTCCAACTCGACACGCAGCCGATCCGGTCGTTGATCGAGATCGAGCTCTCGGTGTTTGAGCGGACCGGGCGTTCCTTCGTCATCTCCAACAGTCAGATGATGCTCAAGCCCTTCATCATGTCGGGGCAGGGGGTGGCCTTCTTCACGCCGCTCGGCTTCATGGACGAAATCAAATCAGGCGATATCGTCCCGCTGCCGATTTCGGGATCACGGCTGCAGAACCTCCATATCGGCATTCTTGTGCAGAAACGGCGGCAATTGACGCATGCCGCCGAAGCCGTGATCGAGGCCTTCAGCCGTGGGCTCCAGAAATACAGCGACACCATCATTGAGGTTATACAGACTTGACCCAGAGCCCCGGTATACGTTTCCTGCCGCGGCCCGGCCATGAGCCCGCCCTGCACGACCGTCTACCGGCCAGAGTTCCAGCCGAGGCGCTGAGGCCAGGCGCACTCCTCATGCCCGCGCCCGTCAATGCCCATGATCACGGCTACGGTATCCGCACGCTCGATTTTGGCTGCGTCGACGATGCGCTCGAGGTCTGGATCCCGTCGCTACGCTTGCGGCCGCGCACCGATCCCTATCTGGAGGCGCTCGTAGCCTTCTCCCGGCTGGCGCTGACCGGCATCGGCGCGACCATGCATTGCCACAACTCGCTCAACGTCGACCGTCTGGTCGAGGAGGCCGGGGCAGTAATCCGGGCGGCATCCGAAGTCGGCATCCGGCTCGCCCTGTCTTGTCCGCTGCTCGATTTTGACCCTTGGGCCTATGACGGTGGGCCGCAGCGGTTGAGGCGCTTCCTGTCGACAGAGGACTGGTCGGTGCTCGCCCCTTCGGTCCCCCGCTATGCGCCGATCGCCCGCCAGATCGAGGCTGTCCTGCAGGTGGCGGCCGAAAACGACAATCCCATGATCGACGTGCAATTCGGGCCTATCGGCCCGCAATGGTGCTCGAACAGGCTTTTGGAAACCATCGCCGAGGTATCGGCGCTGCACAGCCGTCGTATCCACATGCACCTGCTCGAAAGCCCACGCCAGCGGCGTTGGCTCGACCGGCGCTTTCCACAGGGCGTGGTGCGCTATCTCGACGAGATCGGCTTCCTCTCGCCGCTGCTTGCCGTCGCCCACGGCGTCCAGCTTCACGAGGATGAACTGGATCTGCTTGCCGAGCGTGGCGTGCAGCTTGTATCCAACCCGTCGGCCAATCTCAGGCTGCGTTCGGGCGTCGCGCCCCTACCGACAATGACACGGAAGGGGCCTGAATTCGCCATCGGCCTCGACGGGACCGGATTCGACGACGACCAGGATCTCTGGCGCGAGCTGCGGCTGGCCTATCTGCTGCACGGCGGTCGCGAGGTTACCCGCAGTCTCACTGCGGCCGATCTGTTCGACGCCGCGATTTGGACCGGCGCGAAGGTCCTCAACATGCCGGCGGCTGAGGACTACGTGGTCATCGACTACGCAGCGCTCATTGCCGACAGTCTGTTTGACGACGTTGATGAGACGGAGGTTTTGATGGCCCGCATGAGCGGCGCACATGCCAAGGGATTAATCGTCGCGGGGCGGGAAATCTTGCGTGACGGTCAGTTGATCCATATCGAATTCGAGGCCGCGCGACGGGAATTACTGGAGCAGGCACGCGGCGATTTGCCTCGATTGCAGGCGGAGCGCGCTAGCGCACTAGCGCTCGCACGAGCAACCCGCGACTTCTACACCGAGTGGGAATGACCACCCGCTTCTCGTTGTTCAAAAAATTCCAGCAATGTGCGCAGAGATTTTGTGCCAAGAAGCCGCACGAAGTTGGAGGGTTTCGCCGCGCGCCGCTCTCTTCCGATTATGAGTGCGATGCTGTCATGTTTTTCGGGAAGTCCGCTATGGAAGGATGATCCTTCGCCACGGAACGGCTTCGATCCCACCCGCCCGGGGATCCGATCCCGGTCACGGACGAATCAAAAAACTCGCGGTTAACGTCGAGGAACAGGCGGTTGTCGTCGGTGATCTCCTCATCCCAGACGATCGCATCGACAGGACAGATCGATAGGCAAAGGCCGCAATTGATGCATTCCTCGGGATGGATGTAGAACATCCGTCCGCCTTCATAAATGCTATCGACAGGGCAGGCGACGGTGCATGCGCCATCCTTGACGTCAATGCACGGCGCCGTGATAACGTAGGTCATGATGATCCCCTCCAGGCTTCTGCGAAACCAGAGCAGAAAACCTCCCAGATACTGTTCCAGAAACAGGTATTGTGGGGAAGTTCAGCTTTTTGCTTTAGAGATTGCCGAAAAGGCAACGCTGCAGACGTCCACGATAAACAACATCAAATCATGACGGGCTCGGACCGATGCTTGTGGCCCCGCTCAGGTTCACGGGGGGTGATGCGCGGCGGATGTCGCAATGCCATAAGCCGACGAAAAGTTCTTGATCGCTCTCGTTAGAATGGACTGGCTGAATATCCATAAATGTGATACTCGGATATCCACGAAGGAGATATCCAGATGCCGCTCTATGTTCGTGATGATGACGTGCTGTCCCTCGCCGTCGAATTGCAAAGACTTACTAATGCACCGAGCAAGACTGAGGCGGTTCGGCGCGCCCTGCGCCATGAGATCGAGCGCACCCGGAACGCCATGCCAATTCGCGAAAAGCTTGCCCGCGCGCGCGCCAAGGCGCAAGAGATTGGCCTTGGCGATCCCGATTTCGACATGAAGAAATACACCGACGAAATGTGGGGTGATATATGATGTTCATCGACGCCTCAGCTATCGTCGCTATCCTGAAGCCAGAAGCGGATGCGGATGAGCTGCTGGACAGGCTCGAGAAAAGCGACGGACCCTTTTTCGTTTCGCCGTTGGTTCGCTACGAGGCGACTGTGTCGCTTGCTCGCGCCCGGGCGCAACAAACAAAGAAGCCGACCGCTCCCACCCCGGAGATGCTCGAGATCGCCCGGGAGGCGGTCGACCTATTCGTGCAAGATATTGAAGCGCGCGAGATCGATATCTCCAGCGAGATTGGGAAACGCGCCCTCGATGTGGCCACAATCTACGGAAAGGCAATTGGCCATCCGGCAGATCTGAATTTTGGTGATTGCTTTGCGTACGCCTGCGCCAAAGCGTATCGGCTCAAGCTGCTGTACAAAGGCGACGATTTCGCAAAAACCGACCTCGCGCTCATTTAGCGGATGCGTTCACGCCAGAGCACATAGATGTAGCCGCTTGCCAACATAACGCCTGCAATGCCTTGACGAGCGGCGCCAGAAACCAGATCAGCAGGCCTCCTGAAGAATGCGGTCCAATCGGTCACATCATGGTGGTAAAGAGGGCGACTCAGTTTAGAGCCACCATGCCAAGCGCACCAAATGTCCGTCCACGATGATTAGGCGGTCCATCGCTTTTCCGTCAGTCTGACGGCAGAACAGCACGCGAACGTAGCCATGAATTCTCCCTTGCCTGGGAGCGAGACTCACGGTTCAATTCTCCGGAACGGGTAAGGAATTAACGGCAGATGGCTTACATTGACCAGATCATCATGTTCTGCGCCGGTATGTGGATGACGGCGGCAGGCCTTGGCTATGTGAAGGTCAATACTCAAGTTCCGTGGGTTGTTAAAATCACACGGCATTTTCGATGGATGGGACCGTTGTTGATCGCCCTCTCCATTATACTGTTGTTTGAACCGCGCTAGTTTTCAAGTCGCCATCATCAACGATGATGCGATCGTACTTTGCACGGCAATGCCGACGCCGCTTGGAACAAGCGGCGTCGCTAAAGGGCCATTTAGCGCAGGGCGCCGATCAAGCCAGTGTGACGTTTTCCGCTTTCGACTTTCCGGTCTTGCGGTCCTGACCCAGCTCGTAGCTGACTTTGTCTCCGTCTCGGAGCGATCCACCTTGCACCGCCGACACGTGGACGAACACATCTGCTCCACCATTGTCGGGCGTGATGAACCCAAAACCCTTGTCCTGATTGAAAAACTTAACCGTACCGGTAGCCATAAACATCCTCGTGAGCTGAGCGGCATTCGTGCCGCGGGGGGAGCTTATTCATCGCAGCGCCAGTCTGCAATCCTTTCTTCCTAGATTCGGCAATCTAAGCGGGTTTTGACCCGGTGGGGCTCCATACGACCGCAGCCGTGCAGAGCCCCGTGGGAGGTAGGCAGTGGAAATATCCTTGCCGCGTGGTGACGACAGCTCAGATATTGGCAAGCAAGTCGTTGATCCGGCTTTCCGCACCGGAAAGCGCATCCTCGATCGATTTGTCGCCGTTCACGGCAGCTCCGATTTCGTCACCGATGATGTCTTGGATGGCGAATTGGCGCTGGACGGCGGCGGGCAGCGAGCGGCCGGTCTCGGCAATCTCCGCAATGTTCTCGCGGTGCGGCAGGCTCTTGAACTCCGGCATGTCGAACACGGTCTTCACAGCCGGCAGGTGGCCGGTGCGTGCCCACTGGAAGTCGTTCTCGGCCAGGAACTTGAACAGCTTGGCTATCGCCGCGGTCTGTTCGGGGGAGCGGTCCTTTTTGGGCATGACCCAACTATGGCCATCGGCATAGGTACTGTCTTGCGCAGGGAACAATTGCGGCACCGGATAGACGGTATAGCCGCCGGAAAGCGCCGTACCCGCCTTTTCCGCTTGCGCGACATAGTCGCCGATCAACCAGGTGCCGTTGACCGATATGCCTCCGTCCCCATTGGCAAAAGCGGAAACGGCGGCCGCATAGTCGAGCCCGAGCGTGGTAATTCCCTCGTCCTTGGTGCGCTTGATCAGTTCGACCGCGGCCTTGGCTTCAGGCGTGTTCAACTTGATCTTCGTTGGGTCGGCGAAGAAATCGGCTTTCTGTTGTTGCAACAGGGTGTAGAGAATGCGGGCATAGGACGCCGTCTCGTTTGCAAGGATCTGCACGAGATAGGGCTTGCCGGTCTTTTCCTTGAACTGCTTGCCCTGCGCGATCAGTTCGTCGGCGGAGGTCGGCAGGATCGGCGTGCCATCGGCGTTGAGGAGACCCGCCTCCTTCATCAGATTGAGGTTGACATGGAACAGCATGGTCCAGTTGTCGAAGGGAAGTCCGAATATCTGGCCTTCCTTTGTCACGCCACCGCGAGCCGCATCGGTGAAGCTGTCGGGCGAGATGCCCTGGCTTGCGAGGACCTCGTCGATCGGTTCGATCAGGCCGCGGGACTGATAGTCGGAGATCGCCGAATAGTGCATCGAGACCACGTCGGGGGCCGCCCCCGAGGCAAGCTGTGCGTTCAATTGATCGTAGCCCGGCCATTCGACGGTCGTAACATTCACGTTGATATCCGGATTGTCGGCCTCGAACTTGTTGATCAGCGCGGTAATGATGCCGCACTCACCGACCGCCGAGGATACGTCAGTGACATTGCCGTAATCGGCATCGCATGCGCCGAAGAAGCGCTGGAGTTCGATCGTCGTATTTGCCTGGGCAGCGGAGCCGTATGTGAGGGCAATCAGTGCTGCAGTGCTTAAAAGGATACGTCTCATGGCAGTCTCTCTCCCTTCGGTTTCGGGCGCTCGGGCCCGTTGATTGAAACTGGCGCGACCGAACTCCTCCCGGCCGCACCAGGCTACTTCACAGCGCCGCCTGACACGGCGGTGACGATGTGGCGCTGGAAAATCAGATAGACGACAAGCACCGGCAGACTTGCGAACACGGCCTGCGAGGCCAGAAAGCCCAAGCCCTCGCTCTGCGCGAAATTCGTCTGGGACGACGCGATGCCGACCGTCAGCGTGAACATGTCTTTCTTGGTTGCCGAAATCAGCGGCCACCAATAGTCGTTCCATCCATGCAGAAAGGTGAAAATACCGAGCGTGGCCTGCGCGGGCAGGGTGAGCGGCAGCATGATCTTCCAGAAGATGCGAAACTGGGAAGCGTTGTCGAGCAGCGCCGCTTCGTCGATCTCCTTCGGGATGGCGCGGAAGAACTGCGTCATCAGGAAGACGCCGAAAGCTGAGGACAATCCCGGCAGCATGAGGCCAAGATAGGTGTTGTGCAACCCGAACCAGTTGAACATCTGGTGGCGCGCGATGATCACGGCCTGCTCGGGAACAGCAAGTCCGAACAGCACAATGACGAACAATGTGCGGCGAAACGGGAATTCCAGCCTGGCGAAGGCATAGCCCGCCAGCGAGGAGAGCACCAGGACGCCGAGTGTCTGGCCGCTCGCCACGACCAGGCTGTTGAAGAACCAGCCGAACACCCGCGAGGTTTGCAGGATGTTGAGATAATTGACTGCGGTGTAGGGAAGCCGGAACACCGAATCCGTACCCAGCATCAGTTCCTGGTTGTTCTTGATCGATAGTCCGACCAGCCAGGCAACCGGGGCCATCATGACCACCGAAAGCACGCCGGCAATCCACAGCAGCGTAGGATTGGTCGTCAAGGCGTCGGGTTTGTAAGTCTTGTTGTTCGCAGCCATGCTCAGTTCTCCGTCTTGCGCGTCGAGACGACGTATTGGGCCATGGCCGCGCATAGGATGATGAGGAACAGAATTTGCGAGGCTGCCGCGCCCTTGCCGATATCCCAGCGCACGAACCCGACTTCATAAATGTACATGACAAGCGGACGTGAGGTGCCGTTGGGGCCGCCATTGGTCATCAATTGCGCCTGTCCGAACAGCTGGAACTGCATGACGATCTGGATGATCGTCACCAGCATGATGGTGCGCGCGATGGAGGGCAGGGTGATGCGTGTCAGTACGCGCCAAGGACTGGCATTGTCGAGCGCGGCGGCTTCGTAGAGATCCGCCGGAATTTGCTGGAGCGCGGCAAGGAACAGCATCATCGGCAGGCCGAGGCACCACCAGACGGTCGCCACGCCGATCGAAAATAGCGACCACCCGCTGGTCGACAGGAAGTGGATCGGCTCGGCGCCCAAGTGTTTGAAGATAACCGACATCAGGCCGTCGCCCGGAATGAACACGAAGCGCCAGATCAATGTCACGATGGTGACCGACAGGACGGAAGACGAGAAGAACAGCCCGCGGAAGAAAGAGGTCGCACGGGTCGTCCTGTTGAGCGCGAGCGCGAGGAAAAGCCCAAGCGCCACCAGCGAGGGAACGCTGACGATTACGAAGACGATCGTGTTGCGAAGTGCCTGGAGGAAGACCGGATCGGCAAACACCCGGACATAGTTGGCCAATCCCACGAAACGGCCGGGGCCGAAAAGATCCACCTTGTGCAGGCTGAGCCATATACCCCAGAACAACGGGAAGACGAGCAGCAGAGCAAATGCCGAAAGATAGGGCAGAATGAACAGCCCATGGCTCCACTGGCTGCGACGGTAGGTCTTTGCCATCAATCGCCCCCCGTCCGGTGGGCCTGGCCGCTTTCATCGAAGAGGTGGAGGGTGGCCGGGTCGAAGCTGATATGCAGGCTGTCTCCGATGACAAGCGCGCTGCGGCCATCTACCTCCACAGTCAGCTTCGTGCCGTCTTCGAGCACGCCGTAGACGAGCGATCTGTCCCCCAGCCGCTCGATGACCTCCGCCTTGAGCGGCGTTCCCGTTTGTCCCTGCGGCAGCACGACGATGTCTTCGGCGCGGATGCCGAGAGTGGCACCCCGTGGAGAGAACCCGGCCTGGGGATGGATCGCGGTTTGTAGCGTGCCTATGCCGACAGTCGTGACGGCGAGGCCGCCTGGATTGTTCTGCACGGCGGTGACAGGCAGGAAGTTCATGGCGGGCGAGCCGATGAAACTCGCCACGAAGCGCGTCGCCGGCTTCTGGTAGACCTCCATTGGTGTACCGATCTGCTCGATCCTGCGGTCGTGCATGATGACAATGCGGTCGGCAAGCGTCATTGCCTCGACCTGGTCATGCGTGACGAAGATCATGGTGCTGCCGAGACGGGCATGAAGTTGGGCAAGCTCCAACCGAGTGCGGCCGCGAAGCGCCGCATCGAGATTGGAGAGCGGTTCGTCGAAAAGGAAGGCTTTCGGCTCCTTGACGATGGCGCGGCCGATGGCGACGCGCTGGCGTTGGCCGCCCGACAGTTTCTGCGGCTTGCGCTCCAGAAGGTGGCCGATCTCCAGGGTTTCGGCTGCCGCCTTGACGCGCCGCTTTATCTCCTCCTTCGGCATCTTGATGTTTTCCAGCCCGAAGGACATGTTCTGCGCCACCGTCATATGCGGATAAAGCGCATAGGACTGGAAGACCATGGCAACCCCCCGCTGTCCAGGAGGAAGCGTGTCCACCCGCGCATCCCCGACCGAGATCGTTCCCGCCGAAACGTCTTCCAGCCCGGCGATCATGCGAAGCAAGGTCGACTTGCCGCAGCCGGAAGGCCCAAGGAAGACGACGAATTCTCCCGGCTGGATGGCCAGCGAGATGTCGTCGAGCACGGTCAATGCGCCATAGTGCTTGGTGACATTGCTGATTTTGATCGATGCCGACATGGTTCCTCCTCCCTGTCGTGGCCGCGGTCAGGCGCCGAGCCGGATCATCCGGTAGCTGAGAGGCGAAATCCTCGCCCGCAGCCGTCTGCCCGAAGCGTCGACCCCGGTGCCGTCCTGCGGCACGATCGCTTCGGTTTCAGGACCGTTCGTCGCGCGCAGGCTGTGCCCTTCCATCACCTTGTCCATCACCACCCGTCGCTCGCCGAACCCCTCCAGCGCGAGATCGAGATCGATGCTTTCGCTCTGGTGGCGGTTGACGATGAAGAAGGTCAGTGCGCCATCGCTCTCCGTTTCCACCGCGGAGATGTCGAGATAGGCGACATTGTCGGCGAAATCCGTCGCATAGCCGGGGCAATCCAGTGCCAGCTGCAGCGCCTTGCCGCGTCCGTAACGGGAGGCGAAAAGGTATGGATAATAGGTTGTCTGACGCCAGGCCGGACCACCTGGCACGGTCATGATCGGTGCGATCACATTGACGAGTTGGGCAAGGCAGCCGACCTTCACCACATCCGACCGGCGGATGAAAGTATTGAGGATGCAGCCGACTTGCAGCACGTCCTCGAAATTGTAGATGTCTTCCAAAAGCGCCGGGGCGTGCGGCCAGCCGTCCTTGCCCTCCAGAACCTTCCGGTCCTGCTCGCGCGAATGATACCAGACATTCCACTCGTCGAAGCTGATATAGACATCCTTCTTCGACCGCTTCTTTGCTTTGGTGAAGGCGATGACACCGGCGATGGTGGCGATGTAGTCGTCGAGCTTGGCGTTCTGTGCAAGATAGGCGGCCGTATCGCCGGCGTGATTGTCGAAATACATGTGCAGGCTGATGTAGTCGACGGAATCGTAGGTGTAATCGAGCACGGTCGCTTCCCATGCCGGATATGTTGGCATCTTCGGCGAGGAAGAACCACATACGACAAGCTCGATCGACTTGTCGAAGGCGCGCATGGCTTTCGCGGTTTCAAAGGCCAGCCGTCCATATTCGTCCGCCGTCTTCTGGCCGATCTGCCAGGGGCCGTCCATCTCGTTGCCCAGGCACCACATCTTGACGTTCCAGGGCTCCTCGCGGCCGTTCTTGCGGCGCAGGTCCGACCAGTAGCTGCCGCCGGGATGGTTGACGTATTCGAGGAAGGCACGTGCCTGGTCGAGGCCGCGGGAGCCGAGATTGACCGCCAGCATCATCTCGGTGCCGGCGGCTTTCGCCCAGTCGGCGAATTCATGGATGCCGACGTGATTGCTCTCGGAGCTGTGCCAGGCGAGATCGAGCCGGACGGGACGTTCCTCGCGTGGCCCGATGCCATCCTCCCAGTTATAGGCGGAGACGAAATTGCCACCGGGATAGCGCACGATCGGCACATCCAGCTCACGCACCAGGTCGATGACGTCGCGGCGCATGCCGTTCTCGTCGGCGGTCGGATGGCCGGGCTCATAGATGCCGCTATAGACCGCGCGTCCAAGATGCTCGATGAACGAGCCATAAAGTCGCGCGTCGATCGTGCTGACCACATAACCGCTGTGGACGGTCCCGACTGCCCGCATTCTCTTCCTCCCATGCATATCATATTATCAGATATATATCTGAATTAAGGATAAAATACACGGGTCCGGTCGGCCGTCAAGCCGGTCGCTGGAATTTTGCATTAGGGGTCGCTCAGGCCTTCAGGCGCAGGACGATGTCCTGGTCGTAATTGCCGAAGCCTCGGCCGAAGATGTTGATGCCACCCGGGTGTTTCGCCGTCTCCGGCACTTCTATGCGTAGCCGGATCGAGCGGTGCTCCAGCAAGGCGAGGTCGGCAAGGCAGGTGTCGGAAACGCGCACACCGTCGATGAAGGTGCCGGTCGGTGTGACGCGAAAACTTTTCAGGACGCCGTATTGGCTGCCGCGCAGCTTCCACCAGTCCGGCGTATACTTGCCGCGGCGGTCGCCGAAATCACCAGGTGAAGTCCAGGTGACAATCGGCTTGCCATTAATGGAGATGGTGATGTCCGACGGCCAGTTATCGGACGTTCCGGGCACTTCCGAGGACAGTTCCAGAAGCAGTTCCAGTTCCCGGATTTCTGCTCCCTTTATCCTGGCATTGTTGGGAAACTGGTAGTCCACATAGCCGCGGGTGAACCAGAGGAGGCCCGCCTTCATGCGGTCCGGCGCCAGAAAGGTATCGGGATTGTCGAGATAGCCGATAATGCCTTCCTGCGAGCACATACCGCAGGGCGCAAAGACGTCATATCCGCTGTAAAGGCCGACCGGCATCGCCACCTCGATCGCCTCATCAACCGTTTCCTTCGGGCTGGAAAAGCTTATGACGATCTCGTCGTGGACGGCATGGCAGATCTTTTGACTGCCCTTGCGCGCCTTCTGAACCTCGGTGCGGATCAATCCGGCCTCTTCCATCTGGTTCAGATGCGTCGACGTGGTGGATTGCGGCAGGTCGAGCCTGTCGGCAATGTCGTTGACATTGAGCGGTCCGCTTGCATGGAGCAGTTCCAGTATAGAGAGCCGGGCGGGGGCTGCAAGACACTTGAGTACTTCTTTGCCGTCCTCAGGCGTGATCATCAGAAACCGACTGCTCAAAATGCGCTCCCTCAATGCATTTTTTGATTTGTATCTGGTTTTCTGATCCGATCAAGGCCAAAGAGGAATCCATCTCGCGCACCTCGCCAGTCAGATTTGACATCGGCAAGGCTGTATTTGCGGACCGGCGGAAGGGAACTCTCCTGTTATCTGCGGGTTTGCAGGAACAACCTGCGGAGGTTCACATGGGCAAACGTACCATCCTTCTGGCGAGCATTGTCGTGCTGGTTCTGATCGCCATGCTCGCAGTCAGGCCGTTCATGGCCTCGGTGGACCCGAACAACGGACCATCGTCGCCGCATGCCATAGATCAATAAACACTGGATTCATGGGTTGAGCGGCGGCCATCTTGTTCGGCATCCGATGAAGCCGCGGCGTTAGCGACGGCGGCCCCGCACCGCCCTTGCACGGCCTCTCCGACACCCCAGCGGCGGCTCGCCGGGCCGGGCGATCAGATATATCTCGACCTGCGGCGCCTCTGTAATGCGCAGAATGGGATTTCTATGCGCCCGACATGGAGGCGGATCATGCCGTCCGCATGGATTTCGATCTGCGCGTTGAGCAAGTGTCATGCCCGACCAGGCATGCCTATCGTAAAAACCAACGTGCCGGAACCAAGCACAAGACAGGGCAGGAAAGATCACTCATCGCGCCATCTCACGCGCAGCCCGGCGGAGAGGTCGAAAACGGTCAGCAGGGTCAGAATGCTTCATGGCCGTTTCGGTAGTTGGTAGGTCTAGCGGTAGCTATTCACCCGTTTTGATGGGTTGAATAAATGGAAAAAATGCATTATTCGTACCATTGAAAGGGTCAATTAATGCGCCTAACGCTCCAAACCCATTTTGATGGTGAGTGGCATTACGCTGCGACGGTGGAAATCAAGGACGCCGCCGCCGGCTTCCAGGGCGCGTCTATCGTCGATTACGATCTCGACTATTTCGTCAATGTGGCATCAGCGGAGTTCGCGGCTGGAAAGATGGTCCGCGACCATCGCGCATTGTCAGTACGTCATCCTGTTGACCTCGAAAACCGATACAGCCGCAGCTGGCCGCCCTTCCTTTTGGATCTTATACCCCAGGGGCATGCAAGGCGAAAACTTGCCGAGCACCTCAGCCTTGCTGAAGGCTCACGGGCTTCCGATCTGCCGCTGCTTCTCCGATCCGCGACAGGCGGCATAGGCAATATCCGGATCAAGGAAGCGACCGAGGCTGAAACGGAACGGCTGCGCGGTGTTGAGCGCCAAGGGGTTACAGAAGCGGAAATCCTAGAGCGCTCCGATCGTTTCATGGAAGTCGCGGATCGCTTTGGAATGCTCGCCTCCGGCTCAAGCGGCCTGCAAGGTGAATGGCCGAAGGTCTCGATGACCCAGGCGAATGACGGGCTCTACTATCCCGACAGCTTCGTGACCGATGATGAGGCCGTGCGCCACGTCATCGTCAAGCTAGTACGCAGCAACGAGCCTGTGGACCGCCTGATCCTCGAAGGCGAAGCCCTCTATTCGCGGATCGCTCAAGAGATCGGTCTGAATGTCAGCGAACCATCAACCTATGCCGAAGGCGTCCTGATTATTCCTCGTTTCGACCGGAAGAAAAAAGAAAGCGGCGGAACCGTCCGGCTAGGGCAGGAAAGCCTTGTATCCGCGATCGGCATTGCCGATTTCGGCCATGTCGGCACGCATGAGGCCTATATCGACGTTCTGCGTCAAAATTCGGCCGATCCCTTCGCGGACATTGTAGAATACCTGAAGCGCGACATCGCCAATCTGGCGCTCGGTAATCCCGACAATCACGGTCGGAATTCCGCATTGAGCAAACACCAGGACGGCACGATCCGGCTGTCTCCGCTTTTTGATTTCGCGCCGATGCGGCTTGCCAAGGAGGGTATCGTTCGCTCCACCCGATGGGCGATGATGCGTGACGGCGGTCTTGACCACCTCCCCAATTGGAAACGGATTTCCGCCGAACTGATGCCTGATCCTGCAGAGCAGAAAGCGCTTGCGACCGCTCTTTCCGAGTTTGCCGAACATCTGCGCCGGGCTCCGGCCATGGCGAAAGATTCGAGCGCGTCTCCAGAGATACTGGACCGTGCGATGGGACGCTGCTTCGCGATAACGGACAGCCTTCTAGCGGCGTGCCAATGATGTCGGAGAACCGCTGAATGGCTCGGTGGAAGAAACCCACGAAAGAAGAGGTTCTTGAAAACCGTCGAACGCTGGCCGAGCGTGCTCGTACTGGCGACCTAAGGCTACCCGGTGCTGTGGCAGAAATCCGAAAGGGTTTCGGTATGACCCAAGAAGAGTTTGCCAAGACACTGTCGCTTACCAGACGCCAAGTTGCTGAGATCGAAGCAGGCACCGCGAACCCAACTCTCGAAACATTGGAAAAGATCGGTCGTTTATTCGGATTCGGAATTGGTTTTGTACCCAAAGGCGGTTGAACCAAGCACTCGAGTGAGCACGCCAGGAATGCTTTCTCATCGCATCACCAAGGGAAACCGGGAACTGGCGGCATGGACCCGACAACGCAGGAACCCAGACCAGGGCAGTAGCTGGCAGAATGGAGCCGGAAGAGGGAGCCGGCAGACCCTCTGGTCTTGACCGTTTTCCCCGCGACCGAAGCCAGAGTTATATTGCAAGGTGGTACACATCACCATCCACGATGACACGGGCCGGATCCATACTGAGCGAGGCCCGTATTCCTTATTTCGGGCTGTTAGGTTTTAAGTCGTTGCGCAGGACATGGAGAAGCGGGGGTGTCGTCCTCCGCTTTTGCCGTCACTCCGCTTCGTTCAACCGAAACGCGGTCACCAATCGCGCTCTCCGTCAGGCTAGGCCGGCCAAGAGCTTGTCGAGCGTGATGGGGAATTCCCGCACCCGCACGCCGGTCGCATTGTAGATCGCGTTTGCCACGGCCGCGCCCGTTCCGCAGACGCCGAGCTCACCGATGCCCTTGCTGCCGAGCACATTCGCCTTGTCGTCATGCTCTTCGAGAAAGACGACTTCGAGAAACGGCACGTCCGCATTCACCGGCACGTGATATTCCGCCAAGTCGTGGTTGACGAAGTGCCCGTAGCGCGGGTCGAGGACGCTTTCCTCCATCAAGGCCGCACCGATACCCCAGGTCATTCCACCGATGATCTGCGAGCGGGCAGTCTTCTGATTGAGGATCCGGCCAGCGCCGATCGTGCTCAACATGCGGCGTATTCTGATTTCGCCGGTGTCGATGTCGACGCCGGCTTCCACGAAATGAGCGCCATAGGAGTGCTGGGAGAAGTTGCGGTAATCGTCTCCCCGTTCCACCTGGCCCTCCGCCTCGATGCCGGAAGGCGCGAGCCGGCCGACGAGTTGGCCGAGTGGTTCGCCTCGCCCTGCCCAGCGGATTTCGCCATTGGCAAAGTCCACATCGCCTGCCGCAACGCTCGCAAGGGACGGATCCGCCCGCCGCGCTTCGGCAACAATCCGCTCGCGAAGGGCGAGGCAAGCATTGTGGACCGCTGAGCCGGAACTTGCAGCACCCCAGGAGCCGCCGGAACCGGCGGTGCGGGGAAAATTGCTGTCGCCCAATTCGACGGTGATGGCTGAGGGCGGCAGGCCGGTGGCATCGGCCGCGATCTGCGTCAGGATCGTATAAGTGCCGGTGCCGATATCGGTCATGTCGGCCTGAACGGTGAGGTGTCCGTTTCCGCCAAGGCGCACCCTGGCGCGCGTCGCGCCGATATAGTTCGGCCGCATGGCAGCTGCCATCCCGTAGCCGACCAGAAACCGGCCATCCCGCATGGCGCGCGGCTGAGAATTGCGCCTTTCCCAGCCGAAGCGTTTCGCTCCTTCCTGCATGCAGGCGACGAGGTTGCGGGTGGAGAAGGGCACATCCCGCTCCGGATCGCGCGTGGGCTCGTTGCGGATGCGGAATTCGATCGGATCAAGGCCGAGCTGCTCCGCCATCTCATCGATCGCGCATTCGAAGGCAAGCATGCCCGGCGCCTCGCCCGGCGAACGCATCCATTCGCCCCGATTGGTGTCGAGGCCGATCAAGCGGTGACGCGTGCGCCGGGTTTGGGAGGCGTAGAGCGCGCGTACGAACACGGCGGTCTGTTCGCAGAACTCCTCGAAACCCGAAGTCGCGGAGAAGACGTCGTGCGAGATGGCGACCAGCCTGCCGTTTCTGTCGGCGCCGAGGCGGACGTCGTGCTTCATCTTGGCCCGATGCCCGGCATTGGCGAACATCTGCTGACGCGTCAGGGCAATCTTGACCGGCCGCCCCACCACCCTGGCAGCCAGCGCGGCAAGAACGGTGTCGGCATGGACGATGAGCTTGGCGCCGAACCCGCCGCCGACGAAGGGGCTGACGATACGCACCCTTTCCGGCGGCAGTTGAAGCGTATTGGCGATACCGGCACGGAAATTGGCGATCGTCTGTGCCCCGGTATAGATGGTGAGGTCATCGCCCGACCAGACGGCGGTGGTCGCGTGCGGCTCCATGGGGTTGTGATGCTGGTAAGGCGTCGTATAGGAGACGTCGAGCCTGACTTCCGCGGCGGCGAAGGTGCCTTCGAAATCGCCGACGGCACTGTCGGTCTCGAAACCCGCATTGGTGCGCTGCGGCGCGTAGGCCTCGGCAAGGTGGGCCTCCATGTCGTAACGACCCGGTTCCGTCTCGTAACGGACGCGGATCAGGCTTGCCGCGGCCCTTGCCGCCTCGAAGGTTTCCGCCACGATCAGGGCCACCGGCTCGTCGTAGAACCGCACCCGGTCGTCGGAAAGCATCGGCCGCGCCCGGGTGAACACTTCCGGGACGGTCGGCGTCACCGACGGGCCGAAATCGGGCTGAGACGGAGCATTTCGGTGGGTCATCACATAAAGCACGCCGGGTGCCTTTTCCGCTTCCGCCGTGTCGATCGCGGCAATACGGCCCTTCGCGATTGCGGCGCCGAGGATATAGCCATGAACTGCACCGGCGATTTCGACATGTTCATAGGCATAGGGCGCGCCACCGGTGACCTTCAGCCGTCCGTCCACCCGGTCGAGCGGCCGGCCTATATAGGTTTCGTTTGTGTGCGAAGGGGATGCATTGGTTCGGTTTTCCGACATGGGGGCCCTCATGCAGTTCGGATTGCTGCGGCAAGCGTGGCGCGGAGCGTTCGCCTGGCGAGCATTATCTTGAAGTCATTGTCGCCCGAGCCTCTGGCCTTGGCGAATGCGGCGTCGTCCACCTGCTCGAAGGTCTCCTTGGAAGGTTCCGCTCCGCTCAACAGCCGTTCGGCTTCGGACAGCCGCCAGGGCTTCGGCGCGATGCCTCCCATCGCGATGCGTGCGCTTAAGACCCGACCGGCTCCGGCATCGATCACGGCTGCGACGGAAACGAGCGCGAAGGCATAAGAAGCCCTGTCGCGTACCTTGCGGTAGATCTGCCGACCGGCGGGCGGTGGTGGCAGAACGACTGCTGTTATCATTTCACCGTGCCGCAGCACCGTTTCCACATTCGGCGTCTCGCCCGGCAAACTGTGAAGATCGCCGATCGGAATGGCTCGCGTTTCGCCTTCGGGCGTGACGGTCTCGATTTGCGCATCCAGTGCAGCCATGGCAACGGCCATGTCGGAGGGATGAACCGCGATGCAGGCCGAACTCGTGCCGAGGATGGCGTGCATGCGATTGAAGCCCTCGATCGCCGCGCAGCCGGAACCCGGCTGACGCTTGTTGCAGGGCATGTTGGGGTCGTAAAAGAAATAGCAGCGCGTGCGCTGCAGAAGGTTGCCCGCCGTGGAAGCCTTGTTCCTGATCTGCGCCGACGCGCCGGCAAGCAGTGCCTGGGCCAGTACGGGATAGCGGTTCCGCACCCGAAGGTCGGCGGCGAGATCGCTGTTGCGCACCTCGGCGCCGATCCTTAACCCTCCCTCCGGAGTGTCTTCTATCTCGGCCAGCGGCAGCCGGCTGATGTCTACGAGATGCGACGGCCGCTCGATCCCAAGTTTCATCAGATCGAGGAGGTTGGTTCCGCCGGCGATGAACCTGGCATCCGGGTTGGCGGCGACCGCGGCGACCGCCTCTTGCGAGCTCGTTGCCCGCTGATAGGTGAAAGATCTCATGCCTCAAGCCTCTTTACTGACATCGCGGATCGCGGCGACAATGTTCGGATAGGCAGCGCACCGGCAGATATTGCCGCTCATACGCTCACGGATTTCCGTTTCCGTCAGTTCCACCGTGTCGGCGGCAACGTTGTCAGTGGCATGACTTGGCCAGCCGCTCGCCGCCTCCTGCAGCATGCCGACGGCGGAACAGATCTGGCCAGGCGTGCAATAGCCGCACTGGAAGCCATCCCTCTCGACGAAAGCCGCCTGCATCGGGTGCAGCTCGCCTTCCTGTGCCAATCCCTCGATTGTGGTGATCTCGTCGCCCTCGTGCATGATGGCCAGCGTCAGGCATGAATTGATTCGCCGTCCGTTGACGAGCACCGTGCAGGCGCCGCACTGCCCATGGTCGCAGCCCTTCTTCGAGCCGGTCAGCCCGAGGCTATTGCGGAAGGTGTCGAGCAGCGTCGTCCGGGGGTCTAGATCGACGGCGAAGTCGCGCGCATTGATGCGCAAGGTCAGGGGAACGGTTTCTACCTGCGTTGGGGCGGCGGACGCCATCGCCGCCGGCTGCGGCTGGGCCCTCACCGGCAATCCCGTCACGAGGAAAAAGCCTGCTGCGGTCCCGGTTTCAAGAATTGTTCGCCTGGTGACGCCAGGCTGCCTATCATCTGTCATCGGATCGTCTCCGTCTTCGGCGAAAGGGCATCATCGCCGCGTTCGCCGTCCTTCAGAACGATCCTAGTATGGGAATTCAGGCTGGGCCCTTCTTCCACGATCCCGGCGGAACTGTCACGATCCGGGAAGAAATTCCGCGCGGTAGGCTCTTGGCGTCGTGCCTCTCAGGCGGCGGAAGGTAGAGGTGAAATGGCTCTGGCTGGAAAAGCCGAGCGCAAGGGCGAGATTGCCGATCGGCGAACAGGTCGTCTTCAGCAGCGTCTCGGCGCGGGCGATGCGCCGTTCCAGCACATAGGCATAGGGCGCCATCCCGGTCGCCGTCTTAAAGCGTCGCGCGAACGTATCCGCCGGCATGTTGGCGGCCGCGGCAAGGTCGCGAAGCGAAATGTCGCCTTGAAGATGTGCATCAATGAACTCGCCCACCCGCACCAATGTGGGCCGGCTGAGAGGGGCCGGACGGTTGGTAGAGGGTGCGTTCCCGTCGAGGGCGGCGATGCGCATGGAAAGGAGTGCGGCCAGATGCTCCACATAAGCCGCGTCGGGCCGGATGCCGCCGGCCAGATCCATGCAGAGCGAGGATAGGAGCGCGGCCATGACCGGGTCGCTGCCGTTCACCGTCGTCGGCATCTGCGCCAACCGGTCGATGCCGGGGATTTCCGCCGAAGGGTCTATCCAAAATGCCGAATAATTGAGGTCGGCCTCGCGGTAGATGCCGTAGCGCTCGACGCCGGCGGGAACGAAAGTGACGGCACCTGGCCGGTCCTGTCCGTCATAGACGAGGTCGCTGCCGGATGAGACGCGCGTCCGCGCCGTGCGCCCACGTTCGGTCAACACGATCACATGGCGTGGCGCATTCCAGCGAAGCTCGACGTCCTTGCAGACCCAGTGCCGATGGTCGAAGGTCACCGCGCCATCGAGCCAGGAGGCCTGGTGAAGAGCCTGCGAACGATCCTCACGCGTTTGGATACGGCCTTCGCCGAAAAGCGGCTCGCTCGACATGGAAGAAACCTCGCTGGCACCGTGTTCGTCGCTGACATTCCACACAATATAGGCAGGATCGCTCCGCCGCCTGATAATAACCGCGTGTGATCGCCGTGTGCCGATCAACAGGGCGTGAGGCCATCGCCGCTGATTGAAGGTTTGGGTGACGGCCGGATGACCCCTGTGGGCCGGGCATGGAATCGCGGCGGCGCAACGTTTCTTAACGCGATGACATACCGATAGACGGCGCGATCGCTACGGTCTGGTCCGGATCATCTGGGATGCAATAGCTCCAGATCAAGCGGAAGGTCGTTCTATGGCTGGGATATCCCAATCACCAACATCACACACGCGCCTGGCGTTCGGCGTGATTTTTCTTTGGTTCGGTTTTGTGACTGTAACTCAGGCGCAGGACCAGATGCCGGTCACGGTTGTTGTTGCCAGAGAAACTGGAGTGACGGAACGCGTTCCTGTCGTAGGGTCGCTCACCGCTAAGGAGGAGATACACGTTTACCCATCCGTCCAGGGGGAGGCGATAGAGCAGATATTGGTGGAGGCGGGGCAGTATGTCGAAAAGGGCGAGGCGCTGGCCGTGCTCGACATGACCGCTGCCCGCATGCTGCTCGACAAGAATTCGGTCAGCATCCTGCGGGCCAAGGCCGCCGTCTCAGTGGAAACCAGCAGGCTCGACGTGGCGCTGGTGAGCGAAGCGGAAGCCAGAAAGATATTGGAACGCAGCCGCGCCCTGCAGCCCAAGGGTGCGGTTTCACAACAGGTTCTCGATGAACATCAAAACGCGCATGCCCGTGCGGTGGCGGAACTCGGCCTTGCTCGGCAATCACTTGCTCTTGCTGAGGCGGATGCGGAGCTTATCGCTCGGGAGCGGGAGGAGATCGAGCTGACGATTAAACGCAGCACGATCCGGGCTCCGAGTTCCGGGCTGATCCTCAGCAGAACCGCGCGCATCGGCGCCATGTCGACGAGTTCAGGCGCTCCTCTGTTCGTCATCGCAAAGGATGCAGTGATCGAATTCGTCGCCACAGTCACAGATACCAGTTTCGTGCGGCTTCGTGAGGGCATGCGCGCAGAAATCACTTTGCCCAGGCACGAGGCTCCGCTTGGCGGCACATTGAGATTAAGCGCTGCGCAACTCGATCCGGCGACACGCAGCGGCGAGATACGCATTGAACTTGACGATCACGACGGGCTCACACCCGGCGTTTTCGCCCGCGGCAGCATCAACTCGTCTTCGAGGCGCAACATTCTCCTGCCGGGGAGTGCGGTCAAGACCGCGAGCGGCACGAGCAATGTCTTCGTCGTCGAGGATGGCGTCGTTAACCTACGTCGGGTGACGGTCGGTACGCGGCAAGATGGTTTCGTGGAGATCGTGAGCGGAGTCAGCGATGGAGAAATGGTTGTCCTGAAATCCGGCGCGTTCCTGAAGGCTCAGGAAAAAGTCCAGCCAGTCATCGCAGCCTCAAACCCGCCCTCGGTGGATCGTCTGGCGTCGTCGTTTCTGGCCATGGACGGCGAAAGGGTTGCGCCATGAAAAACGGCAATGTCTCGGCCTGGGCAATCCGAAATCCTCTTCCATCCATCCTGCTTTTCGTCGTTTTGACCGTCGTCGGGCTCTACAGTTTCGCCCAACTGCCCATCACCTATTTCCCGACGATCATCACTCCGGCCGTCAAGATCACCGTCGAGCAATCCGGAGCGACGCCGGTCGAGCTGGAGACCGAGGTGACCCGGCCGATCGAAAACGCGATCGCATCGCTGCCGGCAATCGAGGACCTTGCATCAACGATCCATGAGGGGCGATCCGTGACGACCGTCGAGTTCGAACTGGGGCTCGTCTCCCCGGATCGGGCGATGAACGACGTGCGGGATGCCGTTGCCAGAATTCGAGGCGACCTGCCTGGCACGATCGACGAGCCAGTCATTGAGCGGATCGAGGAGGAGGCACAATCCGTCGTCACCTATGCGGTTCTCAGCCAGGATATGACCGCCGCGGAACTCTCCTGGTTTGTCGACGATGTTGTTACCCGAGATCTGCAGGGACTTGCCGGAGTAGGACGTGTGGAACGGGTCGGCGGCGCCGATCGCGAAATCCATGTGGAGCTGGATGCCGATCGCCTCCAGGCGCTGTCGCTTTCGGCCGCGGCGGTCAACGAAACGCTTTTGCAAACGCAGCTCGATCGCTCCGGCGGGCGAAGCGCGATCGACGGAGGCGAGCAGGTCCTGACGACGGCGGCGGCGGCAAAGACGGTAGCAGAGCTTGCCGAGCAGCGCCTTGACCTTTCCAGAGACAATACCGTGCGACTTGCGGACATTGCGAATGTTCGTGATACGGTGGCCGAGCCTCGAACCTTCGCCACGCTGAACGGCACTGATATTGTCGGCTTTGCCGTCTACCGCTCCCAGGGCGCGAGTGACGTGGCTGTCGCCCGTACGGTCGCCGAAGCCATCGTGAAACTGGGCGATGGCAATCCTGGGATCCGCTTCCGCCTTGTCGATGACAGTGTTTCTTACACAGCCGGAAATTACCATTCCGCGATGGACACGCTACTGGAGGGGGCGGCGCTCTCGATCGTCGTCGTCTTCCTGTTCCTGCGCGACTGGCGCGCGACGATCGTCGCGGCCGTCG
>NZ_JBHFJG010000002.1:113727-141380 GCF_057559155.1 Rhizobium moroccans | reverse complement strand
CGCGCTGCCGCTTTCGATCATTCCCACATTCTTCGTCATCGATCTTCTCGGATTCTCGCTCAATATTCTCAGCCTGCTGGCGATTACGCTTGTAACGGGCATCCTCGTCGATGACGCGATCGTCGAGATCGAGAATGTCGTTCGACATCGAAACATGGGCAAGTCTGCTTATCGGGCCGCCCTCGATGCCTCCGACGAGATCGGGCTGGCGGTGATCGCGATCTCCGCCACTATCATTGCTGTTTTCGCGCCGGTTGGACTGATGAACGGCGTTGTAGGCTTATATTTTCGCGAGTTCGGCCTGACCGTCGCCATCGCGGTGTTCTTCTCTCTCCTGGTCGCGCGGTTGATTACGCCGATCATGGCAGCCTACCTCATGACCACCCGGCCGGCCGCGGGAAGGAAAAAGGGTCGGGTAATATCCGCTTATGAAACCGTCCTGAGGACGAGCCTTCGCTGGAAAGGGGTGACCGTCGGATCTGCTTTCGGTCTTTTTGCGGCTGCCATCATCTCTTTGATGACTGTGCCCACCACCTTCCTGCCGGATGAAGACATGGGGCGGCTGACGCTGACCGTCGAATTGCCACCGGGTGCAACTCTTGAAGAAACCCGGACGGTAACCGACGAGATTGTGGCCCGGGTGATGAAGCTCGAGGAGGTGGAGGGCGTTCTGACGCGCGCGGGATCGAGCATGAGCGGTCAGCAGGATGTGCGTTACGCGGTCACCTCGGTCGACCTTCTGCACAAGGGGGAACGGTCCCGCTCATCCTTTGACATCGAGGCAGATATCGAAAGATCGATCGCTTCCATACCCGACACTCGCCTTAGATTCCTTAATAATCGCGGAGAGCGCGAGCTGTCATTCTCCGTACTGGGGAGCGACGGCGATGCTGTTCAGAACGCGGCTGACGATATACTGCTCGAAATGTCGAGCGACAAGAGCTTCGTCAATCCGGCAAGCGACGATACCGCCATGCGGCCCGAACTGAGATTGACAGTGCTGACTGACAAAGCGGCGACGCTCGGGGTCTCCACCGCAGCCGTCGCCAGCACGATGCGCATATCGACGATCGGCGACGTGGACAGCCAGCTTGCGAACCTTATCGAAGGTTCGCGTCAGATCCCGATCCGGGTCGTTCTCGATCCCGCAGCACGGGGGCAGCTTCCGGTCTTTCATACGCTGACCGTACCTTCGGCCGACGGCAGACAGGTGCCGTTGGCCACTGTCGCGGAGATCGGCATTGACGAGACCATCTCAGCCATCAATCGCTTCGATCGCCAGCGCCGGATTGAAATAGGTGCGGACATGGCCGAGGGCCTGACATCGGGTCAGGGTCTCGATCGGTTGCTTCAGATGAAAAGCGTGAACAGCCTTCCCGACGGCGTGCGCGTACAGGCCACCGGCGATTCCGATACCGAAGCTGAAGTATTCGAGAGTTTCGCCACGGCAATGGGGGCGGGCATTATGCTCGTTCTGATCGTGTTGATCCTGCTGTTTAGAAGTATCCTGGCTCCTTGGACGATCCTTGCTTCCCTTCCGCTCTCGATCGGCGGTGTTGCAGCTGGTCTTCTCCTGAGCGGCAACGCGATATCACTTCCTGTGGTGATCGGCATACTGATGCTGATGGGTATCGTGACCAAGAATGCCATCATGCTCGTCGACTTTGCCGTCGAGCGGGAAGCACATGGACTTGTCCGAACCGAGGCCATTGTGGAGGCGTGTATCGAGCGGGCGCGCCCGATCATCATGACCACCTTGGCGATGATCGGCGGGATGCTGCCGTCTGCCTTCGGCGTTGGGGATGGTGGCGAATTCCGGGCTCCCATGGCCATAGCCGTCATCGGAGGACTTTTCGTGTCCACCGTACTGTCTTTGATCGTGATCCCCTCGTTGCACCTCATTTTCTCAGATTTCGGCGATCGCTTGAACCGGCTCTTCAGCCCTTTCCTCCAGTCGGCCGATGCCGACCTCGAGCGGCGCTGATGACAGGGGGATCAGTGAGACTGATCCCCCTGTCATGTTTCTCAGCAGGTCTTAACAGGTGGCAACATATCATTAAGCGAGACCAGCCTCGCCTGTGACAAGAAACCGTAAAGATCCTTCGAGATGAGGTTTCACGCATCATGGGCAACATTCAGGCTCCGTTCCGGCAGCGCTATCGTATCAATGCACTTCGGGCAGCTGGCGGCCTCGCATTCTGCTTGCTTGCAGTCACATCGGGGCCGCCGGCACCTCCCTTGGTGAGAGCCGTTTTTGAGGTCATGGGAACGCTGGCGATCTTCATTGCAATTGCCGGTCGAGGTTGGTCGCTATTCTACATCGGCGACCGCAAGAATTCGGAACTCGTCACCTATGGGTCTTATTCGATCACGCGCAATCCGCTCTATTTCTTCAGTCTGATCGGCATTGCCGGAGTTGCCGCGCAAACTGGCAGTCTATTGCTCGTCGGCGCAATCACGCTGACGGCATATCTGGCATTCGACATGGCCATGCGAGGCGAAGAGGCCTACCTGGCCAGCCGCTATGGCCAACGCTTCCATGAATACCGGCGGACGACTCCGAGGCTTTGGCCGGATCTTTCCTTGTGGCGGGAATGCGACGATACGCTCCTTCGCTCGGCGAAAGCCCTCGGGAGTTTGAGGGACGGGGTGGTCTTCCTTGCCGCATGGATCGGCGTAGAGCTCATCGAACTTGGCCAGTCGGTTGGTCTTTTGCCAGTGTTCTTGACCCTGCCGCTCTAATGAGGGCTTGCTACGGCGGGTCAGGGACCTGCTTGGCCTTTCCAACCCTCGCAACAAAACTTAATAAAGCGAAACATTCGCAGTCTGCGTCACATGCATTGTGCGCCAGTTGAGGCAAGGAAGACGACAATGCAATCAAGTTCCGCGAACGCGAAAATTCTGATCGTGGAAGACGACCCGGAGATCGGCAAACTTCTCGCGCTCGCGGTGCAGGAAAATGGGATGATTCCCACCGTCGCCGACGATGGGCATATGATGCAGTCCTTGCTGCGTAATAACGAATTCGACCTCATCATTTTGGATGTCATGTTACCGGGCGAAGATGGTCTGAGCATCTGCAGGCGGATTCGTTCCCAAAAGACGACACCGATCATTCTCCTGACGGCGCTTGGGGAGGAGGTCGACCGTATCGTGGGGCTGGAGGTCGGCGCCGACGATTACGTGACGAAACCGTTCAGTCCCAGGGAAGTCGTGGCGCGCATCCGTAGTCTTCTGAGGCGGGCGTCCTATGGCTTGGTCAATAACTCGGCCCAGCGCAAACTGCGCTTCGAAGGGTGGCAGATCGACCCGCTGCGCCGACAATTGCACGACCCCAGCAATGCCAGAGTTGCGTTGACAACGACGGAATTCGATCTGCTGTTGGCATTCTGTCGGAATCCCGGACGTGTCATCACGCGGGAAGAGCTTCTTTCCCTCACGCATACAGGTCTTGCCGGGCCGATCGAACGCAGCGTCGACGTGCATATCAGCCGGCTGCGTCAGAAGATCGAGTCGGATCCGAAAACGCCGGTCCTGCTGCAGACGGTCAGGCTCGGCGGTTATATGTTCACCGCCAATGTCGAGCAGGGCTGACTGTCGCAATAAAGAAAGAAATTAGGTACCAACCGTCACCACTGAAGCGGGTCTTCAGGCGCGAGTACGTGATCTTGTCTGCTGGGCTATGATTTTACGCCGGGCGCCCTCTGGAACACCATTCAGAAGCCTAGGAAATAGCTTGGCCCATAATTGCGGACAGCGTTCTTACCTTGCGGCTCTGGTGGCACTTTCTACATAATTCTGCAAAAAAAAGCCGGGTATTTGCCCGGCTTCTCGTTGTTCGTTTTCTTCCAATTCAGAACTTGTAACCGACAAACACCGAGGTGGAGGGCTGCAGCTTCTCTTCCACGATCGGGCTGTCGGCGGCATCGCCCGTCAGTATGCCAAGGCTCGCTTCGCCGCGGATCAACCAGTTTTCGCTCAGCATATACGTGGCGGAGGCTGAGACGTTGACGCGCTTGAGACCAGCATCCGGCTTGTATTCGGACAGACCGGATCGTGCCGCTTGCGCAGCGTTCACACCGAAATAGGCTTCCATGTGCTTGCTGTTGGCGACGACAGCCTCAACGCCGGCGCCGAGGATCAGGCGCTCGGTGACGGGCGCCTGATATTCGGCACCGAAGGTCCCGATCAGGCTCTCGCTGCCGTCGATCGTCTGGTCGACGCTGGCATAGAACTCGAAGCCCTTCCAGCTATAGGAAGCCTTGGCGCCAATTGTTGCGGCGAAGTCGATGTCGCCCAGTCCATCGAGACGGTCCGCGTCGTCCTCGTCCCGCCCGCCTTCGTAGCCGACCTTGGCCGCCAGCGCGAAACCCTCGTGTCGAAGCGCCGTGACGGTTACACCTGCCGGGTCGATTTCGAGCCACTCGCCATAAGTGAAGACGATCACCGGTATGGGCTGCACTTCAAACTTGTTGCCGCCTTCATATTCCGGTTCGTAGATTGCGCCGCCGCCAACAATGAGGCTCCAGTTTCGCTGCGGCTTCTCGTTGTTGAACCGCTCCTGATCGAATGGCGGTTCTGGGGTCTGTGCCCCAAGGATCGCGTCGGCGGCGAGTGCGCTCGAAGCCGTGCCGGCGAACACGAAGGAGAGGCATAGGGCGCTTGATCGAAGTCGCCGATCGGTCCGTTGGATAAAAGACATGGGTGCTCCAGTGATTTGACACGGAAGCCGTCGGCGCGCGCCGAGGACCGTGTTTGCAACATCTCCGTCCTGCCATGGGCCGAGCTTGGCCGGCGTGTCTTTGTGTTACGCTTTGTTGCGGATAGGCCTGACGACGGACAGTTCCTGCGGGCATTTGCGGCCGATCGACACAAAACTTAATCTCGGATTTCCGTGGAACGCCCTATTCTCCGCCGGATCGGGTCTGCCATAGAGCCGTTTCAAGTCAACCAGCGGGCATGGAGCCCAAGGAGGCGTTTTGGGATTTCGGATATCCCGGTCGATCTCGACCATTCACGGCCAGATCACCGCCGTCATTTTCGCCTGCCTGATCATTGCCTTCGTCATAGGTTCGACACTGGAAGCCTGGGTGCGGGACGAATATACTGCCCCTGATCTGGAAGGTATGTCTGCCCGTGTTTCGGCAATCGCCTCGGTCTTGGCAACGGCTACGCCCGAGGAGAGAAGCTCGGTTCTGGCGGCGGCCAATCGCGGCGGGCAAAATTTTGTCCTGCGTCCGCTCTCCTATTTTGACGATTTCACCACTACGTCGCCGGACGAGCCTTTCATCCAGGTTGCGATCGATCGCCTCCTGCCTCCCGAAGACCGACCCATACCATTCGGGGGCTGGAGAACCTTCGTCGGCGGTAAGCGCGTCCTCGCAGCCAAGATCGATGACGAAACGCTGCTCGTCATGGAGCTGCTGCCCGAAAGCTTTCTTCGCAACGATGCGTTGCGATTTGGTTCGAACTACCTGGTGGCGACGGTCACGCTGATCATCCTGTTCTCCATGTTCGCTGTCTGGGCGATAACCCGCCCGCTGCGCCGGATTGCCTCCGCGGCTATGAAGGCGGACATCTCTCTCGGCGCGGCACCGTTCGAGGAGCGCGGCAGCGTCGAGATTGTGACGCTTGCGCGGGCGCTCAATGGAATGCAGCGCCGCATCTCGGCCATGGTCGATGCACGCACGCGAATGCTTCGCGGCATAAGTCATGATCTCAGAACACCGCTGACGCGATTGAGGCTTCGCGCCGAGAGAGTGAACGAAAACGAAGTCCGGGAAGCCTTGCTCACGGATATAGAACGAATAGACCGGCTCTTGAAGGAAAGCCTCAGCTATCTGCGGGACAATCACCAGAGCGAGGCATTCCAGCGTGCCGATCTCGGCTCGATATTGCAGACGGTGTGCGATGAGTTCGCGGATATGGGGCATGAAATCGCCTATCGCGGTCCCTCGCGATTGGTTGCAAGCTTCAAGCCACTTGCCATCACGCGCGCGGTGACGAACCTGTGCGACAATGCGACCAAATTCGGAAGCCGTGTCGATGTGACGCTATGCGCGACTGATGGTGAAGCCATCATCGATGTCGCGGATGATGGACCGGGAATTCCCGCTGAGCATCGCGACCGGGTACTTGAGCCATTCTATAAAGCCGATGCGGCGCGGGGAGGGGCGGATATTGGCTTCGGCCTCGGGTTGTCCATCGTCACCGAGATTGTACAGGCGCATCATGGAAAGCTGGAATTGATGGATCGTCATCCGCACGGATTGATTGTCAGGCTGGCTATACCTCAAGAGCAGAGTGCGATCGAGTTGGACCGGTGATCAACCCATTGATAACTACGGCACCAAGAAAACAGCTCGCTATAAGCTGGGCTTAATATCACTTTGGCTGCAAAGTAGACCTGCTCGGCCCGTACTTCCTGAAGTGCCGGCGCGATGATGCATAGACCAAGCGCAACGTATAAGTACCAATCTGGTAATGCGCACCCGGAGTGCCCTCCAAATCTGCATCAGATCAGCTTTCGGGTTGTCACGTCCTTGGGCAGGTGTCCGAAACGCTATCGTAGGACCGGCGGCATTCCGTTACGCCGGCCCTACGGTCGCGGATAGGTTCCGTGGCTTTGGCGCCCCGCGACGCTCCTCAACGCTGAAGTTGAATTTCGGTTCCAGAGCGACACAGCTCATAAGGATGAGGCCTGGCGGCTTCGACTCCGCCAGGCCTCATGGCTGCGACTTATATGCTTCGGGGGACAACGGACTTCGCAGCCTCGCACCACTTGGGGAGGTCAATGACTGGTGCGATAGCAGATAAACCGCGCATCCCCTGAAACGGTTCCCTTCAACATCGGAGAAAATCACCATGACACGACGTGTCATCGCGGTGGACCCCCGTTACCTCTTATCGTCCGCTGATCGCACGGATTGGCTTCACCAGGGCACCGACAAAGGCGGCGCACAGAACGAGGCGCTTGCCTATGTCTGCTACACCGGCGGTGATAAATGTGGCAATGCGAGCGAAGCGGTCGTATCCATACGCTCCTCGAAAGCACGCTCAACGCCTTAGGTTGCGACATCCAGGTAGTGCGGGAAATACCGCAGTGGATGGAATGCGATCGTCCGTCGTCTTCGATCAGGTGGGGCGGCTTGTGTTCTCATGGTTAATGGCCCCTTCACCAAAGATGGTGAGATTTCGCACTCCTGAGCCAAAATGAAGTAGAGGCACTGCATCTCAGATGTAAATTGGGGTTTGGGGTAAGCTCATGACGGAGCTTGGGGAAGACTGGCTTGTGCGCGCGATCTTGGCGGTGCACAGCTACCGGCAGATGTATGCTCTGGCCTGCGAAATCGTGGGTAATACGGAAAACGAAGCCGTCAGAGATGCGGCGGACAAGGTCGTCGCTCGGCTCAAGCCGGTCGTTGACCTACCCGTCGCGGACGGCGCGGAATTGTCCATCGCATTGCGGGCGTTCCTGAAGCTAATCGCTCATCTGCAAGTGAATGGACACGGTGGCGCTAAGCTCGATCAGGACGTGGCCGCCACCTACCTCGATCTGGTAGACCACGCAACCGTTTGATCTCGTCCAAATGGGGGAAGTGTTCATCGCACCACCAGGTGACCGGTCCGACTTCTGGCAAAGCTCTTGTTATTCCACACTGGGCATCCTTCTTCTGCCTGGCTTCCTGCTCTGCGAGGTTCTTGGCCTTCATACACATTTCTTCGCTCATCCCGGGCCACGTTCCGGCCAACTGAGCATCATAGCAATCCTCGGACGCCTTTGCCGTAAGCCTCGGCGTATCTGCAATACCCGTTGCAGCACAAGTGCAGGACCGGCCATTCTCCGTCTAAGCCAGCAAAGTGGTCCGGTGTCTCGGGATTGGTTCGGCGCCACGTGTAGCGGGGATCGGGACCACCCGTCTTAGGCATGATCTTTGCGCTCCAAGCTTGGCCGCCAGCCCCTTGTCATTCCGGTGCTCATCGCTCCTTCAGCGAGAACAAGCTCATGACGCAGGTGACGGCAGTCCTCCAGCAAGGTTTGGACCGCGGCGAGGGCGTCTCCTCCATGGTAGGCAAGAACCTCCTCAAGCGCATTGCGAGCTTCGTCTTTTTCAATTTCATGCTGTTTCGTAGACACGACTTCTCCTTCGCGCCGAAGCGCGTTCTTCTTCTGGGATTTTCAAGGGAGCGCCGCCGCATTGCGGCTCCGATGTTCTAATTATGTTCTCATTCGAGAGTGAGTCAACAGGAGTCTTTTAAAGCGATGCTGATGGACTATTGACCGCGGACGAAAACACCGGCTTCCGCGGCAGCCTTGAGGAAGGCAATCCGGGCATCCTCAGCGGACCGCTCTCCCTCCATCACCGCGAGGCAGACGCGCTGAGCCTCCCAGTATTCGTCACCATCATCGACAGGCCACATCAATAGCAATGCGTGAGCTGCTTCTTCGGCGCTCCATATCGTTCGATATCCGCCGCGATTGTCCTCTTCATATGTGATCGGCCTTTCCCAGTGACCACGTCTCATATGAGCTTCCTCCTGTCTGCCAACGCAGCTCTGATTTGGAGGTTCCGCAATCCTCAGGGTGTTACGGTTATCCACTGCAACCTATCAATTTTGACGGATAGCGACCGAGAGGAAATTGACCTAAGCAATAACGAGAGTTGTCGTAATGAGAAGAGGTTCACATGGAGGTTGTGATTTACGCTTGTCAGATCATTCCAGGTGACGATGAAGAGCTACATTTCGCCGCCACGCTTGAAGAGTGCATGCGGAATGCCTCCGAAATTCTCAAAGACCTTCGGCAGGATCCGGATGTAAGCGCTGACGAGCTTGGCGCAAGGGCCGTCTATGAGTGCACTTTGCGGACGCCGGACACCGCGACCCTCATTGCCATTCTGAACGAGGATTCCGAGGCGATCCGGACCTGTGTTGCCAGCCGAAAACTGGTGACCATCGTCCAGGAGTGAAATCGTTCCTATTCCACCTCACCACTCGCGTCGGTCGCCAGCATGAGGTTATCCGCAAACTCGATCATGCTGTCACAACTCCGCCTCTTCCCTTCAGGCTTTCACTCGTCGTCGGTATAGACCGCCATGCTCCATCGCCCGAAGATCATCGCATAATCGCCGTGGGGTTAACATGCTACAGCCATATTGTGGCCGGATCGTTCCCCATGCTGGCTACGGGTTTACCCGACATGCTGTTGTTCACGCTCTTAGCTGAAAAGGAATGAAGATGATCACTCGCAACTTCCGTCCAGCATCGCTATCCGCACTGATTTTGAGCTTGGTATTTTTCGGCAATCCTGCTTTTGCGCAGGAGGCAAATACACAGAAAGGGCCCGTCCAAGGGCAGACGGGTGGCAATGGCATGCCTGCTGCCGCCGTCACCGATCAGAAAATCGAGGCTTTTGCGGTCGCGTACCTGCAGGTCGACAAGGTGAGGCAGGAATACTCGACCAAGATTGGAGCCACATCGGACGCGGCTACAAAGCAACAGCTCCAGACCGAGGCAAGCAAAAAAATGGTGCAGGTGGTCGAAGGTTCTCCAGACATGTCAGTTGAGGAATACAATGCAATCTTAACCGCCGCGGAAAAAGATCCCGCACTCGTTCAGAGGGTGCAGGATAAGCTTCAAAAAGCCACACCGTCGCAGCAGTAGCACGTTTGCAGTCGTGCTCTAGAAGAGGGCGCTCCCCGGCAACGGGTCGAGCGCCTTCGTGTTTTTCCGGGCGTGTCCGCCTGGAAATCGCATCAAAACTCCCGCCCCGAAGCCCTAAATTTTCTGCACAAGCTTATGAGATGGAACAAAATTGCCCCCTTCGCGTTAGGGGGCGTTTCATAAGATGTAACTCATGGGGCGGTAAGGCTATGAAGGACTTATGGCAGCGAACCTGGGTGGACTACGGGGCACCAGTGCTCATCATGTGTGCAGGGCTGGTCGTAACCTGGATAGTCATTCACGTTTGACCTCGGCGGCAACTTTCTGGTTACACAGCAAGCGATTTTCTGAGCGCATAATGAGCACTGAACGTTGGACACTCTCGATCAGGCACTGGTCACGCCTGCCGAGTTTAGAGGATATGGGTGAGCGGAGCAGTTGAAGTCAGCGGGCTTTATCGGCTTGTCGAGCTTGGCCACGTCTGCATAGAGAAGGTACTTCTCAGGTACGACCGGCAAATCGGGCCCCTGCCGGTCGTATGGTCGCGTATTCATCAGGAGAAAGAGACCACGACCTTGTCCGAACATCTCGGCACAAATTCTGTTCTCCACGGATATGATCCCAGAGCATAGGACCGGCGACATCTCGTTACGCCGGTCCTATGGCCGCGCGGTGCGGGTTGGGAAATGACAGCGCGGCTCCTAAAAACGCCGCAACCGGCGTGAGGTTCCTGCCGCACGTCAGGAATGAAAATAGAGGCTCGAATCGCAACTCGACAATAGACATAGGGCCGGCGCCCCCAGCCTCGCGCCGGCCCTGCGGTCGCGGACGTGTTCGAGCTATCTGCCGCGACGGCTGCTAACGGAATAAGCAAATGCGAGTTCCTACCAAATTTGGATGATGACCTTTCGGGAGAGAGGCTCACGCAGCGCTGTTGACAACGGGTGTGGGATTGTCACGGCGACCAAATTCTGGTGTCGCCAACGGTAGCGTAAGCGTCCGGCGCAGGCCGCGGACGGGTGGGTTCGCGGTCAGCGACGCTTGTTCTGGCTTTTTAGCGAAGGCCGCTTTTCCGAGGGTTCGCCGGCGCGCCAGCTTTGATATCCGCTCTTTGATCGTGGCAACGCTAATGACTTCAGGCTCGAAGCCATACCAGTTCACAACTTCGCATGCTGGGCCTGTCGTGGCTTTGTCATTGCGTTGAGGAGGTTCTTCAAAACCCGGCAAGCCGCCGACATCTTCCGGCGCGCGCGCCGTCGCGATCGATAAGAGCGCCGATCCGAACATTGCGGGCGGCATAGGTCTCGAAGCCTCATCGGGATCGGAAACGGCATAGCGCTTACCGCCGGCATTGGGCGTGTTGCTCTTGAAGTTTCCTCCTCTTTGTTGACCGGCCATATCGTCATCAACACGCTGGGGAACGGCTTCAAGCGGTCTCGACGGTCGTTATCGTCGGAAGGTTATGCATAGGACCGGCAAGTATGGGCCCCTGCCGGCCCTACGGTCGCGGTGGAGGTCGATTGGCATGCAGCCGCGACTTGCCCGAACGTCTCGACACAAGTTCTGTTCCCGGCGGCTGGGCAGGGCCGTCGAGAGGCCCAGTCGTGCAGTGACGTCCTTCCGGGCCTCTCTGCCGCAGACGATTGATCAGCATCGCGGCAGCAGCAATATTGCACAGCCGATTCAGATTGCAACTGGAAGCATAGGGCCGACGACATGCCACGCGCCGGCCCTATGGCCGCGGAGGGGTGTTGGGGACAGACGCCGCGGCCCACAAAAACGACGAAACTGGCATGAGGTTCCCGCCGCACGTTAGGAATAAAAGGAGAGGCTCGTTCCGGCCTGCAATCCACCCGAGCCTCTCTGCCGCAGATGTGGATCGGCATCGCGACGGCGGATTGTTGCGCATGATATGGAGATCGCAATTCGGCAATAAGCATAGGGCCGGCTTCTCCCAACCTTCTGCCGGCCCTACGATCGCGGACGTATTTGGGCTATCTGCCGCGACGGGTGCAAACGGAAATGCGCGACCGCGAGTTCCTACCGCCTTTGGATGATGACATTTTGGAGTGAGAGGCCCGCGCGAGGCTGGTGGGAACGGGCGGACCTCTCCGCCGCGGCGTAGGGGATGGCCACAGCGTTCAGGAAGTAGGGCCGTGGTGCGGCCCAGCACACCAGACATTTGATCTAGCTAGATATGAAAAAGGCCTGATGGCTGCTCTTCCACCAGGCCTCTCTGCTGCGAATTGCAATCGAGGGAGATGGTCGTTCGCAGCGGCACATAGAACACCGTTCGTCCTGAAACGGTTCCCTTCAACATCGGAGAAAAACATCATGACACGACGCATCAACGCCCGTGACCGATGGTTCGGCGTCGGCACAACGATCGGTCCTATCATTCCCGAGATTGTCGATGTGAGCAGCGGCAGCAGCAGGTGCTTTCGAGCGGCGATTGGACACGGATTGCGATCACCGTAGGGAAGCGTCGCCTTGACCCTCTACGGCATCTATCAGATGGTGAGGCGTAATGACTTCTACGCCCGCCGGCTTGCAGACTGTCGCAAAACATCAACAAAATTGTTCAACGTGATAACCCTAGCACGATGGGTGCGGGCGTCCCTGGGTGGTATGTGCGGTTATGACTCGTAGCGCATCACCCGGTTTCCTGTTTCTGCTGATTTCGTTCGGCACCATTCTCGGTATCGCCGGAACTGATCTGGTCCTGCCTGCTGTCCCGACGATGCCGCGCGAACTAGGTGGTACGCCGGCTTTGGCCCAGATGGTGCTCGCAGCTTATGCAGCAGGCACGCTTGCGGGATTGCTGACCTTTGGAGAACTCGGAGCGAGGTATTCTCCCCGTAAGCTTCTGGTCTGGTCGCTAAGCCTATTCGCGATCACTTCTATTCTGTCGGCATTCGCACCGAATCTGGAGGGGCTTGTCGCTTTGCGCTTCGTGCAAGGCGCATTCGGCTCTGGCCCGGCGGTATTCGCGCCCGGTTTCATCCAAGGCCTCTATACTGGTGACAAAGCCGCTGGAATGTTCGGAAGACTTGGGTCGATCGAGTCCCTGACACCCGCACTTGCCCCTTTAGCTGGGGCATTTCTACTCCAAGTGGGTGGATGGGAGACTTCTTTCCTCGTCCTTGGTGGTTGTGCGGTCGTCTGCGCGATTGCCAGCAAGACCTACGGCCATTCACTTCCGGATCGGCAGGACGCTCTTGAAGTCCACCAGAGCTATTTTTCGATCGTGCGAAAGGTTGATTTCCTTCGGCACGCTTTAAGTCAGGCCTTTTCCTTGGCGGGAATCCTTATCTTTGTCTTTGGCGCACCGGCGGTGATGACAGGGAATTTGGGTGGAGGTATCCGAGATTTCATTCTTCTCCAGAGTTGCGGCATTGCCAATTTCATCCTGGCATCGAACCTATCAAACATGCTTGCCCGGACATTCGGCATCGAGCGCATGATTGTCATCGGCACAGCCGGCCTGCTCCTGGGATTCCTGCTGATCCTTGCCTACGTTGGAAGTGGCGGAGAAAGCCTCATCGTACTCGTGCCCCTGTGGGTTGTGACGAACGGCGCATTTGGAATCCGCGGTCCGATCGGTTTCCACCAGGCGATCATTGCCTCGAAGGGCGATCATTCTCGCGGTGCCGCATTGGTTGTGGCGGCGATCCTTGGGGTCACCGCTGCAGGTACGGCTGGCGCAGCTCCCTTCCTCGTTATGGGGTGGTGGCCGCTCGCTTTGACAAGCTGCCTGACTGCGCTGTTTGCGCTCATATGTCTGACGCTCATTCCGAAAAGCAACGGTGGGCCCTGAGAGGCAACCCAGCTTTCGAACCAGTTCATGAACCGCACCTTGACCAGCTACGAGGCGCCACGGGCGGCCATATCCAGGGCTTCGTCAAGTGCTTTGCGTCCGGTTCCCGCAAGCCAGGCGTGGAAAGAGAGGAGTTCTGGATTGATTTCGCGCATCGCATTCAGATCTACACGTTCTGCCAGTGGGCCATCTTCCAGGCTCTTGGCCATGTGCGCCAAGTCCGCATTGGCTGCGAGAACCTCATCTGGAAAACGGGCATAAGCGATTGGGCGGCCGGCGACTTCGCTGAAAATGGCTCCCAGTTCATGGCCCGTAACCCTGTCGCTCGCGATCTTTAAAGTTACTCCGCCGAACCGGGCCGCGTCGGCGAAGATTGACGCAACGAACTTCCCGATATCCTCCACGGCAGTGAGCTGGATCGAATGATCTGGTCTGATAAGAGAGAACAACCGCCCTTCGTCCAATCTGAACCCGGGTCGCACGAGCATTTCCATGAAGATCATCGGTCTGACGATGGTTGCTGTGACAGGCAATTGGCGGATGTATGCCTCAATGCGAGGTTTGGCGTCGAAACGCGCCACACCTGTCAGCTCATCCCCGACGCTGGCACCCGAGGAATAGATGAGATGAGCGACGCCGCTTTCGACGGCTAGGTCCGCGATCGAAGTCCCATAGCGTTCTTCTTCCTCTGCCGTCAGATTACCCGGCAGCACGCTGAAAACGCCGTAAGTATCTTTCATCGCTGCGCGGATCGCATCGGTGTCCTCGAACGATCCGCGCACCAGTTCGACGCCTGCGTGCCGTAAGGCAATCGACGCTGGTTTCGTGGGATCCAATACAAATGCGCGAACTGGCCATTGTGCTTTCAGCAAGGCTTTAGCGACCGATCCGCCCTGTCGCCCGGTGGCGCCGAAAACCAGGATTGGATGTTTATCATCGGACATTGAAAACCCTCGTGTTGAACCAGGGGTAACCATATATACCAATGGAAAGTCGGCGGAAGGCGGCACATTTTGCAGCATCAGGCACAAGGATGATACGCATGGACAATTCCATCCAGGTCGGCTCACAGCAGGGACAGGCGGACAACCCGCAATTTAGACCAATTCCATCAAACGGGATTTGCACACGGCTAGGCGATAAATGGACTGTTCATGTTGTGTGGCGCCTCTCCCTCGCAAATGAGCGCCGGCTCCGTTTTTCGGCGCTCAAAAAGGAAATCGATGGGGTTACGCAGCGAATGCTGACGCTGACACTACGCAATCTGGAGCGCGACGGTTTGGTCATACGTCATTATTTCCCCGAAGTGCCCCCACGGGTTGAATATGAATTGACAGAAATGGGAGCCGGCATGCTGCGCGCCCTCGAAGGGCTTAATTACTGGGTCCGGCACAACTTGCCTGCCGTTGAGGAACATCGTCGTATCTTCGACGAAGCCAAGCAGTAATTCGCGCTGTAACCGCTCTTTCCATGACGATGTTTGGCACCTGCCAATCACACGGTGAATGCGGCTCCGATGAGTGCCTTGGTATAGGGTGCGCCCGGACTTTCGAATACCGCCTCGGTCGCGCCCTCTTCAACGATCTTGCCGCTCTTCATAACGATCACGTAGTCGGAAAGAGCCTTCACCACTGACAGATCATGGCTGATGAAGATGTAGGAGAGCCCATGGTTTTCCTGCAGTTGCCGCAGAAGGTCGATCACCTGACCTTGTACAGAACGGTCGAGTGCAGAGGTCGGCTCGTCGAGGATGACCACTTGTGGTTTGAGGATCATCGCACGTGCGATGGCGATGCGCTGCCGTTGGCCACCCGAGAACTCATGAGGATAGCGGTTGCGCGTACGAGGATCGAGGCCAACCTCTTCCAGGGCAGCTATTGCTCGCAGATCGCGCTCAGCCTTTGTCAAACCCGGGTCGTGTACCAAAAGACCTTCGGTGATGATCTCACCGACTGTCTGACGTGGCGACAGAGAGCCATAGGGGTCCTGAAAAACGAGCTGCATTTGCCTGCGTAGTGGCCGCATCTGTTTTCTGTCATATCGTGAGATGTCGACAGTGCCGAAGCGATAATGGCCGCCACTATGGATCAAGCGCAGGAGTGCGCGACCGAGCGTCGACTTCCCCGATCCGGATTCTCCGACAATGCCGATCGTCTGACCTTCTCGCAATCTCACGTTCACATTGTCGACCGCGCGGAAATGCTTCCGTCCTTTCGAGAACAAGCCGCCGATCTCGAAGTCGACGCAGACTTTGCGTCCTTCGAGAATGATTGGTGCGCTATCTTGAGGAGGCGGTTTATGGCCATGCGGTTCAGCATCGAGCAACATTTTCGTATAATCCGACGAGGGACGTTCGAAGATGTCCGCAGTCTGTCCCTTTTCGACCAGTTCACCCCGGCGCATGACCGCAACCCGCGTGGCGAAGTGCCTGACAATACCAAGATCGTGAGTGATCAGTACGATCGCCATGCCGAAACGCTGCTGGAGTTGGCGAAGCAGCGAAAGTATCTGCGCCTGGATGGTGACATCCAGTGCAGTAGTCGGCTCGTCGGCGATCAATATGTCCGGCTCGTTTGCGAGCGCCATGGCGATCATGACGCGCTGGCGCTGACCGCCCGAAAGCTCATGCGGGTAGCTGTCGATCCGCCGAGCAGGCTCGGGGATTCCCACCAGTTCAAGGAGTTCCAGTACTCGTTTGCGGGCTTCCTTGTAACTGCCCCCGCGGTGGTGGACGATCGGCTCCGCGATTTGCCGTCCGATGGTATAAAGCGGATCGAGTGATGTCATTGGTTCCTGGAAGATCATCGTGATCTTCGAGCCGCGGACCTGGTTCAGCTCCTTGAGCGGAAGTCCGATAAGCTCCTTGCCGCGGTATTTCGCCGATCCCGTCACCGTCCCGTTCTTTGCCAAGAGGCCCATAATGGCCATCATCGTCTGGCTCTTGCCGGACCCGGACTCGCCAACGACCGCAAGCGTTTCTCCGGCGCGAACCTCAAGATCGATGCCCTTTACGGCATTCACGGTTCCGTCTGGCGTCGTGAAGCTCACTTTTAAGCTCTTGACGTCAAGAATGGTTGACTTGGCATCTTCCATGTTACCGGTCCTTGGGATCGAGAGCGTCACGCAGGCCGTCGCCGATGAAGTTCAGCGAAAAGAGCGTTGCGACGAAGAAGATTGAGGGGAAAATGAGGAGCCAAGGCGCGGACTGGATGTTATTCGCGCCTTCCGAGATAAGCGCTCCCCAACTGGTCAGTGGAGCCTGTACGCCGAGGCCGAGGAACGACAGAAAACTCTCAAGCAGAATGACTTTCGGCACCACCACCGTCACGAAGACGATAACCGGACCGATCGTATTGGGAATGATATGACGACGGATAATCTGCCAGTCATTCAACCCGAGCGCCTGTGCGGCTCCGACGAACTCGCGGCGCTTTAATGCGAGTGTCTGGCCACGGACGATGCGTGCCATGTCGAGCCATTCGACCGCGCCGATCACAAGGAAGATCAGGATGAAGCTGCGGCCGAAGAAGACGACGAGCACCACGACCAGGAATACGAATGGGAGCGAATATAGGATCTCCACCAGCCGCATCATGACATTGTCGACGCGGCCGCCGAGATATCCTGAAGTGGCGCCATAGATCACTCCGATGCCGAGAGAGACGAGACTTGCCAGCAAGCCAACCGCTATCGAAATCTGTCCCCCCAGCATCACCCGCGCAACAAGGTCGCGGCCATTGGGATCGGTGCCAAACAGGAAATATTCCCTGTTTACTTGTCCGGTGAGTTTTAGAACACGTCCGTCGTTTTCCGAGCTGACCACCTGCGTGTCACGGAATTCGTTCGCCCGATCGAAATAACGGGTCGTTCGCGGGTCGATCGGATCATCGGCGCTGACGGTCGCCGTGAATGTCTGTCCCTCGACGTCGAAACTGTCGAGTTTCACACGCGCTCGGGTCGCAACGCCTTCCATTGCGTTCTGAAGCGACGCCTCGTCGGGCCTCGCTTCGAGGCTCGGAGGGACCGCTACATAGGACGTAAACACCTGGTCATAGTTGTGCGGGACGAACAAGGGACCCAGGAAGGAGAATGCCGCGATAAACAGCATCATGAAACATCCGGCCATCGCCGCCTTGTTTCGCCGAAAACGGATCATGGCGAGCTGGAAGAGGCTGCGGCTTGGCGTGCCTGACGTCTCGGATTGGAGTGGCGTGATGGCTTCAGTCATGGCGGACCCTCGGATCGAGAAGGCCGTAGAGAAGATCGACCAGCAGATTGAAGACGATGACGAAAATCGCGATGAGGACCACGGTGCCCATCACAAGCGTATAGTCCCGATTGAGCGCACCGAGCACGAAGTACCTCCCCACGCCGGGAATGGTGAAAATTGTCTCCACGACCGCCGAGCCCGTCATCAGCGCTGCGGCACAAGGGGCCAGGTACGATATGACTGGGAGAAGAGCCCCCCGCATCGCATGCGTAATCACCACCACCCGGGAGGGTAGCCCGTAGGCACGTGCCGTGCGGATGTGGTCGCCATGAAGAGCCTCGATCATCGAGCCACGTGTCAAACGTGCAAAGACAGCCAATTGCGGTAGCGCCAGCGCGATCATGGGAAGAATCAGGAACGAGAGCGACCCATCGCCCCAACCGCCTGCCGGCAGAAGCGATAGCCCGATGGCGAACACCAGGGTCAAGACGGGGCCAACCACGAAGTTCGGGATCGTGGTTCCCACTGTCGCCAGCGACATGATGGAGAAATCAAGCAGGCTGTTTTGCCGAAGGGCAGCTACCGTGCCCGTCAGGACGCCGCCGATCAGTGCCAGGAGCAGCGCGTAAAAGCCGAGTTCGACCGAATAGGGAAGACCCTTGCCGATCAGTTCGGCGACGGTGTTGTCCTTGTATATGTAACTGGGGCCGAAATCGCCTTTCACGGCATTGGAGATATAGGTGACGTATTGGCGCCAGAGCGGCTGGTCGAGCTGATAGGTCCGCATCAGGTTTTCCATCGTAGCGGGAGGCAATGGACGCTCGAGATTGAAAGGACCGCCAGGGGCGAAACGCATCAGAAAAAAGGAAATCGTGACGACGATGAACAGTGTCGGCACGGCGCTCGCCAAGCGGCGCAGAACAAAGGACAGCATACCGGTTCTCCTGCCAAATGGCGCGCCGGAGCGGCGCGCCATTTGCTCCGTCTGATTATTCGGAAACGCTGAGGAAGCGGCTGAGATGCTCGTTTACTGCATTGTCTTGCCAGCCCTTGATCCGGTCGGAAACCAGCCACAGATCAGCCTGCGTGAGAAGCGGTGCGACCGGCTGGTCGCGCATCACGAGCGCTTCGGCCTCGTGGAGAAGCTTCGACCGCTCCGCCTGATCCCGCTCCTCGTAAGACCTTTTCATCAGGTCGTCGAATTCGGGATTTTTGTACTGGCCGTAGTTGAACGTCTCGTTGGTGCTGAGGCTGAGCGCGAGGAAGTTTTCCGCGTCGGCGTAGTCTGCCACCCAGCCAGCGCGAGCGACGTTGAACTTCCCGTCTTCCTGCAGATAGGCGTAGTGAGACGATACATCGAGGTTTACCAGCGAGACGCTGGCACCAAAGGTGTTCTTCCACATGTCCGCAACCGCGGTGGCCACGCGCTCGTGGTTCGGGTTCGTGTTGTAGCGGATCTCGATATTGAGCGGCTTGCCGCCTTCGCCATATCCTGCCTCTTTCATGAGCTCGATCGCCTTGTCCTCACGGTCGAGCTGGGACATTTCCGCGAAATCGGCCTTGGACGGTTCCCCATAGGTCTCCATGCCAGGAGGGACCATCGAATAGGCCGGAATCTGCGAGCCACTATAGATCTCCTTGGCGAGGAAGTCCCGGTCGACGGCCATGGAGAGGGCACGGCGGACGCGGACGTCGCTGTACGGTTCCTGACGGCTGTCGAAGGCGTAGTAGTATGTCGCCAAGGTCGGCGATATATGCACCTGATCGCCGTAAGAGCTGCGGAGACGGTCGATCTGGTCGGCGGAGAAATTGTAGACCAGGTCCATCTCCTTGGCCTCGAACCGGCGCACGGAAGCGGCTTGGTCATCGATCGGGTAGAAGATCACCTTGTCGAGCTTGACGTTGGCGGCGTCCCAGTGATTGGGGTTTTTCTCAACCACCAAGCTGTCGTTCGGCACATGACTTACGAGCTTGAACGCCCCATTGGAAACCATGACACCGGGTTTGACGAAGTCTGCACCATTCTTTTCGACGCTCGCCTTGGAGACGGGAAGGGCCGTCTGATGCGCAAGGAGCTCCAGGAAGAACGGGGTCGGCCGTTCCAAGGTGATTTCGAGGGTCTTGGCGTCGACGGCCCTCACTGCAAGCTCGCTCGTAGCGAGTTCACCCTTGTTGATCTTTTCCGCGTTTTTGATCGGATAGAGGATATTCGCGTAACCCGCAGCCGTTTTCGGATCTTCTATTCGCTGGAAGGAGAACACGAAATCCTCCGCCGTGACGGGTGAACCGTCCGACCAGTTCGCGTTTTCCCGCAGCTTGAAGGTATAGGTTGTCCCGTCTTCAGACACGGTCCAGGATTCAGCGGCTCCCGGTACGATCTTGCCGGTTGCGTCATAGATCGTCAGGCCTTCGTAAAGGTCTTTCAGGATAAATTCTTCGATGTTGATGGACGTATGTGCCTGATCGAGTGTCTGCGGTTCGCCGGCGTTTCCGCGGTGGAGAACTGCCTCTGCAAAGGCTGACGTGGTGCCAAGAAGCACGCTTCCAATCAGGGCCGCCGTTCGGAGGTTCAAGATTCGTGATGACATTTTTTATGCTCCTTCCCAGTTTGTGTTTCATCAAGCCGTGAAGTGAATGTGAGAAAAGCCTCGAATGCAACTCAGTTTGCACCCTTCTTGCTGAGGGGTTTCTCCTTGGGCTTGCCATATCGCGGCATGGTTGTGGCTCATCTGCAAGCAGCTTCGGCAAGAGCCGTCCGCCCAACGCGGGCCGAGACGAAAGATTCGAACGTCCAAACGGCACCTTACGTAATATGTGCAACTGTAAAGAGACCTTTTCATCGCCGCTACTGAAAGAAACATTCGAACTGTCTGATAATGATGTACCTCCCCGCACCTCCACAACGAAATTGCGGATCAAGAGAATTCAATCTCTAGATGAATACGCTCTGTGGATAACTCGGCAGACAAAGATCAGGAAAAACTCCGATAGCGGAGTGACCATGGTGATCTGTCCTTCCGTCGGGCCATTCAACCACGGCCCGGCGCGAGGCCGCCCGGCTGCTGGAAGGAAGCGGATGGCTCCCTGAGGTGCTGCGGCTCCGGTTGACGAGACGCGACCGAGGCCAGCCCTGTGGCTGGTGCGCTGACGTCGAACCTCCGGCCTTCCTGGCGGACGGCACGGATGCCGAAGAGGCATGATCGATCGCGCGGAGGACGACTGCGCGCATCTCGAAGCGGCAGAATAGTCCCTTCAGACCAGCCTCCACCGGAGGCTCGGCCATTGTGTCGGCCTTTCTGATTTCTGAACGTTGGAGCCAAGCACGTCTTGTCGGGAAGAGACGGCTGTGGTCGGCAGGGAGAGGAGAGAGGACCGGAGGGGGGTGAAGCCGGACGATGGAGAGAGGGTTGTCCGGCCTGAACCCTGTCACCTCTCCGGAGATAAAATCGATGCCGACATTCATGATTGCGCGCCAAAGGGCCACCACTGTCCCCCAAGGGCGTCGCCAGGAATTCCTGCCCACTTTGTTCGGTCGCTCGCTCCTGATCGTCGCCGAAAACGCGGTCTACAGCTTCATGGGTCGGCTGAGCCCGCTCGACTATGGCGGCGGCTTCTGGGATTTCTACGAACACGAGGGCAAGCCGCTATTCCTGGCTCCGAAATCCAGATCGCGGTTTGGGATCACCGGCTGGATCACCGGATTTCAAGGGGAGGTGTCCGCCGAGGCCGCAGGCATCATCGCCACGCTGTTCGCCTTCTCCCACCTCTCCTTCCATGATCAGTCCGAACATCTCTCTGAAGGCTACGGCCGTCTCTACGCCTATTCGGCCGACCATCCGGAAGCTGCCGAGATCTTCCAGGCGATCGATTGAGAGCCAATAAGCGCCACTTTCGGGTGGCGCGCCTCAGCATCCCGCCTGCTTGCCACGTCGGACAGACGCCCCGGTGGCAAGCCATCCTCCACTGCACCAGCCCGGTCGTCGCGAAAGCGGTCAGCCGGGCTTCTTCGTTTCAGGCGCTTTCAGCATGATTACCATGATTTCCAGCCCGCGGCCGGTCTCGTCCGGTATCACGGAAGTGGCGGGATATCGCTCTCGGCCACCCTCCAGACCCAAGGCGCAATCTCCGGTCTCATGTCGATCATATCGGTGAGCGCCTGCTCGTAATCATCTCCGGCGCTTGCCGGTACGATGAACATCGCGACGGGGCCGGGTTTCTGTTCCGGCAATGTCACCGACACGATTGGCACATCGCGGGCTAGGTTGAAACGCAGGCCCTTGACGCTCTTTCGCTTGAAATGGCTGAGCTTCTCCAGCAGCCGCAGCTCGTGGATGTCCTCGAATGGCAGCCAATGCTCATTAACCACCATCAGGGCAACCTCTTCGGCAGACGCGATGCCGGCGGTCGAGACGCCGAAGGTCGCGATGATGATCAGATGGAGCGCCTCGCTTAAGCGCCAGAGTTCCAGTTCGGTCTCATAGCGTGCTGCGAGACGCCCCCATGCGCCATCTTCGATCATCAGCGGGAAGGGCAGGTGCCGTACGACAATCTTGTGACCCTCGCGGGCGGCGGAAAACTCCTTCACCTCGGCCACGATCATCATGAGTTTTCGCGGGCCCGAACCAGTCGCCTGTATACTCTTGAGCGCGGTGGCACGCCGGACAGCAATCCCGTCCTTGTCGTCTGGATGAAACACCTCGGGAACGAAGAGCACATCGCTCAGCGAACCGCCCCTTGCGGTCATTTGCGAGGCCGAGGCTCGTGCGCACCCGGCCCCAGCCGCGCCGGCCCGCCCACCTCGAGCGCCATTCCGTCAGTTCGCCGGCCTCCCAGAGATAATGCAGCATCGCCCTGAGCGACAGTTTCCTGACCTCGCCGCGGATGCCCGGCTCCTCTTTTTCAGCCGATGCGTCCGGCGTCGTTCGTGGCCCGCGTTTTGTCAGGGAAAAATCCAGTTTCAGGTCTGCCTTGCCGCTGGCATCGATCTGGATCGCATTGCCGATCAGCGGACCGAGGCCGGAAAGCTCGTAGGGAGGCTCATAGGAGAGGCACGCAGGATCGTGATCGCGCCCAGAAAGTGGCATGCGCTTGATGAGATACTGATCCTCCAGGCGCGCTATATACATCGCAACCGGGGGCTCCTTGCACATGCACATCGGGCGGAGCCTTTGCTCATAGGCGTGCGGAAGCAGTAGCCGAAACTCGGGCGAGGATTCGTCCACTGTCTGATCGCCGATCATGAAGTTTCGCACCTTGGCTCTCCTCTTGCTCCGGCCGAAGGTACACGCGCAACGCCCATTTTACTATCAAAAAACAGATAGTAAAATACTGTAATATCGCGATTTGCACTCTTGGGGCTCTGATCGCGCCGGTCGCGGGGACCGCCGTCAGCGCGCGGCGGGGAACGCAGCTTGGCTGCGGTTCCGCGTTCCCTTTTCGGCGCGGCTGATCAGAATCGGCGCCTCGCCCGCGCCGGGAACTTAGGCAACACTCCAGTCGGCAGTCGACATTTTGGTAGGCTCAATGAGCTGGCTTTCGTCGACGATCTGTCAACCTCCCGAGCCGCTTTCATTCCGTGGGTGGACGGATGGCCCTCAACAGCTTTCAATTTTTTACTTGCTCAGCTACGCCTTTGGGGCAATATTGCCGCCGCAACCGGACCCGCACAGCGGGTGGCTCCTCCGAGCGCCATCCCTCGGTAACCAGCTGCTTCCTTGCTGGTCTTCACAGATACTCCGCAGCGAATATTCCGATTGGACCTCCCAATGACAGTGATGGCGTGATCCCGAACTTGCACTGCAAGCGCTTTTCGATCCGCCATATTGATGGTCAGAGCGTCGATGACGTTCCGCGGCGTTCTCCTCAATCGCTCACCGCTTCTGCAAGCATCCCGCCGCCACTAGTCCTGCTCGACGCAGTCTCTCGGTACATCGAGATTAGTAGGCTGCTGGGCAGCATCAATCTGAAGTCAGGTCCCGAAAAGGATCGAGCGCCTAACATCGGGTCGAGGCATGGATAGGTCGGAATTTCCATGCTCCCCATCGCGGATCCGCACGGTCTCTGAGGCTCGCAGCAATGGCGTGATCAGGATCATGACCGCGACTGACAGAAATTATGTGGAAATGACCGGGGTTCTGATAGCGTCCATTTCGAGACAACCACATGGTCAGCCCGTAGAAATGATTGTGCTCAGCAACGGACTAACCGGGTACGACAAGCGGAGGCTTCATGCTTGTCAGCGCGGGCGGAGCATTCTGCGTATAGTGGAGCTGGATGAAGAAAAAGCAGAACTACTGTCTGATTTGAGGACCGCACGTCATTTGACTGCAAGCGCCTATGCCCGGATCATGATTCCTGATCTCCTGCCCAACATTGAGGGGCGCGTGTTGTATCTAGATTGCGATATCGTCGTGAATGCTCCCCTTGATGAGCTTTTTACTCTTGATCTAAAGGGGCGTCCTGCTGCGCTTGTTCGCAATGCGGCATCTCCTGAACGACTTGCACAATTGAACACCGCGCTCGGCCACCCAATTGATGAGCCCTACTTCAATTCCGGTGTGCTGCTGATCGATCTCGGCGAGTGGCGCCGCCAAGAACTCACGTCAAAATGTATGGCCTTCGCTCTTGACTGGGAAGACCCAGCCAAAGATCACGACCAAGCAGTTCTTAATCATGTACTGCGGGGAAACTGGCTCGAACTGGACGTGAAATGGAACCAAAACCCCAGGAAAGTGAGCGTTGAAGAAGCAGCATATCTTCCGGTGCAACACTTCTGGGGCAAGGCGAAGCCGACCCATTGCGAGTATCCGAAAGAGTATCGAGAAGTTTACGATCATTATCGTGCAGGAACGCCTTGGGCCAGCGCGCGATTGCCGGGAAAGCTCGAGCGTAGAATTAGGACGAGATTGTTAAAGGCGGGGGCGGCAATCGATCAGGCGGTCGGAAAACTTAGCTCATTTATCAGAACGTGGCCTTGAAGAGAGGTATCCCTCCAAGCCGAGGGAGGTAGCTCCGATGCCCCGACTTCCAGCAGCGAGGTGTGACCGATCCCTCCGGTGTGATGACCGGTGCGCATCGCATATGGCTCGATCTGGGGCGATGGAAAGGCGGAGGTGAACGATCCCCGCCGCGCGCTTGGCGGGTTGCTCGGGTAGGCTGCGCGCTTCTGTTTTCTCCTCCAAGGCCTCGTGCCGGTCATGGCTGGAAGCGAACGGCTGAAAGCATCTTGTCGCTCGCGCATGTGATACCGGCATGCCGATAGTCTCAGCGCTGACGATCAGTCACGTTGCCGCATTTCGGCTGTCCGATAGTTGCCAGCGACCCTACAGCGACGCCGATGCGGCCGGCGGCATGGCATCGAGGGATTGAGCCGCCGCGCGCAAGCGCTTGGGATTTCTGCCGCTCGTGCTCACCCCGAACTCGGCGACTTTAACGAGGACCTGCGCCGGCTCAGACTCGACCGGCTCACTATGAATCTGAGAGCCTGGATCGCGCCGGAAGACACCCAGGCATTCCTGCCACCTCATGCGGCTGGACGGGACGGTGGGAGAGGGCGCAGCGTGGCAGCGAAGGCCGGTCCGTCCTGGTCGCCGTTCGGGTGGGCGCGCCCGCGGGCCTGCCGAGTGGCGACCCCTACCATACGGCTGTCGGGCCTTCAGCGGGTCGGTCGGGTTTCTTCCCCGCGCCGCCACCTCATTGACGCATCGGCTGTTCCGAAAACCGGTTCCCACTTTTCGGGCCGATGGTGAAGCCGGCGCTCCTCGCGGGCCAAGAAACCCTTCTTCCGCCGCCCGGCGCTCCGCTGGGCCGCGGCGTGAGGCGCCGCGGTTCCGGCTCGCCCGCCGCATGGAAGGGATCGCCGTCAGGCCGCGAGAGGCGCGGTCAAAACCGACGGAGAACATCATGAACCTGACCCTTCCTATCGACGACGCTTGCGAGCCCCACCACGCGTCTTCCCCGACCGACCGCTTCATCTACGAAATGCAGCTCTACGGTCATCGCCGCCTCCAGGACGAGCCCGACCCGCGGCCGCTGCCCGAGGAGCCGGTGGTCCAGTCGGCGCTGACCGTCATCTTCGACGCCATGTTCGAGATGCTCGGCGACACGCGGCTGGAACCTGATCTTGAAGATCTGCTCTGGTCGATGGTCAATCTCTTCCACCGCGCCGGCGAGCGCATTCAGCGCGAGCTCCACCGCAATGAGGATGCCCAGCGCGCCGGACAGAGCGAGCAGGACGGCTCGGAGGTGAAAAGCGTCGAGCTTGAGCGCCTGATCGCCGAGGGCATCACGCTCCTCGAGCGCCGCAATTCCTTCGAGTTCATGCGCGACCATGCCGCCGATCTCTTCGAAGCCCAGACCGGATCCGCTTGGCAGCCGCGGACCGGCTCGAAGGTCAACCACGCCAACATGACCGCGGCGATGATCGACAGCCGCGACTTTCTTTCCGCTCGCCGCCGCGCCGAGACCGAGGTGCTGATCCCGGTCGGCACCAAGATCGCCTTCGGCGGCGGCATTGACTACAACGATCATGAACGGATCTGGGCGAAACTCGATCAGGCCCTCGCAAAGTATTCCGATATGGTGCTGTTGCATGGCGGCTCGTCGAAGGGAGCCGAGCGTATCGCCGCCTGCTGGGCCGAAGCCCGCAAGGTGCCGCAGATCGCTTTCAAGCCGAACTGGACGAAGCACGCCAAGGCGGCACCCTTCTGGCGCAACGACGAGATGCTATCGGTCATGCCGGCGGGCGTCATCATCTTCCCTGGTTCCGGCATTACCGAGAACTTGCGCGACAAGGCCCGCCGCTTCGGCATCAACGTCTGGGAAATCAGGGAAGGCGGCGCGTGAGCGCCGTTTTCTTGCAAATCTGGATATGATGGAATCAACAAAAGGAGTCTGACATGCGGCAGTTTACTACAGGCGATCTCAATAAGCAGGCGGGCGACGTCACGGACGCCGCCGCCCGCGAACCCATCGTTCTCACCAAGCACCGCAAACTCCGTTTCGTGCTGATGAGCTACGCTCCCCGGTTTGACCCGCACCATTCCGGGTACTCCGCAGGATGAAGCTGTTGTCAGCGCCCCCGAGCGACCGGTAACGACGTTGCCGAAAATGATGCGTCCGCGGGACCCGCCATAGCCGGAAGCGCGTATCCGCTCGCCGCGCAGCGGATCATAAAAGAGCCGCAGCAGGCTTCGCGGCGGGACGCTTGCCGAAGAATGAGGTGGGCGGGATGCCTTCGTCGGGCATGCCGGTGCCGCTGAAGATCGGCATTGGGCGGGGACGCAGAGCAACGCAATGGCGCGCCTATGAGCACTGCATGTGGCGGTAAGGGCTGCGTCGAGCAGCGTGATGTGCGTCGCCATCGGTCGCATCCGGCCCATTCCCTTGTTATGTCGACTTGTGGAGGACCGCCTGCTTACTGCGGTCAACCCCTTTGGGGTACAGCCGACAAAATTTCTGGAAAATTCTTTTTTTAGCTTTGCCTGCGGGGACTTTCGTCCCCGAGTTTCGGCAAAAGAATTTTCCAGAAGTTGTGCCGGCCTGACCGCAGCAGGACGGCCCTCTCCATCGCCGCCATCGGGAATGGACCCGATACAACCGAAGGAGAAGTACAATGGCATCCCAAATCGCAACCCTCACCACCAAGGCCGACGGCTCGATGGAAGGCGTCTTCGCAACGCTCAGGGTGAACGCCCCGATCGCCGTCCTGCCGAACACCAACAAGTCCCGCGACGACGCTCCGGACTACCGCATCGTCAACAAGCGCACCGGCTTTGAAATCGGCGCGGGCTGGTACCGGATCTCGCCACGCAGCGGCACGGAATACCTCTCCGTGAAGCTCGAGGCCCCCGAAATCGGCGTCATCTTCGGCAACGTCGCCACAGCCCCCGGCGGAGACGAAAGCAAGAAAGTCATTCTCTGGAACGACCCGAACTGAACAGCAAGCGAGCGGCCCCGAGCAAT
>NZ_JBHFJG010000002.1:67632-113707 GCF_057559155.1 Rhizobium moroccans | reverse complement strand
GCCCCGAGCAATCGGGGCCGCTTTCGCCGCATTCTGGTTGATCATTGCGCGCAGTACTGGGAGAAAACGCGGGAATTCAAGCCGCTTTTGCTCCTCCTGCTGTGCCGGGGCGAGAGCCGGTCTGCTCTGCTATGAGGGTTCGCGCCGCCTTAAAGACGGCGGCTTACCAATTTTTCCGCCGAACCGCTGAAGCGGCCCGGAGAAAAATGAGTTCCTCCGCGCACCACCGACGGCCGCTGACGCGATCCTGACCCCGGCCCGATTTCACATCCGTGGGCGTTATCTTTTACACTATCCAAGGAAATAGTGATTATACCTATGCAACAATAGAGAAAACCCATATGCCCAAGCCAAGCGGTTCCTATTCAACCAGCGACCTCTCACGGAAGTCGGGCGAGATCATTGCCGAGGCCCTACGCCATCCGGTAACCATCACCCAGCGGAACAAACCCCGTCTGGTTGAATTTATCAGCCGCCACATGTCTGCCACCGAGATCAGCCGGTTCCGCTGAGCTTGGGTTTCGCGATAGTCTCATCGCTACTGCGCCATTTTGACGAAGCGGTTCGGCTTGGTCGACGCATTCATCTCCTTCCGCCGGAAGTAGATCGCGCGCCCGCAGCGAATCGGGCTGTGGCCCTGGACGACAATGATCTGTTCGTCCTTTCGCATCGACTGGGTGATCTCATGCGGCATGATCAGCGGCCGGCGCTGGAAATTGACGCTCTCCGATTTGCGCGATGCGCCGTTCTTCGTGTCCCAGCCGATATTGCGGGAACTTGCCTTCACCTCCACCGTCATCTCACCGCATTGCGCCGAGACATTGCGCGCCGTGTCGAGCGCCTTGATCGCGGCATAGCTTGCGAATGCGCAGCCATCGATCCACGACGTTGCACCATCTTTCCCGAAATGCCGCTCCAATTGCCCGACCGACTGGTACATCAGCATCATGCTGACGCCATATTTGCGGCCGCGGTCGCGCGCCTCCTCCAGCACCCGCATGTAACCGAGCAGATCCACCTCATCGAGCATGAACAGCGCCCGGCGCCTGAAATCGCCATCGGCCTGCACCATTGCATTGATGAGCGAGCCGATGATCACGCGGCCGATGCCTGGATAGGAGCGCAGGATCGATGCCGGAATGTTGAGGAAAACGTCCTTCTTGCCCATAACGATGTCGGTCGATCTGAAGGCATTGCCACAGACGAGCGCGGCATAGCTCTCGAGGGAAAGCCACTGTGTGTAAACTGATGCGGACTGTTTTCATCGCCACCTTCCTTCTTACGGCCGCCGCCTTTCCGGCGCTTACCCTCGAAATTCCGCGCGGCGGGGCGCAGGACAGCCGCGTGCGTTTTGTCGAGTACCAGCCCTATAACATCACCCGCATCATCGGCTCGCTACGCTCCTCGGTGCAGGTGGAATTCGCCGCCGACGAGGAGATCGCGCATGTCGCGCTCGGCAACAGCGTCGCCTGGGAGGTGGCTCCGGCCGGCAATATCCTGTTTCTCAAACCGCGGGAAAACCAGCCGGTCACCAATATCTCTGTCGTAACCACCCAGCGCGACGGATCTACCCGAAGCTACCAGATGGAATTGACAGTGCGGGATGGAAAGGTGGAGGTGGGTAATGACACATACTTTTACGTCAAGTACCGCTATCCAGCCGATGAAGCGGAACGACGGCGACAGGCCGCGGCGGCGCGAGCGGTTGCCACGCAGGCGAAGGAGGCCGACAAGGTGCTGGCTCTCCATGAAGCCTTTGGCCCTCGAAACTGGCGTTACTCGGCTCAGGGTTCACAGGCGCTAGCACCGCAGTCCGTTTACGATAACGGGAAGCTTACGACCTTTGCCTTCACCGGCAATCAGGAAATGCCGGCCATCTATATCGAGAACTCGGACGGCAGCGAGAGTCTGGTGCCCAAATCCGTCGACGGCAACCTGGTTCTCGTCCATGCGATCAGCCGCAAGTTTATCCTGCGCAGGGGAGGGGACGTGCTTTGCGTCTTCAATGAGGCCTATGACCGGATCGGTATCAACCCTGCCACCAACACGACTTCACCGTCAGTCGAGCGCGTGGTCCGGACCGAGGTCGGCACGGCGCAGTAGGAGGCTGTTATGGTTCATGAAGATGAAAACCGGATACCGGGCGAGCGGGCCGAAACGCACGCCGGCGGGCGGATCGACAACAATCCCGCCCTGAAGCGCGGTGCCGTTGCGCTTGCCGTCGTCGCCTTTGTCGGCTTCGCCCTGTGGTCGATGAGTGGGGGAAGGGAAAAGCAGGAAAATTCCCAGCCGGAGCGAGTGGTCATCCGACAAACCACAGACTTCGAACCAGCCAAGGAAAACATTGAACCGGTTCAGCCGCTACCGGAGGTGAAGTTGCCAATGCCTGTCGTGACCGAGGAGGCGAAAGAGGAAGATCCACTGCTCGACGCGGCGCGCCGAGCGCCCGTCATCGCCTATAGCGGCGGACAGAGAAACACCAGATCGCGCCGTGAAGCCGAAAATCCTGTCACTTCGGCGGAGAGCAATTTTCTGCCGCTTGATGGAAACACGATGGGCCAGAATACCGCCAACGCCGATGAAGAGCGGTTCAACGGGTTGCTGCGGCCGACCAAGCTTGAGGGGTCGCGGGCCGGTACGCTCGGCAATCGTAACTTCATCATCGCGATGGGGACCTCGATACCCTGCGTCCTGGAAACTGCCATGGCATCGGATCAGCCCGGCTTCACGAGCTGTGTGATCAACCGTGACATCCTCTCGGACAATGGCCGCGTCGTGCTGATGGAGAAAGGCACCCAGGTTGTTGGAGAGTATCGCGGCGGTTTGCAGCGAGGTCAGAAGCGCCTCTTCGTGCTCTGGAACCGCGCGAAAACCCCGAACGGCGTCATCGTCACATTGGCCTCGCCAGCGACGGATGCGCTCGGCCGGGCCGGGGTGGACGGCTACGTCGACACGCATTGGTGGGAGCGGTTCGGAAGTGCGCTTCTCCTCTCCATTGTCGGCGACGCCACCAGTTATGCCGGCAGCCGCCTGCAGGACAGCGACGTCGACGTAGAGAACATGACGAGTGCCGGCCAGCAGGCGGCGGCGATCGCTGTCGAGCAATCGATCAACATTCCTCCGACGCTGAACAAGCATCAGGGTGAACTGTTATCGATCTTCGTGGCGCGCGATCTCGACTTTTCCGGGATTTACGGATTGCGAGTGACCGAGCCGAGAAATAAAGTCCTCGACCGGACGGTGCTGGGGGACTTCAGGCCGCAGTCAACGCTCGTGACGAAGTAGGAGGCAGGAGCGATGACCGAAGGTTCTGATGCGACAGTCATTCGTGAACTACTTTCTCCGTTGGCGCGATTCCTCGGAGATAGGTCGCTCTACGAAGTGATCGTCAATCGGCCCGGGCAGGTGCTGACGGAAGATGCCGGTGGATGGCGGACCCATGATCTGCCGGAGCTTACATTCGAAAAGCTGATGCGCCTTGCCCGGGCCGTGGCCAGTTTTTCTCACCAATCAATCGATGAGACGCGACCGATCCTGTCTGCAACACTACCCGGCGGCGAGCGCATCCAGATCGTCATTCCACCGGCCACCACCAGAAACACGGTCAGCATCACGATCCGAAAGCCATCCTCGGTCACGTTCACGCTCGATGACCTAGAGGAGCGCGAATTTTTCTCCGAAACCCGGGCGACGAATGAAGACAGTTCGACGACGGACCAGGATTTGCTGGCGCTCTACCGTGCCGGTTGCTTTAAGGATTTTCTGCGGGAAGCCGTCATAGCGCGGAAGAACATCATCATATCCGGCGCAACCGGATCGGCCAAGACAACGCTTTCGAAAGCGCTGATCAGGCACATTCCGCAGCATGAACGGATCATTTCGATCGAGGACACACCCGAACTGACTGTTCTCCAACCCAACCACGTTCGACTGTTCTATTCGAAAGGCGCCCAGGGGCTCTCCACTGCCGGCCCAAAAGAACTATTGGAATCTTGTCTCCGGATGCGGCCGGACCGCATCTTGCTTCAAGAGTTACGTGACGGCACGGCATTCTCCTATATCCGCAATGTGAATTCCGGTCACCCGGGGTCTATAACCACCGTTCACGCCGACTCTCCAGAACTCGCCTTCCAGCAGCTGGCGTTGCTTGTGAAGGAGTCCGACGGTGGACGCAATTTGGGTCGTGATGACATCGACAAGTTGTTGAGGATGTCGATCGATGTCGTGGTACAATGTAGGCGAATAAGTGGGCGGTTCCGTGCAACCGAGGTCTACTACCCAGGTTGAGATTTTTAGGCTTTCCATGCAGCGACGCGGTAATAGTTGATCTCTGCGGCCGGGGCGCACTATCTCATAACGAAATTCGGTATGGATGCTGGGAGACCATTATAATGGTGAGAAGGATAGTCCCATACCTTCAGCTCACAGCTGTGTTCTTTGTAGCGGCGACGGCAGTCCGGGCAGAGGTGCCATTTGAACGCATTACTGTTGAGCGCGGGCCATGCCTTGGGACATGCCCCGTTTATCGCTTCGTGATGAATTCAGACGGGGTTGGCCTGTTCGACGGACGAAAATTCACAACGGCGAGTGGCGTGCATCGCTTTGCCATCACGCCCGAGGAATGGTCATCCTTCGAAGCCGCCCTAAGGCCTTTTCGCCCACGTGGCACAGAAGACATCACGCGTGGCCATCCGCTGTGCGCGCGCATGGCGACAGATCACCCCATGGTCTCCGTTACATGGGAGGACGGTGATGGCATCGATCACCTCAGGTTCAATTTTGGCTGTCGCAATGAAAAAACTGAAGCCATGGCCGACGCGTTGGCAAACGCTCCCGATCTTCTCCCGCGCCTCGCCGATCTAATCGAGCGGGTTCGCTTGGAGGAAGGGGAGCTCCATCACCGAGAATAGCTGAACCCTGCATATCTGATGAATCCAAATACCTATGCAGCCGCAACGCCTCTTGCCTTGTCTTGAGTGTTGTGTCGATCAGTTCCGCCGCCGCGCAAGCGCCGGCTCCAACGCCTGACCGGAACGATGACTTTATCGAGACGAGAGATCACTTTCGAAGGATCGTGCTTTGCCCGTCTGCGGGTCCAGTTCGCATGTGAATTTGAAGGAGGTCCAATCATTTCCCGTCCGCACGTCGCCTGAACCACTGAGCAGGTGATTGTCAGTGAGGTCCAGAGTGCGAGGATCATCGGTGCCAAGAAATACGCGATCCGCCTGCTTGTTCCACTTTTGTAGTTCGCTCAAGGCAAGGGGCCGGCAGATGAACTCGGCCACCTTCTTTGCGTCGGACCAACCGGCAGCAACTGCACGCTCCTCGGGTGCTTTGAGTTCCTTGATTTGGGAAGCGATCATCGCCTGCTGGGCTTGCGACAATTCACCTGCGGCCTTTGCTGGTGTCAGGATCAAGGCAGATCCAAGCAGCAGTGCTCCACCGAAGATTGACTTGGCTTTTTGCATCGGCTGGTCTCCTTCCGTTGAGCCGCCTATGTAGACTGTCTTGTTTTTCGACAGGTTAACCAGCCAGGCACTGGCACCCGATGGAGCAGCTGTTCACAGAACGGCACGACAAAACCATAGATCAGCCAATCGCGACTTTCAATTTTTGCGATTATCTCAGCCTAGTGAAAACGTTAAAAAGATCGCATCCTGCTGCTTGCGCAGTCTCAAGAGATGCGAGTTTGGATCGAGCTCGAGATGGCTGAGCGCTATTGCCTCGCCCTCGCGCACCGGCTTTGCAAGTTTGCGATTAGCTACGAGATAGAACGGTGCCGGTGCGTCGGCAGCAAGCGGGGCTGCGGGAATAAGTGCCGATCCGACATTCTCTATCGCATGATGATGACCGGTTGCGGAAAGCAAAGTGCCGGCCGGCAGATCCGTTTCAGCAACTGCGATGAGGTCGAGACGAGGTTTAGGGTCCGGCGCGCCGCTCGACCGTTTGAGCAAGACTGCGTCGAGGATGCTGGTCGACGCCTCGAGGCCAAGAAGGTGGCGCGGAAGATAGATCATCGCGGTGTCGCCGGTACGGCTCAGGATGTGTCCCTTCTCGGCCAGCATCTTCCAGCTTTCGGCATCGCGGCAACGCACGACGACGAAGACGCCGCCGGCGAAGCTCACTTCACCCGGTAAACGCAGGCAGTGGAAGACGTCGAGGCGTCGGTCACCGCCGAGAATGCCGCCTTCGTCGCGCGTGGAAAAGATCGTCGGGACCTCTGTGATGCGCGCGATCGGGCAATGGAAATCCGGCCGGTCGGGAAAAAGATCGATGGAATGGCTGACCACGCCCATTTCGCAGAGATCGGGAACGGCTCGTTGCGGCAGTGCGGCCGCCGCCCTGGCGCGGGCGGCTATCAGGGTTTCGATATCGGCATTGCCGAGATCCAGGAGATGCGAAAACTCCGGAACCGAGATGGTTTCGCCGTTGCTCGTCAAGGTCGCCGTGGCCGGGTCGAAGACGAAGTCGTATTCACTTGCCTTACCAGCCGCGACAATCTCGAATCCTAGCAATTCCGCCCAGGTAACAAGATCGATCAGAAGGCTCGGTTGGTCTCCGTCCACGGGTGTGACGACCACCCCGCGTTCGGCGGCAATGTGGGCGAGGCCCGGTCCCACCACACTGTCGACCTCCTTGCTGACCAGCGCGACATGGCGGCCGTTCGAGACGGCCATGTCGGTGTGGCGGGCGCCTGCCTCCGGATCGCCGGTTGCCTCCACGAGCAGGTCGAAAGGCAGGTCAATGACATGGGCGAGATCGCCCGCCGCGATAGTGCGACCGTCGGCAAAAGCCCGCGCAGCCTTTTCGGCATTTTCACAGATTGTAATGCGAGCGTCTGGAATACCTGCCGCACGAAGCGCAGCTGCCGCCCGGGTCGGATCCATGTCAACGGCGATCCGGATATCCAGGCGCGGAACGCGGTGGGCAAGCAGGCTGCGGCCGAAGGCACCCGTTCCGACCAGACAGACGGATGCTTTGCCGGAGGCGGGATAAAGAGCGTGACGATACATCGGAACTCGTTCTCAGCTTGCGTTGGAAGGGTTTTGACGGCCGCGTCGGATCAGGTTACGAAAACCCATCACTTTCCCGATCAGCGGCCAGCCGAGCATAAGGATGCCGAGCCCCATGATGCTGGCGACGAGCGAGTTCGACCAGAAGATCGTGAGAGAGCCGTTCGACATCAGCATGGATTGGCGGAACGCGTCCTCGGCCTTGTCGCCAAGCACCATGGCAAGCACCAGCGGCGCGATCGGATATTCCAGCTTCTTGAACACGTAGCCGACGACGCCGAAGATCAGCACCAGCCACATATCGAATGTGGAATTGGCGATCTGATAGGCGCCGGAGAAGATGACGGCGACGATGATCGGTCCAATGATGGCGAAGGGCACGCGCAGAATGGCGGCATAGAGCGGCACGGTGCTGAGCACGAGCAGGACGGCAACGACATTGCCGAGATACATTGAGGCGATGAGGCCCCAGACGAAATCCGGACGATCGATGAAGAGCATCGGTCCCGGCGTTAGCCCCCAGATCATCAGTCCGCCCATCATCACCGCCGCGGTGGCCGAACCTGGAACGCCGAGGGCTAGCATAGGCAGTAGCGCGGAAGTGCCGGCCGAATGGTCCGCGGTTTCCGGACTGACGATGCCGCGTGGATCACCCTTGCCGAACATCTCGGGATTGCGGGCGAAGCGGCGGGTCATGCCGTAGGCCATGAAGGAGGCAGCCGTCGGGCCTGCCGGCGTGATGCCCATCCAGATTCCGATCAGTATGGATCGGCCGATCGCGATGGCGTGCCGGGGAATTTCAGCCATTGTACGCAGTACGTCGAGTGGGCGGATACGGGCCTTGATGCCTTCGAAGCGGAGACCCTCCTCCGTGGTCAGCAGGAGTTCGCCGATGCCGAACAGACCCATGACCGCCACCAGGAAGGACACGCCCTTGATGAGGTCGGGAACCCCGAAGGTGAGGCGAAGGCCGCCGGAGATCGTGTCCATCCCGACGGTTGCGAGCGCAAAGCCGAGCATCATGGAGACGAGCGTCTTGGCGGGCGCGTTGGCACCCATGCCGATAAAGCTGGCAAAGGCCAGGAAATAGACCGCAAAGAATTCGGGTGATGAGAACTGCAGCGCAAAGCGCGCGACCCAGCCGGAAAGCAGCGTAATCATGATCACGCCGGCGATCGCGCCGATGCCGGCCGACATGAAGGCCAGGGTGAGTGCGCGCGTCGCCTGACCGCTGCGAGCCATGGGGTATCCGTCGAAAGTGGTGGCGACGGAGGACGGTTCGCCCGGAATGTTGAAGAGGATCGATGTCGTCGAGCCACCGAAAAGCGCGCCCCAATACATGCAGGAGAGCAGGATGATCGCCGAGATCGGGTCCATGGCGAAGGTGAGCGGCAAGAGGAGCGACACGCCATTCGGCGCACCGAGCCCGGGCAATACCCCGACGAGAATGCCGAGCATCACACCCACCACCATGATGGCCAGATGATAGCCGCTGATGACAGTGGCGAAACCATCGAGCAGATGGCCGAAATTCTCCATGAAACTTCCTCCCAAACGATATCGACAGGCCGCCCTGCGGCGGCCCGCCCGCCTAGTAGATGCCGAGCCAGTCTTCTATCGGACCCTTCAGCAGCGGCACCTGGAACGCGATCTCGAAGACGCAATAAAAGGCAGCGGTGACCGCCGCACCGGTAAGGGTGGCGATCCACCAGCGATAGCGGCCCTGCCAGATCATCGCGGTCGAAACGTAAAGCAGCGTCGCGACGTAGAGACCGAGCAGAAGGGCGCCGACCATGAAGCCGACGAGAGGCAGGGCAAAGGCCAGAACCGGCCGGGCGCGCTCGCTATCCAGGAAAATCTCCCTGCTCCAATCCTTAACGAACGCTCGTATCAGATTCGCCAGGCTTCCCAGGATGATGAGAAGCCCGATATAGAAGGGAAAGTAGCCAGGCGCCGGTCCGGTTTCGGTCCAGCCTGTCCCGATCTCGGCGGCGCCGTAGCAGACCGCTCCGCCCGCCGCCGCCGTGGCGATCGCGGTGGCGATCTCCATTGTCCGGCGGCTGAGATGTCTTTTGCTGTCTTCAGCCATGGCAAGCTCCTCCAACTTGGATGGTTACCTGATGAGCCAGCCTTCGCGCTCGAGCACCTTGGAGACGCTCGCTTTGTCCTTCTCGATGTAGGACTGGAATTCCTCGCCCACCATGAACTGTCCGGTCAGGGACGTCTTGGTGAGATATTCCTGCCATTCGGGCGTCTCGGTGACTTTCTTCAGCACGTCACGGTAGAAGGCGATGACATCTTCCTCGACACCGGCAGCCAGCCATACGGTACGCGGCATGCGATAGTTTTCAAGCGCGATGCCGGCTTCCTTGCAGGTTGGGATATCGTGCCAGCCCTTGCCGTCGTGAACAGCGTCGCTCTGCGGGAAACGGTCCGGCCGGAAGACGCAGAGCGGCTTGACCATGCCGGCCTGCCATTGGCCGCGGTTTTCGTTCGGATTGTTGACGTTGGCATCGATATGGCCGCCCGCAAGCTGGGTCGTGGCCTCGCCGCCGCTCTTGAAGGGAATGTAGCGAAACTCGGCTCCGACCGCTTCAGCCAGAGACGAGACGAGGATCTGGTCGGTATCCTTCGACTGGCTGCCGCCGAACTGGATGGCGCCCGGCTTTTCCTTTGCGGCCTTCACGAAGGATGCGGCATCGTCGAAATCAGATTTGCCGTTGACCCAGATCAGGAACTCGTCGAGTGCCATGGCGGCGACCGGCGTGAGGTCTTCCGCCTTATAGGGAACGGCCGCCACGCTCGGAAGCAGATATTCGTTGTTGGTGCCGAAGGTGAGCTTGTGGGGGTCGCCTTTGTAGCCGGCTGCGTAGACGAAACCTTCCGCGCCGCTGCCGCCGCCCTTGTTGGTCACGACGATCGAGGCGTCCATCAATTCATGCTTGGTGATGATCGACTGGATTGTTCGCGCAAAGGTGTCAGTGCCGCCTCCAGGGCCCGAAGTGACCACGAACTCCACAGGCCTCTTGGGTTCGAAAGCCAGGGCCGGCGTGGCAACCGCGACCGCCAGTGTGACGGCGGAGAGATATTTCAGCATGTCAATTCCTCCCTTTCAACATCGGCGCCCTCCAGCGCCTCCGAGATTACTTTTTACTCAAGCGGGGACGCGTCTCCGCTCAGCCATTCTTGCGGCAAGTAGCACCGCCTCGCGCGCGGCCCCGACATCGGCGATGCCGCGTCCGGCGATGTCGTAAGCAGTCCCATGTGCGGGCGTGCACAGCGGGAATGGTAGCCCGCCGATCATGGTCACGCCCTTGTCGAAGCCCATCATCTTCATCGCGATCTGGCCCTGATCGTGGTACATGGTCAGGACAGCCTGAAAACCTTCCTTGAGGCCGCGCAAAAACACCGTATCTGCCGGGAAGGGGCCGTCCACATCCATGCCGAGAGCTTGAGCAGCCTTGACCGCCGGCTCGATGATTTCGATTTCCTCCATGCCGAAGCTGCCGCCGTCGCCAGCATGCGGATTGAGACCCGCAACAGCAATGCGTGGTCGATCGAAACCTGCCTGCCGCAGGCAATCCGCAGTCAGCTTCAACTCGGCAATAATGGCGTCCTGCGAAAGGTGGGAAGCCACCGCGGAAAGCGGGATATGCGAGGTTACGCGTGCGTTCCATATGCGCTCAAGCACATTGAATTCACGCATCTTGCCGGGATAGCCGAGCACATCTGAGACGAAGCGGATCTCATCGTCGTAGCCGGGATAGGCGTAACGCATCGCTTTCTTGTTGAAGGGTGTGAAGCAGACGCCCTCGGCGCGTCCTTGATGGGCGAGTTGCAAGGCGAAGCGAAAATTTTCGACGGCGAACTGGCCGCCTACAAGCGTGGCCTCGGAGAGCGTCACGTCGACCGGATCGAGATGCCCAAGATCGACGAAAACATGCCTGCCTACCGGATGGTCGGGAATGCTGTCGCGGGATACGACCTGAAGATCGAGATCGACGCCTGCTACATCGGCACCTTTCCGTAGAATGCGTGCGTCGCCGACGACAATGAAGTGGCAAACGTCACGAAGTTCGGGGAGGGCCAGTACGCGGGCCGTCAGTTCCGGGCTGATTCCCGCCGGATCGCCCATCGCCAAAGCCAGTGTCGGACGTCCTGCAGCCCGCGCTTCGATACCAAGTGCGTTCACTATGTCTGCCTCCCTAGCGTTGCGCCCTCCAGAGCGCATTCTGTATTCTGTATACAGGATTATGCGTGCATTGTGAAGACCCCTTCTGATGGCGTAAGATGATTTGGACAAAGCACACGCAAACCGAGGATCACCCTGTGGATGGCACGGCCGAAAGAACAGTTGGACGCGGAATTATCGAACGGCAGTCGCTCCACCAGGAGATCGTCAGTCGGCTGCGGGATATGATTATCGAGGGCGAGCTGCAGCCAGGGGAGCGGCTTTACGAAATCCAGCTCGGCGAATCGCTCGGCGTGTCGCGCACTCCGTTGCGCGAAGCATTGAAGTCGCTCGCAAGCGAAGGTCTGGTGGAATTGATCCCGGGCCGCGGTGCAGTGGTCCGCCAGTTCACCCGCAAGGATGTGCACGACATGCTCGTGCTGATACGCGCGATGGAAGAGCTGGCGGCGCGTCTTGCCTGCGAGGTGGCGAGCGATGATGAGATCCGCCGTGTGCGCGAGCTCCACGACCGCATGAGGGCGCACTACGAAGCCGGCGAGCGGATGGAATATTATAGGCTCAACCAGCAGATCCATACGTCCCTGGTCGCGTTGGCCGACAATCCGCATTTGTCGGCTTTTCATGCCACACTGCAGGCTCGGCTGAAACGAATCCGCTTCATTGGTCACGAGGGACCGGAGCGGTGGGCAGCAGCCATGGCAGAGCACGAGGACATCGTCGCGGCACTGGAAAAGCGCGATGTGGAGACGCTCGTCGCGATCATTGGCAAGCACCTGCATAACGCCTGGCTACGGGTGCGGGACGCTGTCTGAACGGGCGAACCAATTTCGCGCGCTAGGTTATAACCTTCTATTGTAGATGCAGCACGCCCGTGATCTCCGGAACGAAGGAAAACACTTTCTGAAGAGAGGAGGTTTCGTCGGTCACCGCCTCTCGCGCCAGCCTTCCTGCGGTCTCGCCAATAATGCGGCGGGGTGATCTGGAGGTAGCAATCCTGACAGGTAGCGCCTGGGCGAGGTCCAGCCCGTTGAAGCCAGCGATCAGGATGTTCGCGGGAGTTGCAATGCCGAGTTCCATGCAGGCGAAGAGGCCGCCGGTCGCCATGTCGTCATTGGAATAGTAGATGCAGTCGAGATCAGGGGCAGTTGCTAACATGGTGGTTGTCAGCCGCTTACCAAGCGCGATTGAAGAGAAAGCGTCGTCCTGTTGCTGTTCGACGAAACCGAGGCCATTTTCGCGCAAGACGCGTTCGAAGCCCGCCTTGCGCTTGCCCGCGCGCAAATCCCTGTCAAGCGCGCTTCCGATATAGCCGAACCGTTTACGGCCAGCAGCGAGCAGCGCCCGTGCCATGTCCTCTCCGGCCTTGCCGTGCGAGAGCCCGACGTTGAAATCGACGGGCGTGCCGTCGAGATCCATGATCTGGATCACCGGTATCGCGGCACTCTGGAGTATCCTGACAGTCTCTTCCGGCTGGTCGAGGCCGGTGACGATGATAGCGGAGGGTTGCCAGGAGAGCATGTCTCGGATGATTGCGTGCTCTTTCACTGGGTCGTAGTCGGATATGCCGAAAACAGCCTGCATCCCGGACCCTTCCAGTGCAGCCGAAATGCCCGCAAGAACTTCGGGAAATACGATGTTCGACATGCTGGGTACGACGACAGCGACCAGATTGGTCCGCTGAGAGGAAAGCGAAAGTGCCAGGCGGTTTCCGACATAGCTGAGGCGCTCGGCAGCATTCAGAACCTTCGCACGGGTTACTTTGGAGACATCGCTGGCCCCACGAAGCGCCCGGGATGCCGTCATCTTGCTGACCCCGGCTTCGGCGGCGACTTCTTCAAGAGTGGGTTTGCGCATCCCGTTTGGATCCCCCGATTGCCGCTGATTTCTGCAAGCGCGGCTCCCTGTCATAGGACGTTTTGCGGTCAAAGGGAAATGGCGCGCTATTGACATCCACCGGTAAAACGGTCGATGGTATCGATACCGGTATCGGTAACAATGGCGGTTTAAGCGGAAAGGAAGCTCCGTGAGGGATGTGAGGCGAGCAGCCGTCATAGGCTTGGGATCGATGGGCTGGGGTGCTGCGCTTTCCCTGCTCAGGTCGGGCTTTGCTGTAAGCGGTTGCGATGTGCGTGCCGATGTGCTGGAGCGCTTTGCACAGGCGGGCGGCCGTGCCTGCGCCACGCCCGCGGCAGCCGCAGAGGCCGCTGATGTGGTCTTCGTCTATGTCGTTAACAGCAAACAGGTCGAGGAGGTGCTTTTCGGCTCCAACGGGGCGATCGAGGGTGCGCGACCCGCGACAGTCTTCCTCCTCTGCGCTACCATGGCGCCGAGCGCTTCCATAGCCATTGCGGAGAAATTGGAGGCCGCGGGCATGCTGGTCATCGATGCGCCCGTTTCCGGTGGGCACCAGCGAGCGCTGTCGGGCGAGATCACAGTCATGGCATCGGGTTCGGACGAGGCGTTTTCGCGAGCGTCTGCCGCGTTGGATGCCGTGTCCGCCAAGGTTTTTCGTCTAGGAGATCATGTTGGTCCTGGCTCCCAGATCAAGATGATCAACCAGCTTCTGGCCGGGGTGCATATCGCCGCAACCGCCGAAGCCATGACGCTCGCAGCAAAGAACGGGATCGATCTCAAAACCCTCTACGACGTGCTGCGGGTTTCCGCTGGTTCCTCGTGGATGTTCGAAAATCGGGGCGAGCATATTGTCACCGGCGACTATACCCCGCGCTCGGCCGTGAACATATTTGTCAAGGATCTCGGCATCGTGACGAGCGAGGCGCAGAAGGCGGGTGCTGTGGCGCCGCTCGCCACCGCGGCGATGCAGCTTTTCCTGGAGGCTGCCGAAGAGGGGCTCGGACTGGAGGATGATGCCGCCGTCGCGAAAGTCCTGGCGCGCAAAAGCGGTGCCGTCCTGCCGGGCATGGAGGGTTGAGCGCCATGGGCATCGTGCTTGGCTGCATAGCGGACGACTTTACAGGTGCAACGGATCTTGCGGCGCTTTTGGCGCGCAGCGGCTTACCGGTATCGCTGCGCATCGGCGTGCCGTCCGAAGAGCAGAACAACTCCGATGCGACGACTTTTGAAGTCATCGCGCTGAAGAGCCGGACGGCACCGGTACGGGAAGCGGTTGAGCAAGCCCGCCAGGCCTTCTTGTGGCTAAAAGGGGCCGGCGCGACGCGGTTCTTCTGGAAGTACTGTTCAACTTTCGACAGCACGGCCGAGGGCAATATCGGACCGGTCGCGGAAATGCTGATGTCGGAGCTCAACGCTGAGCAGACGATCTATTGCCCGGCGTTTCCGGAAAATGGCCGTAGCGTATTCATGGGCCATCTCTTCGTCGGAGAGCAGCTTCTCTCCGAAAGCCCGATGAAAGATCATCCGCTGACCCCCATGCGCGACTCCAGCCTGCCGCGTCTTCTTGGCTTCCAAGTGCGGGGCAAGGTCGGTCTTGCCAACCGGCAAGTGGTTTCTCAAGGCCCGGAGGCGTTGAAAGCCAGGCTGCGGAGCCTTGCCGAGGAGGGCGTGCACCATGTGATCGTCGATGCTGTTTGCGACGACGATCTCCGGTCGATGGCGGCCGCCACGGCGGAGATGCCACTCCTGACGGGCGGCAGTGCCTTCGCCGGCCAACTTCCGCGCTTTTATGTAGAGCAGGGCATCATTGCATCATCGGCCACCGCGCCAGCCGTGACCGCTCCCATGGGCGGGCAGATTGTCCTGTCAGGCAGCTGTTCGGCTATGACGCGCAGGCAGGTCGCCCATTATGCGCAATGGAGCGCCAGCCTCCGGCTCGATCCGATCGCCCTTGCGAGAGACGGTGTGGGGGTAGCGCGCGAGTGGTTGCAGCGGCAATCTCCCGATGCCCCAAAGCTGATCTTCGCCACCGCCGAACCCGCCGAAGTGCGTCAGGCCCAGGAAAAGCTCGGGCTCGAAAAGGCAAGCCAGGTGGTGGAACAGGCGCTGGCGGAGCTGGCGCGGGAAGCTTTCCGGCTCGGCATTCGCCGGTTCGCCGCCGCTGGCGGCGAGACCTCCGGTGCGATTACGCAGGCGCTCGGCATTACACGGCTGGTGATCGGGCCGGAGATTGCACCGGGTGTTCCCTGGACCTTTGCCGACGTAGAAGGCGAGCGCGTGGCGCTTGCCCTGAAGTCCGGCAATTTTGGGAACGAGCGTTTCTTTGAGAAAGCGTTCGAACTTCTGGAGGGAGCATGAGCGAGGAAGCCCGCCTCAGGGAAGAAATCTGCCTCATGGCGAAATCACTTTATGACCGGGGTCTGACAGCCGGTTCTTCCGGCAATATCTCCGCGCGCCTCAGTGACGGCCGGCTGCTGGTGACCCCGACGGGGAGTTCTTTCGGTCGGCTCGACCCCGCCCGGCTTTCCTGCTTCGACCGCGACGGGCGTCTGGTTGGCGGCGACAAGCCGACCAAGGAGATGCCACTTCATGCCGCTTTCTATGAAACCAGGCCGGAAAAAACAGGTGCCGTGGTGCATCTCCACTCCTGCCATTCCGTGGCGCTCTCGCTGCTGCCCGGGATCGATGTCGACAACATGCTGCCACCCCTGACGGCCTATTCCATCATGAAGCTCGGCAAGGTGAAGCTGCTGCCCTATTACATGCCGGGCGATCCCGCCATGGGCGATGCGATCCGTGGGCTTGCGGGCAAGCGAAGCGCCGTGATGCTTGCGGCCCATGGACCGGTGGTCGCGGCTAAAGACCTCGAAGCGGCGGTCTATGCCATCGAGGAACTCGAAGAGACGGCAAAGCTTGCGATGCTGACGAGAGGCGCCAACCCCTCGCTGCTCAGCGCGGCGCAGATTGCCGATATCGTCCGGACCTATGACGTGGAGTGGGATTGAGCATGCTGCGTTTCTCCGCCAATCTCGGTTTCCTTTGGCAGGAACTTTCGCTTCCCGATGCGATCCGGGCCGCAAAGCGGGCCGGCTTTGATGCCGTCGAATGCCACTATCCTTACGACGTCCCGGCTGAGGCGGTGCGGGGTGCGCTTGAGGAGGCGGGCCTCACCATGCTCGGCCTCAATACCATCCGGGGCAATGTAGCAGCCGGCGACAACGGGCTGGCCGCTGTGCCGGGGCGGGAGGTCGAGGCGCGCCGGGCAATCGAGCAGGCGATTGGCTATGCCGCCGCGACAGGCACGCTAAACGTCCATGTGATGGCGGGAAGGGCGGCTGGGGAGGATGCCCGTTCCACTTTCATCGCCAACCTGCGGCATGCCTGCGATCTTGCCGGCCGCGCAGGTCTCGGTGTGTTGGTAGAACCGCTCAACCACCGCGATGCGCCTGGTTATTTCCTCCAAACCGCGGAGCAGGCGCTGGAGATCATCTCCGCTGTAGGGGCTGCGAACATCAGGCTGATGTTCGATTGCTATCATATGCAGATCAATCAGGGCGACTTGACCCGCCGTCTGCAAACCTGTCTCTCTTCCATCGGGCACATCCAGGTCGCCGCGGTTCCCGATCGTGGCGAGCCGGATCATGGAGAGGTAGATTACCGGCACATTCTGCGCTTTCTGAAAGAGCAGGGATACAATCAGCCGATTGGAGCGGAATATCGGCCGGCGACCACCACGGAGGCGGGGCTCGGCTGGCTGACGGCTTATCGATGAAAGAGGCATGCATCGGCTGGCGTGACAACTCGCTGACCACGAGTGCAGCAAGAAGGTCGCCGGCAGCTGGTATCGAAGAGGAATTTGGGAGGGACTGAATGAGTGAGACTTCTTCGAACGGAAGGGGCAAGATAGCGCTGGTGACCGGCGGGGGAACGGGTGTCGGCCGCGCGATCAGCAGGGCGCTCGGCTCGGCCGGGTACGCCGTCGTCGTTTCCGGACGGCGAGTGGATGTACTGGAAAGGGCCGCGGCTGAACTGGCGGAGGAAACCGGGGCGGAATTCCTGGCAGTCCCAGCCGATGTCGGCGATCCGGCTTCTGTGCGTGCGCTATTCGACGTGATTTCCGACAAATACGGGCGGCTCGATCTCCTCGTCAACAATGCCGGCATCAACGTGCCGACGGTGCCGATGGAGGAACTCTCCTTCGAGCATTGGAACGCCATCCTCGGCGCCAATCTCACCGGCGCTTTCCTCTGCACCCAGCGGGCGTTCCGGCTGATGAAGAGCCAAAGCCCGCGCGGCGGCCGCATCATCAACAACGGCTCCGTCTCGGCCACCACGCCGCGGCCGAACACGGCTCCCTATACGGCGACCAAGCACGCGATTACCGGGCTGACCAAGTCGACGGCGCTCGATGGACGGGAATTCGATATCGCTTGCGGTCAGATCGACATCGGAAATGCCTCGACGGACATGACGCGGGCGATCTCGACCAACATCCTCCAGGCGAACGGGAGTTATGCGGCCGAGCCGACGATCGATGCTTCTCATGTGGCCGATGCGGTAGTCTACATGGCCCACCTGCCACTCAGCGCCAACGTGCTGACGATGACGGTGATGGCGACCAAGATGCCGCTCGTGGGGCGGGGATGATGGGCCGGGGGCGTTAAGAGCGTCTTCGCTACCCTCAATCCGAGTTCTTCCACCCCAATCGCATCGGCAGTATCGGAAATTTGAAAGAGGGGATTGAGGACTATGTCCGCTGTTACACTAACGATCTTAATCTTGCCACGTGTGCTTTGATTCCCAAAAACCGGGCCATTCATAACCGGAGTTCCGCGGTAATTTCCCGGCTGGGAGAGGGAGTGGAAGCATGAAGTATTGATGTTCTCGGACGCTCAGAAGGCGTTCATTTTGAAGCAGGGTGATGATGCGTGCCCGGAGGCGGGGGGCAGCCAGGTGACCTATTTTAATTGGCGCAAAAAGTATGCAGGCTGGTGCCCGATGAGAGGCGCCGTCTGAAGGCGTTGGAAGAGGAGAACTCCAGACTGAAGAATATCCTCGTAGATCTGATCCTCCGCCGCGAGATGCTCCAGGTTGTCATCCGCCGAGAGCTCTGAGGCCTGCCCGAAGGCGCAAGCTGGTCGACGGAATGTTGCTGGGCTGGGCATATCGATCCGACGGGCCTGCCAGTCCTGAGGTTCGACACCCCGACTTACCACTACAGTCCCGGCGCACCGGAGAGGCCCCACTCGAGAGGCGGATCAAGGAGATCTGTGAGACGCGCGTGTGGTATGGCTACCGCCGTGTCCATGCCTATCTGTGTTGTGACGGATGGAAGATCAACATGAAGACACGCAGAATCTGCAGCGAGTTAGGACTTCAGCTGCGCAATAAGCATCCCAAGCGCCTGGTGAAGGCAAAGCTCAGGGAGGATCGCCAGGAGGCAGTGGGACCAAACGACGCACGGGCAATAGACTTCGTTCACGACCAGCTCGCGGCGGGCAAGAAGCTGCGCATCTTGACGGTGGTCGACACTCACTCGCGCTACTACCCTGCAGCCGATGCACGCTTCACCGGGGCGAGGATGTGGTTTAGACACCGGAATGGATCCGCGGGAAGACCGATTATCTGAAGACGACCAGGGCGAACAATGGCAGCGAATTCATCTCCTGTCATCTCGACCTTTGAGTCTATGCCAACAACGTCAACTGGATTTCTCGTGGCCCGGCAAGCCGACGTACAATGGCTTCATCGAGGCGTTCAACAGCAAGCTCAGAGCGGAGTGCCTCAATGCCCACTGGTTCCCGGCCCTTGCAGGTTCCCGCGAAAAGTTGGAAACTTGGCGTCGATACTACAATGAGGAACGTCCTCACTTAGCGATCGGATATAACGTCCCGACTGCCCTGCACAATCCCGGTGGCGAAGCCAGCCAGCCATCGTGATCAGAGCCGGAAAACTCCAGCTCCGGCGGCCCATGGTTTGGTCTCTCAGAGCAGTGGGTCTCAGGTCACAGGCTGTAACTCGTCCAACTTACGGCACCAGTTCATCGCCGGGGTTCTAACCGGAAGTAATCATGACGATCATGGAAAATCGCTCAGTCATCTGGTCCGCTTTTGCGTTGTTGGTAGGGACATATCTGTTCTTCGCTATCTTCATTTACGCAGGTCGATGGCAAGGTGATGAATTCCACACCGGTGCGATGCTAGCGAAGCAGGGCGGTGATTGGATGACCTTTAGGATTCTGTGGAGCCCCCGTCCATTCTCCGAGGCGATTCTTGGCCTTTACCTCTGGCTTGTGAATCAAACTGGTGAGAGATTCATCGCGCCATTCCTTGCGGCGCTCTGGGCGCTATTGTTGATGGCTCCGTTCCTTGGTGGGCGGACGAAGTTACCGGCGGTCCTCCTGGCGATGGGGTTGTTAATCATGGCAATCGCAGGCCGATTCAATTCGGAGGTGCTGTATTGGGTGCAGGGAGCAGTTGCGTATATTCCAACGATCGCATTCTCGCTCTTCCTGACCGCCCGCTTCATTAGCGCGCCAGAGACAGGTCGGTCGCCTAATGGGCTTGACGCGACGGCGCTAGTTTTTCTGGCTTCTTCATCTGAAACGGGAGCGTTTGTCGTACTGCCGTTCTCGGCAATGGTGCTTGCCCTGTCAGCTCATAGTGAGCGTCGGCTGAACTACCCAGCGCTGATCGCGCTCCTGAGCGCCGTATTGGTCATTTACATGACAATGACAGGTAGATTTCAAAGAGCGGAGGAGGTCTCGCAAAGCTTTACCGCCGCAGGAGAGTTGTGGTCCTCTTTCGCAGATGCGACTTTCTATTTTCTTCGGTCGGTTGTGTTTTTTGGAGAAAACGTCGCTCGCTCGCATCAACTCTGGGCTGGTCTGCCAGCCAAGGTCGCGTTCCTTGTTGGCGCAATTGCCGTCGGAGCAACTCTCCGTCCATCTAACAATCAGATGAAGGTGATCTCGGCGTGGGCGCTTAGCCTGCTATTTGCGGCGTTTCTGACGACTTTTGCGAGCTACTATAAGCTCGGAATGCCGGGTGCTCCGCGCCACATCACGATCCAGTCGTACTTCCTATGGATCGCAATCGCGATGTGCGGCGTGGTAGCGTCCCAATGGCTCCGAGCACGGGCGCCCTCTTTTCCGGTCGGTGTAATCCTTCTCCTCATCTCCGTTTCAGTGCCGACTGGGCTATCCGCGAAAGGAGCGGTGGAGGACCTGATTAAACTGGATGAGCTGGTCACATTGCGTGATGAGGTTTGGGAGGCGGGAAGAGCTACGGGAGGCGAGCTCGTCATTCATACCTGTGCGCCTGGCAAGATCGTCGGATACATCTGCCCTTATCCGCCAGCCGGTGAGTATCTTCTCGACGATGGAAAGAATTGGGTTGCCGATGCCATCCTTCGGTATTTCGGAAAATCCAAACTAGTGATGAAGCACCAGAATGGTTAAATATGAGATTGTGAGGTTTAGTTTGGTAGGGGTGGCGGCCACGGGAACACATTTGATTGCCGCCAGCATCTTTGTGGCGCTCTTCCGTGATTTCGAGGCAGTAGCTATAAACACGGTGGCCTTCTGTGTCGCGTTTGTGGTTTCTTATGCTGGACACCGGTATGTCACGTTTGGGAAGGCTGGTTCGCCTGCGAAGTTCCTCGCAACTTCTCTTGCGGGGTTGGCGGTCAACAATGCTGTTGTCTACGCCGTTTCGGCGTACGTTGATGTCAGGTTGGTGGCGATTGTAATTGGAACGCTGATCGCCCCCGGGATAGTCTTTTTGCTTTCTAAATACTGGGTATTCCGAACCAAATGACTGAACAGAAGAAACGGATCATTACTCTGGTCGTGCCAGTCTTCAACGAGCAGGATGCGGTACCGGTTTTTTACGAGGCAGTGAAACGCGACCTCCAGATACCCAATGCAGATGTGCGCATGGTTTTCGTCAATGACGGAAGTCGAGACGATACCTCGCGGGTCCTAGCTGAGCTGTTCAAGCGCGACCCTGAGCGGGTGACCGTTATCAATTTTTCCCGAAATTTCGGCAAGGAGCCCGCTCTTTTCGCCGGTATCGAACATGCTTCAGGGGATGCAGTCATTCCGATTGACGTGGACCTTCAAGACCCAATCGAAGTAATCCCGCAGATGGTAGACAAATGGCGGGAAGGCTATGAAGTTGTTCTGGCGAGGCGGCTGAGCCGCGATGTCGACGGCTGGTTGAAACGCTGCACTGCGGAGCAATTTTACAAGCTCCACAACGCAATATCTAATTCAAAAATTATCGAAAACGTTGGAGACTTCCGTCTCATGGACCGCTCTATCGTGGAAGCGGTCAAATCGCTCCAGGAGCGCCAGCTTTTCATGAAAGGGGTCTTATCTTGGGTCGGCGGCAGAACGGCTATTGTGGATTACGTCAGGGCAGATCGAAGCGCTGGTACGACCAAGTTCAACGGCTGGAAACTCTGGAATTTGGCTCTGGAAGGGATTACTTCGTTCAGTACGGTTCCTCTGCGGATATGGACATATCTCGGGTGCTTCGTCGCCGCTGTTTCGCTAATATACGCGGCGTGGATGGTCTTCGACAAGCTTGTCTTCGGGAATCCCGTACCAGGCTATCCGTCGCTAATGACGGCTATTCTGTTCCTAGGTGGTGTCCAACTTATCGGTATAGGTGTACTCGGCGAATACATCGGTCGCATCTATATGGAAACTAAGCAGCGTCCGCGGTACGTTATTAGCTCCATTCAACGCCGGGAACAGTTATAGCAGAATCGGGTTGACGATCTAAATAAATTGATCTTCCATCCTCTTCCAGAGAAACTATGGAAAACTCTCAAAAGCCTGTCTGTCGTGAGGTTCAGGTAAATTCATCTATTGAGCTTGTCGAACGCTGCCTTCCAGTAGGAACGGTTTCGGGCGCGCCTCATACGTCCTTTAAAAAGGCGAACTTTTAGAGGCTGACGGCTCGCTAAAGGCAAACGCTCATCGTTGGAACCAGGAGAGTCAGAATGAGTGAGGCTTGCGAGCTCATCAAGCTCCATCTGTGTCGGGTTGGTTACCAACCTTTCGAATGGCCTTACCCACTGATCAGACATTAGAGTAGCAGGTTCGTAGATAGACAGTAGGAACTTATAGTCGTCGAAAAATCTCCGTACACCCGATTGGACACGCATCGCTTTCTCGCGATAAGGCGTTTCTAGCTTGCTCGCGTCTTCGATGATGGGCACTATTTGCCCGTCTTCTTGGCGTCGAAGCTCCAACGCGGAGCCGTGGTCAGCTGTGAGCAGGAACTCTAGCAATTCCACACCGCCATTTACCAACAAATGCTCCCAATTTTGCGGATGGCCTCCATTGCAGAGCCAGCCTTTCATTTTGAATCCCTTAGCGGCAATATGATTGCTTGACGTCAGTGTCCCCAAATACAATCCTATTACTCGATCACGAGCCGTATAATCATTCATTGTATGAACGAACGCCTTCTGGATATTTCCTGCCCAACCTATATCTACAAGTCCTAGGTGGGCGTCTCGCTCTGGCATCAGATTAAAGTAGTCTTTATATAAATCTCTATTAATTTTGGTGGCCGCCAACGCCTCTTGGAACATGGTGTCCAGCGCGTGTTTCATGGAGAAATGATGGAAGTGATCGCGTGCGCAATGAATATCCTCTAACCCAAAAGCCGAAAGCTGATGTAAGTTTTGTTCTGCCCGAAGATTGGCATTCCTAAAAGATTTTTCAACGCTTTTGGGCGTTCGACTAGAGATAAGATACCAGTTTAAATGAGAATCCCATTCTCTAAGCCCGACTTGATATCCTATCTTGCGTGACATAAAGAAATATTTGGCGGTCACGTCAGAAAGGCCAGCCACATCTTTGCAGCTTTCAAATAGTTGCTTCAGAAGCCATCCATCACGCGCGACAAATATCAAATCTTTAAGTTTGTTTTCTCTACAGGCCTTCATTAGCCATGCGTTGAATCCGAAAAGAAGTGGGCCGAAGACGCGATAACCGATCGCCTCAAGGTTGTCTGCGGGGATGTACTGCGCAGCCTGTCGAGTATCCAGGAACGCGATGATGCTGGCAACTATATGCGCTGCCCCCTTTCCAACAGTGGGAGTGAAACGGTTATCAACCTTCCCCCAATCTGCATGAAGTGTACGGATACCGTATTCTTTGGCCCTCTTGACGTCAGCGTGGAGGTTATCGCCAACGTGAAGCCATCGGTAGTTGTCAGCAACCCCTAATGCCTCCTTTACGACTTGGAAGAGTTTGCCTGTATGTTTACTAAGGCGGTGTTCGCCGGAAACAAATATATCTAGTTGATCGGCTCCCGAAAAGCCCTTTGCTTGCAACGTATCGCGAAGCCAGTCTGAGGGCAGGTACATGTCGGAGATAAAAGCAATCCTTCTGCCGGCATTGCGATGCTCCTCGTAGACTTTCATGCCTTCGTGGCTTGCAACTAGGACATGGCGTTCAACGTCCAGTTCGATCGATTTAAGGAACTCCGTGAGTTCTTCTCGACATCCGGTTAGTAGAGAATACTCGCGGTATATCTCATCAAAGGTAACTTCGCCTTCACCGCCAGATTCATTTTGGTGGCGTATCCGGCTTCTCCTTTCCGCGTCCATTCTATCATAAGTGAAGTTCAATAGGATATCGTGTGCCAGTAGAGATCTCTCGTCTTCAAAAGCTTTGAGACGCACCAACTCGAACACATCGACAGGCGCCAACACCCGTCGGTGAAGAAGTGTATCGAAAATATCGAACGTTACCACATCAATGGGGGTGTCACCGGATCGCATGTATAATCCCCTTGATCTTCTGCCTCAGCCTTCTCTCACCATCTTTGAGAGCGTGTATGAATTCCATACGATAGTTTCGCTTGGCCCATCGTGCCGACCATATTTCATCACGGACCCTCTGGAAGTCTGACTGTAATTGGTCCTGTATTTCCATTCCTAATAGGATTGCCATCCTGTTTGTTGCCGAGCCGTTGGGGTCATTCAGGTCTGAGCGAATCCACTTATTCCGCAGTATTTGTCGATATTCTCTATGGAGGTGTCCTCCCGCATGAACCGAGTTTCCCAGTACACCATCCGCAGTTACTCGATGATGATAGAAGGCCAGAAATTCGGGATGTACCCAGATATCGTTCTTAAGTACAAAGCGCGTGTGAAAATCCCAATCTCCCAATACAGGAAGCTCTGCGTCAAACATCCCAAGCTCTTTGCAGACTTTAAGGTCAAATAAGAAAGCAATTGGAGGGAATTGGTTGCGGACGAGCATTTTCTGTATGCTCAACAACCCCTCTTCGAGTCGGTCAAACTGGCTCGCATACCACGGCTCAACTCGCTCGATCTGAACCATGTTCGCCGTGACGGTTTCATAAACGGCATTTAGGTGTGTAACAATTCCGCGAATACTCGGATACTTTTTTCTTTTCTCAAGCATGACTCCAGTTGTCACTGATAGAAAGTCCGGCGCCCAGCTGTCGTCATCATCATGAATAATCGCGTAGTCAGTTTCAAGTAATGTAATGCCAGCATTGCTTGCCGCTTCCATTCCTTGTGACGAGGAGTGATGAATAATCTGAACCCTTGAATCTGCTTCAAAGATTAGCTTAATTAGTTTGTCAACAGGGCCAGGGTCGCCGCCATCGTTGACAACGACAAGTTTCCAGTTTTGAAAAGATTGATTGCGAACACTTTCGAGCGCGCGCCTTAGTAGGACCGTTCGGTTCTTAGTTCTAGTTACGATCCCAACACTGGGACCACTGCTCGTTTTCTGCATGCTAGGATAAAAAACCTCGTGTTCGAGAGTTTGCCGTGTGATTACACTACGACGTCTTTCGTCGCTGGAGTCGTCGTGCTGTTTGCCAGACGGTCACGTTCCAAGGCGCTTGGATTGCCAGATGCCACCATTTAACAGCGCCGCTCTCGAGTTTTGCTAAAAATGCGGGAGAACGAAGTTGGTATGGCAGTGCATCGGAGAGTAACTGCATTTCCAGAATTAGATCGTCTTTTTCCGCAGTTTGACCCCGCAACCAGTTCAGTTCAGAATTAGCTGCGCCCAAAGCCCGAGAAGCCGCCGCTGATGCCTCAGCGAGCTTAGAGTTTGCTTCTTCCAAGGTGGCGATCGTATCTCGAAGTCTGGAAGCAGTTGCTACTGCAAGCTCCGCATCCTTGGCTTCCGAGAACCGCTGCCGATCAACCGCAACGAGATTTACATCTGTTTTTGCGATCAGCATATATCCTTGCGACTTGAGATAGGCTTCAATAGCCGCGGAGTTGCCCTCGTGAAAATGATCGGATGGCTCGGTCTGTATGATCGCCGGTCTCCAGCGATCCCAATCCCAGTCCATAAGAATATCCAAATCCAGCCCCTCCACATCAATGGAGAGAAAGATTGGAGCATCGTCGAAGAATTCCTCTCTTAACAGCGTGTTAACACGAAGAGCAGGCACTTTCTCTGTTCTAGCGAGGCCGACAATGCCCGCTCGCCATTCTTCCACAAATCGTTTCGATAGAGAGCTAAGCTCACTCTGGTTGGAAACGTAAAAGTCGATAAACGGTTCATCGCCGATGCTAATAGCAGCATGCTTGATCGTGTCGCGAGGGCGAACTTTCCGCAATGTCGGAAGGAGTTGAGAGTTTGCTTCGACTAGTACGCCTCGCATCCCAAGCTCGCGATGCATGAGGTAAGTTGCGCTGGTGGCTATTGGGTGATTGGCGCCAATCTCCAAATACCGCTGCTCGGCCAAATTGACGTTCTCGCGAACTGAAATCGCCTTCAAAATGGCGACAACGATAAGGTCCTCAGCGCATTGGCCAAAATATGGCCGAGCATAGACAGGAATGTCAGGTGCCTGCACGTCGTTGCTGAAGCACTCGTTATAGACGAAAGTGTTAATAGCCGACACCATTTCCGAACCTTACAGCGCAACGCTGGATCGCATCGCACGTGAAGAAATTAAAATCAAGCACTGGGCTTTTGTGGGGAGCAGCGTGAAGCAGATCCGGTCCTCAATACGCAAGCCGATGTATTGCAGCTAGCGCCTCGGTTTCAGCGTTTTCCCAAAGTAGCCAAGATGCAAGTCCTTGCTTACCATGCCTAATTTCGTGGATTTTCGCGTGATCTACAGTCGGATCGATTTTGATAAAGGTTAAAAACTCCTGGAAGATGGGCCTCGCGAACGAAACTTTGTCTTTGGGCGTAGTACATTGAGTCTCGTAGCTCATAATGTTGGATCGCTCATCAATGGCGACCACATTATCTGGGGAGGAATCGAATATCGGGAAACCCAGGGAGGTGGTGACTTGACCCTTCATTGTATGGCGTAGCTGGGGAAGAAAATTGTACACTCCAAAGCGGGAGATATGGTCGATCCAATCTCCCCATACAAATTTCAAGCCATAGCTTCGGAGATAATTGTCATCCTCGAAAAAAGGGCCGCCAATGTAAACGCCTTTTTTTGCCATTTTCACCGACTTCTCAACGAGGTCAATAACTTGCTGGGCCGTTTCCAGGTGTTCCAGAAGATGGCTCATAAAAACGTAATCTACCCGCACCCCGTCGGGGATGTCGAATGCGTTCATTTCTACGCACGAAATCCCATCTCTACGCATGTTGTCGAGCCTGATTTTCTCAATATTGAGCCCGATCGGGTTTGTCGCGCCCAAATACTGTTTAGCCCACTCGATTGAATTGCTATCGCCTCCAATGTCGATACAATCAAAACTTGTAAAATCCATGGTCCCATCCCTTATGTGCGCGTGCTTTCGCACTGATAGCCAATAGCAGTCGAGCACGCTACTCATTTCTCCAATCGATGGAACCGTTGCGAGGGCTGGCGAGTGCCGCCGGCGAGGTTGGCTCGTCGGTAAGATCGATGCTCAGATACCAGTATGGAGCCGGTTGCCAAGCACTTCCTCCACGTGAGGCTGCGTTCAGACATTCAATTCCACCAATCGCTCCTTGCAGATCGCCTCGACGAGACGGTGAAGATGCTCCGTCCGCTCGAGAAGCCAGACGAGCGCTTCCTCGGTGATTTCGAAATGCTTCGAATAGCGAGCCTTTACATAGGCCTCGTTGAGGATGTTGTACCAGGCAGTGAAGCGGTGCTGGTCACGCGGCCAGGCCTCGATGAGCCGACGGTCATGATCCTCGGCAAGGCCACGCAGGAATTTGAGATTGTGTGATGGCGGGCTGTAGTTGGTGAGCGTGAGGAGCAGGCAGGAGTAGGCGATCTCGATTGACTGGTGCAATTCGAATGCTGAATGATTGAACTGACCCTTCTTGAACAGATATTGTGATGTATCGAGAAAGCTGGCCGCCGCCGAATATTTTTTGTCGAAATGCTCCTTCGCCACCCTGAGTGCATCGGCGGGAGAAAGCCGCTTCGGTTCGGCCAGCGGCCGATCGTCGAGCTCGTAGAGCACGATGCCCTCACGCAGGATATCGACGAAGAAATACTGCCCGTCGGCCAGGAAGTTGTTCACCTCGCGGGCGCCATGCACGATCAGCCCGACCGGCGTCGAGACACCCTTGTCCCACATCAGCCGGTCGGTCGCTTTGTCCCATATTTGCGGCTCGGCCAGTTTCTTGGAGCTGACGATGACCAGGATATCGTAATCGGAGCGGTAGCCCTTCATCGTATGCGGCTCGTCGACAAAGGTGCCGCGGGCATAGGAGCCGAACAGGATGATCTTCAGGATCCGCCCGCGCGTCTTGAAGGCGGCCGAGCTTCCCGCGAGTGTATCGGCAAACTCCTCGTGGATGATCTCGACGACGCGGGCAAGCTCGCGCTGCTTCTTTTCAGGCAGATGTTCGAGGCTCGATTTCATATCCCATCGATAGGGCAAAGGCGATTCGCCGTCTACCACCGGAATTCATGGGTTCTGCTTTATCAAAAAATAACATATTGATCCAAGATGGCGATTAATAGATGATCTGCACCTGGCGGAAAGGCCTAGGTAGATGGAGATAGAGAATGGAAGTCCGTCAGATGAGATGCTTTGCGGCGCTGGCCGAGGGCAGCGAAGGCCCTCAGTCCTGGAAGTGAAGCCCCCGCCGGTAAGCCTTAATAGCAATCAGCTTAGCGCCGCCACTTTTTCCGTTTCGGCATCGTCGGAGAGGAACTGGTAGCTGTAGAGGCGGTGATAAAGGCCGCCCTTGGCCAGCAATTCACGCTGGGTACCCTCTTCGGCAACGCGCCCTTCTTCCATCACGATGATCTTGTCAGCCTTGGCAACGGTGGACAGGCGATGTGCGATGACGATCGTCGTCCGTCCCGTTGTCAATCTCTGTAAGGCGTCGCTGACGAGAGCCTCTGTCTCTGAATCGAGAGCGCTCGTTGCTTCGTCGAGAATGAGGATCTGGCTGTCGCGCAGCATGGCTCGTGCGATCGCGATGCGCTGCTTCTGGCCGCCCGAAAGATTGCCGCCATTGTCGCCGACATTGGTATCATAGCCTTTCGGAAGCGTCGTGATGAAGTCGTGCGCATTGGCCGCCTTTGCGGCTTCGATGATCTCGGCCTCCGTCGCGCCAGGTTTTCCAAGCGCGATATTGTGCATGATCGTGCCCGCGAAAAGGAAGGTATCCTGGCCGACATAGGACATGCGTTCGCGGAGCGAGGCAAATGTCACGCCACGAATGTCGACCCCGTCGATCTCGACCGAACCTTGCGTAGGGTCATAGAGCCTGAGGATGAGGTTGATGATCGTCGACTTGCCGCTGCCCGAGGGACCGACCAATGCCGTCATCTTGCCCGGAGGGAAATTGAGATCGATATCGTGCAGGATCGCGTGATCGCCGGAATAGGCGAAACGGACCGCCTTGAAATCGATCTGGCCCTTGCCCGGTGGAAGGGTGACTGCATCCTCAGCCTGACGCAGAGTAATCGGATGATCGAGAACCTCGAACATCATGCGAACGCCGGTCAGGCCAGCCTCGATGCCGATTCGCATACGTGCCAGGCGCTTCGCAGGCTCGTAGGCGAGCAGCAGCGCCGTAATGAACGACATCAGTTCGCCGGGCGTCCCGCCATGCTCAAGCACCAGGACGCCGCTCAACGCGATAACGCCGGCGATCGCAAGTCCCGAAAGCGTTTCCATGATCGGGCTCGTCGCTGATTCTAGGCGCACAATACTGTTGGCGCGCCTTTCGACATCCGAAACCGCCTTGTCCATCGAGGCCGCCATTTTCTTCTCAAGCGAAAAGGTCTTGATGACGCGGATGCCGATGACGGTTTCCTGGACGATCTGGACGATCTGCCCGAGCGAGGCGAGCTCAAGTTCCATGATCCTGCGCACGCGTTTCAAAAGCAGCGTCACGCCGATGATCGCCATAGGGCCAATGACAAGCGAAACCAGCGAGAGAATGGGTTGCTGATAGAACATCACGGCGATGAGGCCTAGCAGCGAGAAGAGGTCGCGTACAAAGGAGGTGACGATCGTATCGATGACGGCGCGGGCGGCTTGGGCATTGTGCGTCACGCGCACGAGAAGCTCGGAGGCCGGCATGTTCTGGAAGAACGAAACGCCCTGCCGAAGCAGATGGTCATAGATGCGGCGCTGCTGCTCGGCCACGATGCTGTTGCCGGCTTGGCCGAGATAGTAGCCCTGGATGAATGTGGCGAGACCCTTGACGATGAAGATCACCGCGACGGCGGTCGCGATGTTCATGACCCTTCCGATATCACGCGAGACCACCATCTCGTTGACGATGTCACGCATGATCCAGGCGCTGAGCGACGTCATGGCGGCAGTGACGAGCATCGCCACAGTGGCGATCCCATACCAGAGCGCATGCTTCTTGAAATTTTCCCGAAGCAGGCGCAGCAACAGCCCTCTATCGAATGCTGATAAGCGTTTTCGGAGCATTTAAATACCTTCTTACTCTTGCTTCCGAACCCGGATGCACAGCCCGTCGCGAAATCCGTGTCGCGATGGGCGCTTGTGCGCCATCATCCTATGGCTCGCGATCTTCTCGCCGCCTCCCCCAAAACGCTGCCTATCGAGAAAATCCAAACTAGACCCTGTCTGTCTCGTGCGTCTGGCCCGAGAATGGTCAAGGCCGGCAAATTTGCTGCGTACTTAGCGTTCTCCGCCGCCTTATGCAACAAACGCGATGCAACTGCCCTTCTCGATGGCGACGGGCGTCACCCGCATTCTCTCGATTGTACATCGATGTACCAGTTCCTTGCCAATCTCCTAGCGGTTGTGCCAATTGAAACTGTCAGCACTTGCTAATGGACCACACAGCGTATATTGCCGGGTTAAAATATACATTAATAACGTCTATTTGCCCTGGATCGGCAAACCGATCCGGGTATTTTTTGCATGTTGGTGGCGGAATGAGCAGGGAAACGGATGGCTGAAAAATTTCTCATGGTTGGGGCAGGGCTCTCGGGGACGGTGATCGGACGCGAACTCGCGCAGGCCGGTCATGAAGTCGAGATCGTCGATACCCGCAACCATATCGCAGGCAACTGTCATACCGAGCGCGATGACGAGACGGGCGTCATGGTCCATGTCTATGGACCGCATATCTTCCACACGGACGACGCTGAGGTCTGGGGCTATGTAAACGGTTTCGAGACCTTCATGCCGTTCAAGAATCGCGTCAAGACGACAAGCGGCAGCCAAGTCTATTCCTTGCCCGTGAATCTGCACACGATCAACCAGTTCTTTGGCAAGACCTTCCGGCCGGACGAGGCGCGCGCCTTCATCGAAGAGCAGGCTGACAAATCAATCACCGATCCGCAGACCTTTGAGGAGCAGGCCCTCCGCTTTGTCGGCAAGGACCTCTATGAGGCCTTTTTCAAAGGCTATACGCAGAAGCAATGGGGTTGTTCGCCTACCGAACTGCCAGCCTCAATCCTGAAGCGGCTTCCCGTTCGCTTCAACTATGACGACAATTATTTCTTCCACAAGTTCCAGGGCATGCCCGAAAACGGATACACCCGAATGGTGGAACGCATTCTCGATCACCCGAACATTACGGTGAAGCTGGGCGTTCATTTCGACCGCAGCGAGGCGGCGGACTTCGCCCACGTCTTCTATTCCGGACCACTGGACGGCTATTTTGCTTACGAGCTTGGCCGGCTCGGTTACCGCACGCTCGATTTCGAGCGCTTCACCTATAAGGGTGATTATCAGGGATGCGCGGTGATGAACTACGGCGACTTCTCAGTGCCTTACACGCGAATCACCGAGCACAAACACTTCTCGCCCTGGGAGGAACAGGCCAAGTCCGTATGCTATCGTGAATATTCGCGTAGCTGCGAACCTGATGACGTGCCCTATTACCCGATCCGGATGGTCAAGGAGAAGGCGCTTCTCGCCGACTATGTCGCACGCGCGGAAAGGGAATCAGGAGTAACCTTCGTCGGGCGTCTTGGCACTTACCGGTACCTCGACATGGACGTGACGATACGGGAAGCGCTCGACACGGCCCGGCTTTATCTGTCAAAGAAGGAAGAAGGCATAAAAATGCCGGCTTTTGTCCATTCGCCTATATGACATGATGCTAGGGTCGGAGCGGAGACCGGGCATGTTGAATGTTCTTGTATTGAGCTTACCCTCAGCAGACAGCCGTCGACGAGCGTCGCGGGCGGAGCTTGGCCGCTACGGGATGAAGTTCGAGTTCTTCGATGCCGTCGACGGAGGACGGCTGCCTGAAGAGATCTCGAACTGCCACTATGACGCGGCGACGAATGCCCGGGCATTCAAGCGGCCGCTGTCGGCCGGCGAGATCAGTTGTTACCTCGGACATCTTCAGATGTGGCGTCATCTGGTCGAATCCGGTGCCAAGGCGACATTGATCCTGGAGGATGATTTCGAGTTCACGCGTGATCCGACTGCGTTCCTGAACGAGATCGTGGCTTATGATCTCTCGAACGTCATCGTGAAGCTTGATGGGAACGCGCCCCGCCGCTCCAGGAGGCTTCAGCAGATCGGTGACACCTGGTTGGCGACGAACAGCCTGCTTCCACCCCGCACCACCGGCTATATCATAGGTGCCGGCCCCGCTGCCGCGCTGTTGGAGCGGAGACAGCGTTTTTTCCGCCCAGTCGATATCGACCTGAAATGCCATTGGGAACATCGCGTGCCGATTCTTGTGACTGAGAAAGCGCTCATCCGTGAGCGCCAGCACAATGTCAGCGGCCTGGAGGGTGCGCGCGTGGAGAGCAAACCTTCCGCCTTGACCCGATTTTGGCGCAATCTCAGCTATCAGGCTGCATTCCGTTGGGGCATACGGACTGCCGGTCCTTACGAAATAGCCCAATTGAAACGCAAAGTCCGATAGCCCGATGCAGGAAATATCCATAAATCTTCCGCCGAGGCCGAATCTTGTCGTAGTTCGCGCCGGCGAACGCTCGCTGCATCCCGGCTGGTTGAACCGTCCTTACGAGACGCGAACGTTCGATCTCGTCGTCAGCTACTTTTCCGAGACTGCCTATGCCGGGCATAAGGCCGAACCGGGCGTCACCGCCGTTCTGGTTAAGGGTGGGAAATGGGACGGGCTCTTCAACACACTGACGACGCTACCGGAACTCGACCACTATGATTATGTTTGGCTGCCGGATGACGATATCGCATCAGATGGCGAGACGATCGATCGTATGTTCGATCTCGCGCGAACCTACAAACTGGCGGTTTGCCAGCCTGCATTAACGCGAGACAGCTACTTCTCCCATTTTATCTTCAGCCAGTGCCGTGCCTTCCGGCTGCGTTATGTCAATCATGTGGAGATAATGGTCCCGTGCCTCAGCCGCGCGCTTCTCAAGCGGGCACTACCCTATTTTGAAGGCACGATGAGCGGCTACGGCCTTGATTACATCTGGTGCCGCTGGCCAGAAAGCGGACCGTTCCGCGCCGCCATCCTTGATGATGTCGCCGTCCATCACACCCGGCCAATCGGCAGCCAATTGAAAGGCGCCATTAAATCGGCCGGTCTTCATGCGCAGGAAGAAGAGGGCCTGCTCAGGACCCGCGTGGGTCTTCCCGAAGGACGGGTCGTCCCGCTTGCCTATGCGGGCATCACAATTGACGGCAGCAGAATTGATCGGCAGATCGCGATGGGCTGGGCGATGTTTCGTGCCTGGGTGCCCGATCTCGGGAGCTTCCGAAATCCTGTTCTCGCATTCAAGAAGTCTCTGCAGGTTCTCAAGCGACAGTATATAAAGCGCTTGGAATTAGATTTGCTGAACGATGGCAGAGGTGGAGGTTTGTGATGTTGATTCAACATCTATTTCTTTGCGTAAGGGCACATTGGCCTGAGCGCGCATGCGGTTTTCGCCTTGAGTACATGTCAACTGCTCTATTTCGTAGAGTAATATAGCGATAGTCCGGCAGTTGAACTGCTTAAGCAAAAGATGATAGAGCCGCATGCAAATTCTTCAAAAGTTTACCTTTTATCGCAATCGTTTCTCTGGCGAGTGTGCGTTATTCCATCGATGGGAGAGGGAGCCCGGTCATAGGCCCTTTGTGAAGGAGGGTCTCATGCTGCGCAGTGGTGAGTGCTTGGATTGCATCACCTACTACAACGCTTTCAGCGTGTTGAAATGGCTCGATATCACGGGAATCACTGATGTTGGTCTTTGCCTCCATGGTGAAGGTCGCGTGATTCTGAGGCTCTATAAGCTCGACCCGCACGCCACCTCGTCGTTGGTCCGCGAGGTGGTTTACGATCTCTCAAGCGGCGAGATCGTCTTCTTCAAAACGCCAGCAGACCGTTCTGCCGTTATAATTGGCGTCGAAATTGAGGCAGTCGACGAGTTTGTGCACGTTAAGGCCGGAGAATGGAACACGTTGTCTGAGCCTCAAAGGGAGGTTTGTCTCGCCGGCGTTATTACTTCTTTCCGAAGAGAAGAGGAGACACTGGCGGCGATTGAGAAGTTTGCAGAAAAGGTCATACCAGGGGCAGATGGAAAATTCGGCAGGCTGTTTGTTATTGATAATGGGCAGACACTCCCTAAAATGGCATTGCCGGGTGTGACCATCCTACAGAACGCAAATCTTGGTGGTGCCGGCGGTTTTACGCGAGGTCTCCTTGAAGCACGCAAAGCGGGTTGCTTCACACATGTCTTGTTCATGGACGACGATGCGAGTTGTGAACCCAGCAGTGTTTGGCGCGCGATTGCACTCCTGAGCAATGCTCTCGATGAGAGTACCGCTGTCTCTGGATCGATGTTGTTCAATGATCGTCCGACAGTTCAACACGAAAAGACAGCGCTTTTTTCCAAGTTTGAAAAACACACGATTCCACTTCGACCTCAAGGTAATAATTTTGATTTGTCACGGAGAGTAGACCTTGTCCGTAATGAACTACTGGTCGAAGGTAATTACGGAGCGTGGTGGTATTTTGCATTCCCCCTTAATTGTGTGAAGCATTTGCCCTTCCCATTTTTTGTGCGCGGTGACGACATCGATTTCTCGCTAGCAAATGCTTTTAAAATAGTATCGTTAAATGGAATAGCGAGTCGAAGCGAAGATTTCGGAAAGAAGATCAATTGTGCCACTGAGTACCTTAGCGCAAGAAGTCTTCTTGCTTTGGCTTTTTTGCATGGAAACATGGAGCGGATACGTAGAACATTTGTTCAGCTTGTAAAGGTTGCTTCGGAGCAGGGGCGTGCATTCGACTATGCCCGCATGGAGGCGGGCCTAGCGGGTCTTGAAGACGTAATGAAAGGTATCCAACATTTTCGTGACAATCCCTCCGCTATCGAAACTATCAGAGCTTTAGGCGCAAATGATACAAAGCGGATAATGTTACAAGAGGATATGATGCGTTTGCGGACGCCAAAAAAGGCGAAAGGAATTAGGCGAGTTAAGAATGTGCTAACCTGCTGGGGGCATCTCGTACCTGATTGGTTGAGCAAAAATACAATTTTGAACCACAGCGATCGCGGGAACTTGGCAAAAACCGACGTTGGTTTATGTCGCTATGTCGCGTTCGAGCAAGGAGGCTACGGTTTACTGCTTGAACGTGACAAGAAGCGGTTTTTTGAAGGGCGCCGGCGCATACGCAGATTACGCCGTCACTTCAGAAAGCAACTAGAAGTTGTGGAGCGGGATTATAAAAATAACCATGCAAAGGTTCGATCGCAGGAGTTTTGGGAACGCGCGCTCGCCGACGTTTGTGATGGCAATCACCCGCGGCCGTCGGAATAACTGAGTGGTGAAAGATGCCTCGCTGAGGCCATCACCAAATGCCACCTTCGGATCAATCGCGTCGGATGGAGGGCTGCGACGCAGATTCGAAGCTTGTTGCAGGGAAAGATGTAGCCGAACTAATAGGATTGCGGTAGACCTCTCTATGGTCCTAATAGTCCCTTAGGCCAATTATTTCAACTCCCTGCCAGCCGACTGCAATCTTACAAAGGCATTAAACCTTCGGGTATGGATCTCACCGGTCTCGCCGCTCGGCACGTAGACGCGATCGACGTCGGATAGTTGGGTCATAGCTTCCCGGATATCGAGAAACAGGCCGGCTGCGACGCTTCCGAGGATCGCGGAGCCGAGAAGCACCGGCTCATCGGAACGGGTGGCGATGACCGGCTTGCCCGTCGCGTCTGCAAGAAGCTGGCGAACCAGGTCGAGCTGGCTTGCCCCGCCGCTGATGACGATTTTGTCAGTGGAGACGCCAGCGGCTTCCTGGGCATCGAGAATCTGCTTCAGTCCGTAGCCTATGCCGCATAGTCCTGCGATATAGAGCGATACGAGGCTAGCGATGTCTTTCTCCATGCCAAGCCCCGAGATGATCGCACGGGCGTGAGGATCGGCAAAGGGCGCGCGGTTTCCCAGGAATTCCGGGACGACATGCAGTCCCTCGGCCAGCGTCACCACATCGGACAAGGAGGCGATCTTCTCTTCGGCAAGCTGCGCGAGGAGAACCGGAAGCGAAAGCTCCCTGGATTGTGCGAGAGACCGCGCCTCGCCTGCCGCCGGGTGAAAAGACAGCAATTGTTCGATGGCCGCGCCGGCGGCCGATTGACCGCCTTCGTTGAGCCACATGCCTGGAACCATGGCCGAAAAGTAGGGCCCCCACACGCCCGGCACGAAAACCGGCTCGAACGTGCTGGTCATGGTGCAGGAGGAAGTTCCGAACACATAGGCAAGATTCCGATCAGGGTTGCCGTCGGCGCCCGCCGTGCCTATTCCGCCCGCGTGGGCATCTATCATGCCGATAGAGACTGGCATGCCCGCCGGCAGGCCAAGCTCTTCGGCGGCGCGCTCGGTCAAGCCGGCTCCCACCGGCGTGCCGGGATAGAGAATCCGCTGGCCAATGCGTGCGAAATCCTCGTCCGCCAGCACGCCAAGGCCGATCTTGTGAAAGTAGTCAGGATCCCAACGCCGTTCGTGGCTGAGATAGGTCCATTTGCAGGTCACCGTGCAGGTGGAGCGCGCGAGATCTCCCGTCGCCCGCCAGGTCAGGAAATCCGCAAGATCGAAGAATTGCCAGGCGGCATCGAATACGTCCGGCCTGTTCTCCCGCAGCCAGAGGAGTTTCGGTGTTTCCATCTCGGGCGAGATGCGCCCGCCGACGTAGCGCAGCACGGGATGGCCCGTCGCGTTGATCCGTTCGGCCTGTTCGACGGCGCGATGATCCATCCAGACGATGATATCGCGCTCGGGGTCTTCGGAGGGGCCGATGGGGAGGGGGCGTCCGCCGTCTCCAAGAACGACAAGAGAACAGGTCGCATCGAAACCGATGCCGGCCACCTCATTCGGGTCGACGCCGGAGCGGGCGATCGTGTCGCGCACCGCCGCGCAGACGGCAGACCAGATCTCGGCGCTGGACTGTTCGACGATCGAGCCGGCCTCGCGGAAAAGGGTGATGTCCCGCTTGGCCGATCCGAGCATGCGGCCGGTGAGGTCGAAAAGGCCTGCCCGGGCGCTGCCCGTACCGACATCCACGCCGATGATGTATTTTGCGGTGGCCGGTGCGGGTGAATTCTTCGACATCACGTTCTCGCTGTCTGCAGGAAAGGTTCCGGCGGGATCAGAACCCGCCGCGAAGAAGATCAGAGATCCACGCTGTTTGGCAGGATCACTAGATCCCGGATGGTGAGGTTGCGCGGGCGTGACAGCATGAAGAGAACCGCTTCGGCCACCTCCCGCGGCTGCATGAGGCTGCCATTGGCAAGCGCTTCCTCCATCTTCGCCTTGGGCCAATCATCCAGCAGCGCCGTCACGACGGGTCCGGGCAGGACCGCGCCGACGCGCACGCCGTGCGGCGCGAGCTGGCGCCGCGTGCTGTGCACGAAGGCCTGCACGGCGAATTTGGAGGCGGTGTAGATCGGCTCCCATACGACCGGAACGACGCCCGCGATCGAGCTCGTGAAGAGGATGTCTCCAGTCTTCCTTTCGATCATATGCGGCATGACGGCGTGAACCGAGCGGAAGGCTGCATTGATATTGAGGTTGAGCATCTGGTCCCAGGTGTCGGGATCACCTTCGGCGACGGGGCCGCCGACATAGGCGCCGGCATTGGCGTGGAAAATATGCAGATCACCGGCGAGTTCGAGAATGCGCGGCAGCATGCCGGAGACCTCGGCCGGCTGAAGCAGGTCTACCATCAGCGGCAGAGCATTCGGTCCCATTTCCGCACATAGCTGCTTCAGGCGGTTCTCGGCGCGGTCGATGAGCACCACTTTCGCGCCTTCGGAGAGAAGAATGCGGGCGCATTCGAGCCCGATGCCGGACGCCGCTCCGGTGATAGCCGCAACCTTGCCTTTCATGAGATCGGCCATTGAAAAACTCCTGCTGAGATTTGAAAATCAGGCGCGTCCGTGACTGACACGGGACCTGCGTGCGAGCGAATCCACGATGACGGCAATCGCCAGCACGCCTCCGGTGATCATGTAGCGGAGCGACGAGCTGAGATTGAGCAGCGTCAGCCCGTTGGAGATCGCCTGGATGACGATGATGCCGAGTAGCGCCGAATAGGCACTGCCCCGGCCCCCGAAGAGGCTGGTTCCGCCGATCACGGCGGCTGCGATGGCGTTCAGGTTGACGTCGCCGGTGCCCGCCTGCTGGCTGGAGGAGGCAAGACGCGAAGCCGACAAGATACCGCCGAGCGTGGCGAGCGTCGAGCAGAGCACGAAAGCGCTCAGATAGATGCGCCGCACATTGATGCCCGAGCGGCGGGCCGCCTCCCGATTGCCGCCGACGGCAAACATGGACCGGCCCCATTGCGTGCGGGTGAGGGCATAGTTCAAGATGACCACGAGGCCAACGAAGAGGGCGAACATCCACGGCACGCCGCGGCCGAGGTTGAGGTAGAAGACCGCGAATTCGAGGATGGCGGTCAGGACGAGCGCCTTGAGAACCAGCGTGCGGATCGGCTGGGCAGACAGGTTTGCTGCCGTGCGTCGCCGTGCCGCGCCGATGCCGGCGATGACCATGACGATGCCCGGCACCGCCGCCAGCGTATGGGAAAGCCAATCCGGCATGATCAGGATCTGGCCGAAGCGGACGAGCGACGAGGCATAGGGCAGATTGATCGAGCCGGTCGGGCCGAGGATGTAGAGTTGCAGGCCGAGGAGCGCGAGAAGCCCGGCCAGCGTGGAGATGAAGCTCGGCATGCCAAGGCGGTTATAGAGCGCCGCATAAAGAACGCCGATCGCGACACCGGTGAGCAGCGCCGCCCCGATCGCAAGGCCGAGCGGCCAACCGGAATGGACCCAAAGGACGCCGATCATGGCGGAGGAGAGCCCGCTCATGGACCCCACCGACAGGTCGATCTCGCCGAGCATCAGCACGCACACGATGCCGAGCGAAATCACGCCCACAGTCGCACAATCGAACAGGAGGTTCACGAGGTTGTTCGGCGCAAGAAAGATTGGGTTCAAGGCGCTGAAGACGATGGAGATCACCACCAGGCCGACGGCGACCGGCAGCATCCCGAGATCGCCCGATTTTATGCGGGCGATGAAGCCCTTGATGGCGGCGGCCAGTCCCTGGTCGTGGCGTAGGCGCTCATCCTGCCGGTCCAGCGCTATCATTTGCCGCCCCTGCGGCGCGGTCTTCGAAGCATTCTCACTCATGCGGCATCTCGCTCTGCTGGCTGTGGAGGCTGGACTTTCGTTCCAGGCGGCGTGAGACAGCGTTTTCCGTCGCGCCGGTGATCGCGGCGACGAGTTCCTGATTGGACGCTTCCGGCGAAAAGACACCGTTGTTGCGCCCGAGCCGTAGGACCACGACGCGATCGGCCACCGCCCGGACATCCTCCATATTGTGGCTGATGATGATGACACCCAATCCGCGGTCGCGGACGCGTTCGATCAGGTTCAGGACCTCAGCTGTCTGGGCGACGCCGAGGGCGGCGGTCGGCTCGTCAAGCATGATGAGCTTGGGATCGAGCAGGAGCGAACGGGCGATCGCGACTGTCTGGCGCTGGCCTCCCGAGAGGGAGGCGACCGGCTCGCGCACGGAAGGGATGCGCGCGGCGAGCTCGCGAAGCAGCGTCCAGGCGCGCACTTCCATGGCGACCTCGTCCAGGCGCCATGGAGACATTTCGTGGCCAAGAAAGAGGTTGGCGACGACATCCAAGTTCTCGCAGAGCGCAAGGTCCTGGAAAACCGTGGCGATGCCGAGATCGAGCGCCCTGCCGGGACTGTCGAGCGTGACGTTCTGGCCGCGGAACTCGATCGTCCCCGATGACGGCTGATGCACGCCGGCAAGCACCTTGATGAGCGTCGATTTGCCGGCGCCATTGTCTCCGACAAGTGCCACGACTTCACCCGCATGGACATCCAGGTCTATGTCGGTGAGGGCCGAGACAGCTCCGAAATTTTTAGAAATGCCGCGCAGACGCAGGACCGGCGCGCCTGCTTCGGAAGTGCCGCTGATATTCTCTGCCATGCCGGATGCCTTTCGACTAAGGGCGGCATCCGGCTGTCCTGCCGGATGCCTGGATACGAGAGATCAGTTGATGATGCCGAGTTTACGGCAGGCTTCAACATATTCTCCGGTGCAAACCTCTTCGGGCTTGTTGATGCCCTTGTCGAAGACCTCAGCCTTGATGTTCTTAGCGGTCACGACGGCCGGCACGAAGAGCTGGGACGGCGTTTCGTAGAGCGTATGCGTCGCTTCCGGAGCCTCGCCCTTGAGAAGCTTCACCGCGACGTTGGCTGCGGCGGCGGCCACGATCTCGGACGGCTTCGAAATGGTGTTGTACTGCTCGCCGGCAATGACGAGCTGCAGCGCCGCGATCGTGGCATCGTTGCCCGTCACCGGAGGAACGGGATTGACGCCGGCTGCCTTGAAGGCGGCAATCGCACCGCCGGCCGTACCATCATTAGCGGCCACGACGCCCTTGATCTGGTCGCCGAAGCGGGTGATCTGGCCAGCCGCCCATTCCTGTGCCTTCGGAGGTGCCCAGTCCGGCGTGTCGAACTCGGCAAGCGTCTTGTAGGAAGAGGCGTCGAGCGCGGAATCGATGCCGTCGCGGATAAGGCCGGCTGCGGCATCCGTCGGCGAGCCGTTGATCTGGAGGACGCCCGCGCCATCGGGAACGCCCTCGGCCTTGAGGTGATCGACGAGCGACTGGGCGATGGAGCGGCCGATGGCCTCGTTGTCGAAGGAAACGTAATAATCGGCTGGCTTGTCGGGGATGGGCCGGTCATAAGCGATGACTTTGACCTCCTGGGACTGGGCGATCTCCACCAGGGCCGCGGCCGCGGCCGAATCGACCGGATCGAGGACGATCACCTTCGCGCCCTGGGCGATGACGGAGTTGAACTGCTGCTGCTGAAGCGCCACGTCCGCGTTGGCGTTCTGATAGATGACGGTGCAGTCCGGGCAGAGCTTTGCCATCTCGGCCTTGAAGCCGGGATAGTCATGTTCCTCATAGCGCGTCGAAGCCTGGTCGGGCATCAGGAAGGCGACGGTGGCGGCTTCCTGGGCTGCGGCTGCTGTGCCGAGGGTTACGGTCATTGCGGCAGATGCCAGCAACAGGTTCAATGTTCTCATCGGTCTCCTCCATGAGTGATGTGAAGCTGCTCACCCGGAACTTGGGAGCTGGTCCATCCAGGAAGCTGTCGTCCATGAGGACCGCCCTCCTGCTCCTCTCATCGCGGGCATCCGTGGACCGCGGACGTTGCCGCGATTCTCTGACGTGAATCCTGCGATGTTCTCCCTGGGTCAGCTCTTTCGGGCTGCCTACTTCATCGATTGAGCGGGCTTGCTCAATCGATGAAGCAACAATTGCCACTTCTCTTCATTGGTGTCAAGGTGACGCTTGAGAAGGAGTGTGCGACTCGTGAAACGCGTAAGTCTGGCCAAGAGAAAGACGATCTACGATCTGGCTGAACTGGCCGGCACTTCCGCCAGTGCCGTGAGTGCGGTTTTGAACGGCAACTGGAAGAAACGCCGGATCAGCAGCCAGCTTGCGGAAAAGATCATCCGTATTGCCGACGAGCAGGGTTATGCGCCAAACATGCAGGCGAGCGTGCTTCGCCGCGAGCGGTCAAGCATCATCGGCATGATCGTTCCGAAATACGACAACCGTTACTTCGGATCGATCGTCGAACGCTTCGAGGCCATGGCGCGCGAGCGTGGCTTGTTTCCGATCATCACCTGCACGCGTCGAGATCCCGACCTGGAGATGGAAGCCGCCCGGGCCATGATTTCCTACCAGGTCGATTATGTGATCGCCACGGGCGCCACCGATCCGGACCGCATTACCGATCTTTGCGCCGCCGCAGGAGTCAGGACCGTCAATCTCGATCTGCCGGGCACGCACTCTCCGTCCGTCATATCCGACAATTTTCAGGGAGCGCTGGAACTCACCCGCCGGGTGCTCAGCAATTACGAAAAAGAGTTGGGGCGGAAGGCGCCTCTCATGTTCGTCGGCGGCCGCGGGAGCGATCACAATACCTCGGAACGTATAAGGGGCTTCAGGGCGGCGCATCATGAGATCGGCATCACGCCGGAAGAAGACCTCATTCTGGCCTGCGGCTATGCGCCGGAAAAGGCGGAGCAGAGCCTGAAGGCACTCGCCGAAAAAATCGGCAAGGTGCCGCATGGAATGTTCGTGAACTCGACCATTTCGCTTGAAGGCGTCATCCGTTGGCTCCGCCGTTCGGGCCACTATGGCGAGCGGAAACCGCAGATAGGCTGCTTCGACTTCGATCCTTTCGTGGCGCTGCTGGGCGAAAACATCGAAATGGTGCGCCAGGACGTGCCGAAAATGCTCGACGCGATCTTCGACATCATCGACAACGGCGTCTCGGATCGGCACCTGATCGAGATCATGCCTATCGCTGAAAGGGTGGCATGAGGCGGTAGCCGCTTCACTTGCGAATGGCGCCCAGCCTCGCCAGCACCTCGTTGGGTATCCCGTAGCGATCGGCAACCTCGCGCGTGTTGCGGAGACCGCAAATTTCCCTCTGGATGAAAAATGCCCAGACGGCTTCGGATGTGTTCTCGACCAGCGTTTCGCGGTCCTTATGACTAGGAGCGTCTTCACTCCAGTTTCGCAATTTCGCGAGCTCTACCTCAACTTTTCGCCCGTGGCGGCCCAGAGCATCAGTCCCCTCGGAGGCGAGCTCGTATTCAAGCGGGTTGAAGCTGGAACCCGATTGCTGCGAGAGGGAGCGTGGCAGTCTGAAACTCATGGCGGGCCTCCGACCACCCCTGAGTAGGGGACTCTCCTAGGCTGCGCTTTCGGTGTCTCACGCCGCTGCTGGCGGCATCGGGGACGGCCCTTGCAGAACGACCACACGGGTCCGGGGCGGCACGCGGCGATAGAGGTCGATAATGTCCTGGTTCAGAAGGCGGATGCAGCCGCTGGAGACCGCTTTGCCGATTGTCCAGTCTTCCGTCGTTCCATGGATGCGGTAAAGCGTGTCCACCCCGTTCTTGAACAGGTAGAGCGCTCGCGGCCCGAGCGGATTGAGCACGCCCGGCTCCATGCCTCCAGCGAGCGGGCCGTAGCGCTCCGGCTCGCGGGCGATCATCGATTGCGTCGGCGTCCAGCGCGGCCATTCGCGCTTGTACTGCACGATACCTTCGCCCTCGAACTCCAGTCCGGCCTTACCGACGCCGATCCCGTAGCGCAGCGCCCTACCGTTTTCACCGACGAGGTAGAGATAGCGGGCAGCCGTGTCGACAACGATGGTGCCGGTCGGCTCCAAGGTCGGATAATCCACCTCGCGACGATAGAATTGCGGAGCGACGCGCGTCAGATCGGCGGCCTTGACCGGGAAGGGCTCTCCTTCAATGGCCGAATACATGGCAATATATTCTGCCGCTATCACTGGCTTGACCGAAACGGTCTCGCGCCCCGCGCTGACGCAGCCGGACAGAACGAAAGGCGTTGAAATCAAGAGGGCGCGGCGTGTGAGGTTTGGCAAGGCAGGTATCCGATCGTTTGGCATCGACTATGGCCTCTGCCCGCTTACGGCTGGACAGGTCTCGTTGTGGCCATTCGTCGAGATTGGGCGCTGATAGCCGCGAAATAGGAAGACTGGCAATTCACGGAAGCTCACCAAATCGTGATGAATGCCAGCGACTCGTATATCCGGTTCTAAGCATTGAGATATTCCAACTGCCTTACGGCAGGCTTGGCTCATCGCGTTGCTTCGCCCAGTCGAGCGCGTGATAGAGGATGATCGCTCCGATCGTCGCTGTGCCGATACCGTCAAGTGTAAAGCCTGCAATATCGAGCTTGAAGTTACCGGCACCGAGCACAAGCGCGACGCCGACCGTGATGAGATTGCGCGGCTCGGCGAAGTCAACCTTGTTCTCGACCCAGATTCGGCCCGCGGTCGCCGCAATGAGACCGAAGACGACGATCGAAAGTCCGCCAATTACAGGTCCCGGGATGGTCTGGATGAGCGCACCGAATTTCGGGGAGAAGCCGAGAAGGATCGCGACCGCGGCCGCAACCAGGAAGACGAGCGTGGAGAAGATGCGGGTGACCGCCATCACTCCCATGTTTTCAGCATAGGTCGTCATGCCTGCGCCGCCAAAGGCGCCCGAAAACATGGTTGCTACGCCGTCGCCGATGAAGGCGCGGCCGAGATAGGGGTCGAGATTGCGCCCTGTCATCGCGCCGATCGCCTTGATATGCCCGAGGTTTTCCGCAACCAGGATAACCACGACTGGAGCGATCAGCGTGATCGCGGAAGCAGAAAAGATCGGCGCTGTGAACCGCGGCCAGCCGAACCAGGCAGCTGCCGCGACGCCAGAAAAGTCAATCGGCGTACCAAGGCCGAAACCATTTGCAAGCACGAGATAGGCAAGATAGGCAAGCGCGCCGCCGATAAGGATTGGCAGGCGCCGCGCCATGCCGGGCGCATAGACCGCCACCAGACCGACGGCGGCGAAGGTCAGGATAGCGATCCAGCGCGAGAGCTGGTCGCCCTCCGGATTTGTTGGGTCGGTTCCCGAGGCGCTGGAAATGGCAATCGGCGCAAGTACGAGCCCGATCGCAGCGACGATTGCACCGGTAAGGACCGGCGGCATCAGCCGCTCGATCCAGCGATGGCCGGCGGCCATGACGATGACGCCGATCAGCGCATAAAGAGCCCCGGCCGCAATGATGCCACCGAGCGCAAGCGCAATGTTCGGATTGGGTGCCCCGGCCGTTGCAGCCGTCGCGGCGAGAACCGGGCCAATGAAGGCGAAGGAGGAGCCGAGATAGCTCGGCACGCGCCCGCCGACGGCGACGAAGAAGATCAGCGTCGAAAGGCCGGAAAAGAGGATAGAGACATTTGGATCGAACCCCATGAGGATCGGGGCGAGCACTGTGGAGCCGAACATGGCGACGACATGCTGGAACCCCAGCACCATTGTCTGCCCCGCGGGCAATCGCTCTTCGGGCAGGATGCGCCCTTCCGTCTTCAGCCGCCAACGGGGAAAATAGCCGCCTGCCTCGCGCATCGCTCGCCTCGCAAAGTTCGATCCCGCCAAACGGCGTCGAGGAACTTTCTCGAGCTGGGCCGAAGGCGTGAACTGGAATTATCGGTCGCCCTGTTACCCGATCTCGACAGGAGTCGATTCGCGGTACCGGCGCGCCAAACCTTCGATACTGATATCGATCGCCGCTGTCATGAGGCCGGATGGCTTTCCCACAACACTCGACGGTCAGAATATGCTGCCCTAGGTTTTCCTACGGCGCTCCTGCCCCTGTGGATCAAAGACAGTTCATTTAACCGAGCGTGAGAACTGCCATATCGGTGGAGGCGGAACGGCAACAACACGGTGCCGTATTTTTCAGGGAGGTTTGCGTCCTCAATGCGAAACACCTTTGCCCGTATTGCCCTGCTCCTCGTGGCGCTGACCACCAGCCCAATATCAGCTTGGAGTGAAAACTTGAAAGGTACCGAACTGCATGCGGCAGCAGCTAACGACGATCTTGGCTCCATTCGGCAACTGCTTTCGAAAGGGGCCGATATCGATGCGCGGGATGAAACCGGCCGGACAGCGTTGCTTGTCGCCACGCACGGTAACAAAATTGGTGCCGCGAAAGCCCTCATCAATGCCGGGGCGGACGTGAACGCGAAGGACAACATCAATGACAGCCCCTACCTTTATTCAGGGGCGCGGGGGCATCTTGAAATCCTCGAAATGACCCTTGCACATGGTGCCGACCTGAAAAGCACCAATCGCTATGGCGGTACGGCGCTGATCCCCGCGGCCGAGCGTGGCCATGTTGAAACGGTGCGCAGGCTGATCGCCGCCGGGGTCGACGTCGATCATGTCAACAATCTCGGCTGGACCGCTCTGCTCGAGGCGATCATCCTGGGCGATGGCGGCAAGCGCCATCAGCAGATCGTGGAGCTTTTGGTTGAGGCCGGCGCGAACGTCAATCTTGCCGACAACGATGGCGTCACGCCGCTGCAGCATGCACGTCAGCGAGGCTATCGAGAAATCGAAGAGACCCTTCTCGCCGGACGCGCGCGATAGCAATCAATTATCGAACGCTTCCGATGAGATGAGTGACAGACGATAAGAAGCGGACGTAGCCGCCCATCCTGGCTAAGGATGGGCGGCCGTCGCT
>NZ_JBHFJG010000002.1:0-67612 GCF_057559155.1 Rhizobium moroccans | reverse complement strand
CCCGTCGATGCGGAAACGGCGGCAGTTTCCGCATCCTCATCTTCGACCGGGCGCTTCGTTCGCATCACCTTGAGGACGAATACGAAGAAGGCCGGGACGAAGAAGATAGCCAGAACGGTAGCGGAGATCATTCCACCGAGAACGCCAGTGCCGATGGCGTTCTGGCTCGCGGCGCTCGGACCTGTCGCGATCGCCAGCGGAACGACACCGAGCGTGAACGCGAGCGAGGTCATGATGATCGGCCGGAAGCGGACCCTGGCCGCATCCACGGCCGATTCCAGAAGCGATTTGCCATCAGCGTAGTAGTCCTTTGCGAACTCCACGATCAAGATCGCATTCTTCGCCGAGAGGCCAATGATCGCGATCAGACCCACCTTGAAGTAGATGTCGTTCGGCATGTCGCGCAGCATGACGGCAAGGACCGATCCTATGACGCCGAGTGGCACGACCAGCATCACGGAAAGCGGGATCGACCAGCTTTCATAGAGACCGGCAAGCAGCAGGAAGATGAACAGGATGCTGAGGCCGAACAGGAACGGCGCCTGGTTGCCCGAGGTGATTTCCTCCAGCGATTGGCCGGACCACTCGAATCCGAAGCCTTCCGGCAGCTCGGACGCAAGTCTTTCCATTTCCGCGATCGCCGCACCGGAAGACTGGCCCGGAGCTGGCGCGCCAGCGATGCGGATGGTCGGATAACCGTTGTAGCCGACGATCTGCGGTGCACCCTTCTGCCATTGGGCGATTGCAAAGGAGGAGAGGGGGACCATGCCACCATTGGCGTTGCGCACGTTGATCTTCAGGACGTCCTCGATCTGTAGGCGGGCGCGATCATCCGCCTGCACGATGACGCGCTGCATGCGTCCGGCATTCGGATAGTCGTTGATGTAAGACGAGCCGAGATTGGCGGTGATCGCATTGTTAATGTCGGAAAACGAGATGCCGAAAGTGTTGGCCTTCTCGCGGTCAATGACCAGCAGGACCTGCGCCGCATCGGGCATGCCCTCGATGCGAAGTCCCGTCACCACCTGGCTCTGTCCGGCCTTTGCCATCAGTTCCGCCGCCGCCTTGGCGAGCGCCGCCTGGCCCTGGCCGCCACGGTCCTGAAGACGGAACGAAAAGCCGCCGGTCGTTCCGAAACCCTCGATCGGGGGAGGGGACAGCGCGAAGGTGGTAGCATCCTTCAGACCGAAAAGCTTCATATTGGTCCGGTCGGCGATCTCCTGGACTGAGTTTCCTTCGCCGCGTTCGGCCCAATCCTTCAGCGTCACGAAAGCGAGAGCGGCGTTCGCACCGTTGCCCGAGAAGCTGAAGCCTTGGATGGCCACGACGTTTTCGACGGCGGGCTCCGCCTTGAAGATCGCCTCGATCTGCTTGATGGATTCGATCGTGCGGTTTGCGCTTGCTTCCGGCGGTCCCTGAATATCGACGATCAGGAAGCCCTGGTCCTCGTCGGGCACGAAGGCGGACGGAAGGCTCACGAAGAGATAGCCGAGGCCGACGACGAGCGCGAGATAGACGACCATCATCCGTCCCGCCCGGCGCGCCATGCCTGTGACCGACTTCGAGTAGCCTGACGTCAGCCGGTCGAAACTGCGGTTGAACCAGCCGCCGATACCCTTCTTCTCGTGATGGCCATGCTTGATGGGCTTCAGGAAGGTCGCACAAAGCGCAGGCGTCAAAGACAGGGCAAGGAAGGCCGAGAACAGGATCGAGGCGACCATCGTCAGCGAGAACTGCCGATAGATGATGCCGGTCGAGCCGGGGAAAAACGCCATCGGGATGAAGACGCATGAGAGCACGAGCGTGATGCCGAGGATCGCGCCCGTGATCTGGCCCATCGCCTTCTTTGTGGCGGCCTTCGGAGACAGGCCCTCCTCGGCCATGATGCGTTCGACATTCTCCACGACGACGATCGCGTCATCCACGAGAATGCCGATCGCCAGCACCATGGCGAACATGGTGAGCACGTTGATCGAGAAGCCGGTCGCATACATGACGGCACATGTGCCTAAGAGCGCGACGGGAACCACAAGGGTCGGGATCACCGTATAGCGGAAATTCTGCAGGAAGATGAACATTACCACGAAGACGAGGACGACTGCCTCGATCAGCGTGTGTATGACCTTCTCAATGGATGCCGAAACGAACGGGCTCGTGTCATAGGGGACGGAATATTCCACACCGGAGGGGAAGAACCTCTTCAGCTCCTCCATCTTGGTCTGCACCGCTTCCGACACGGCGACGGCATTGCCCGTGGAGGAGAGCTGGATGGCGATGGCCGCGCTCGGCTGCCCGTTCAGACGCGTGGTGAAATTGTAGGATTCCGAACCTTCCTCAATCCGGGCGACATCCCTTAGCCGCACAGTGGAGCCGTCCGGGTTGGCGCGAAGGATGATATCTCCGAACTGCTCGACGGTGGTCAGCTGACCCTGGACGAGCACGGTGGCGGTGAGGTCCTGCGAGATGGGATTGGGTCTGGCGCCGATCTGGCCGGCGGCCACCTGGGCGTTCTGGGCGGAGATCGCCGCGCTGATGTCTTCCGACGTCAGGTTGAGACCGACCATCTTGTCGGGATCGATCCAGACTCGCAGCGCCCGCTGGCTCGCAAAGAGCTGCGCCCGACCGACGCCGTCGAGCCGTCGAATCTCGCCGATGATGTTGCGGTTGATATAGTCACCGAGCGCCACCTCGTCGCGGCTGCCATCGGTCGAGGTCAGCGACACGATCATGAGAAAGCCGGAACTGGCCTCTTCGACGTTGATGCCCTGGGTGCGCACGGTTGCCGGCAGGCGGGCCTCGACGCGGCGGATCGCGTTCTGTACGTCCACCGAAGCCTGGTCGATATTCGTGCCGGCCCGGAAGGTCGCGTTGATGCTGACCGAACCGGAATTGTCCGATGTGGACTCGAAATACATGAGCCCCTCGACGCCGTTCAGCTCCTCCTCGATCTGGCGGGTGACCCCCTGATAGATCTCCTGCGGCGAAGCGCCTGGATAAGACGTCGAGATGGTGAGCTGGGGTGGCGCGACCTTCGGGTATTGCGCGATCGGCAGGAACGGGATCGCAATCACTCCGGCAATCGAAATGAACAGCGCGAAAACCCAGGCCAGGATCGGCCTGCGGATGAACAATTGTGCCATGTGATGTTACTCCGAGGCCTGGCCGGAAACGGCTTCCACGTTGCTGTCTGGAGAGTTCGAAGGCTGCCAGGGCTCCGGTACAACCTTGCTTCCCGGCTGCACCTTCTGGACCCCGTCCGCGACGATCTTCTCGCCGCTGTTCAAGCCCGACTCGACGATCCATTCGGAACCAAGCGATTGGCCGAGAGTCACATTGCGGATCTCCGCCGTGTCTCCTTCTCCCAGGACATAGACCTGCGCTTGTCCCGTCTCGTTTCGCACGACGGCGCGCTGTGGGACCGTAATAGCATCCTGGCGAACTGCCTGCTCGATCCGCACACGCACATACATGCCCGGAAGAAGCTCACCGTTCCTGTTCGGAAATTCGGCTCGCAAGGTTACTTGTCCGGTATTGGGGTCAACGTTGGCGCTGGCAAACAGCAGCCGACCTGGTTCCTGGTAGACGGAGCCATCGTCGAAGACGAGTTCGACGCGTGCCTCGCCCGGCACTGTGCTGGCGAGCTTGCCGGATGAGACTGCCCGCTTGAGGTCCAGAAGTTGCTGCGCCGATTGGGTGAAGTCGGCATAGACGGGATCGACCTGCTGGATCAGCGCGAGATTGGACGTGCCGTCGGCGGTGACCAGCGCACCCTCGGTGACAAGTGCCCCGCCGATGACACCGGTGATCGGTGCGCGCACTTCCGTGTAATCGAGATTGATCTTGGCCTCATCCAGGGCAGCCTCTGCGAGCGCGACATCGGCATCTGCCTGCGCGAGAGCGACGGCCGCCGTGTCGAACTCGATTCCGGTCGCGACATTGCGTTCCTTGAGCGTCCGCTGGCGCTCCAACTGCTGCCGGGCGTTTGCCTGCGTCGCCTTGGCGCGCTGCAGGGAGGCCTGCGCGCTGGCGACCCGGACCCTGAACAGGCGAGGATCGATGCGGTAGAGGACGTCGCCTTCCTTGACGAGCGCGCCCTGTTCGAAGACCCGCTCTTGGAGAATGCCGGAAACCCTTGCCCGGACCTCGGAAATCCGGGTAGCCGCGATCCTTCCCGGCAGCTCGTTGACGACCGGCACGGGATGGGCCTTGAGCTCGAAGACGCCGACAACGGGCGGCGGCATCTCCCCCCACTGAGCCACAGCCGGAGCGGAGATGAGGGAAAGGGCGAGAGTTGCTGCCAGCAACGCTTTGCTGCGCGGCTGTCCGGTAATGCAAAACATGGTGTTGTCCTAAGGGAGAGGTGGATCAGGTTTCTGGGAAGGAGGTGTAGATCTTGCGGATGCCGTCGAGGATTTCCTGGCGTTCGGCTTCGGGCCAGCTGTGAAAGCCGAACAACTCGGTACAGTAGAAGCCGGACAGGGCCAGATACGACATCAGTGCTGCCCTCGGGCGCGCACCTGAGGCCATCGCGGCGAGATCCCTCGCAACCCAATCCCGCATGATCGTCTGGAGACCTTCCTCGCTGGACATCGAGGCGCTGAGCGCCATCGCAACGGCGCGGTCCGTCTCGTCGAAAGCGCTCTCCGCTGAGGCAATCCGGCCGAAGAGCTGCGGATGAGGCGTGTGCGCGCTCTCTTCCACGCAAGCTTCGATATGGGCCAGGTCGGATTGAACGTGCCGGTCGATAAGCGCCTCAAGGAGGGCGCTCTTGCTCTTGTGATCGTAGACGACCCTTGATTTGCTCACGCCGGCTTCCTTGGCGACAGCATCGATCGAAAGCCCCGCCGCCCCAAGCTTGACGACGACACGTTCGGCGGCGTCGAGAATATCGTCAGCGGTGATCTTGCGAACTCTGGTCAAGGTGATTTCCCGAAAAGCAACTCGCATTAAAATATGAACGTTCGTTCTTTTTTGCAAGAGTTTTTTGCTACTGTGAAGAGCGGGGCTGCACATCGTGGACGCATGTTTCTCCTGATTGAAGGCGTTGACCGGAGATGGCCAGGGATGGCAGTTGGTTTCGGCTCCGCAGGGTGGACGAGACTGGAAAGGCATTTGAAATGGCGATGGTTCTTGTTCCCGGCTTCATGCTCGACGCTGATCTTTGGCGGGACATGGAACCGCTACTCGTTCGTTTCGGTCCGATCAGCCATGCCGACCTCACAAGAGACGGTACGCTGGTCGAGATGGCCGAGCGCGCGCTTGCCGATGCGCCGCCAGCTTTCGTGCTCGTCGGTTTCTCGATGGGGGGCTATGTCGCACGGGAGATCGTCCGGCAGGCTCCAGATCGCGTCAGCGCCTTGATCCTCATCGCCACCTCAGCGCGCGGCGATAGCGAGGTGCAGGCCAAGCGCAAGGCAGCGATCGAGGCACAGGCGAATGCGGCCGCATTCCGAGGGCTGAGCGCTGCAGCCGTTGCCTCCTCACTCCACCCGGACAATACGAGACGGACAGATCTCATTATGCGTATTCAGGCAATGGGGCAGCGGTTGGGAGGCGAGGTGTTCCGCCGGCAATCCCTTCTCGATCGCAACGATGAGCGGAGCGAGCTGAGTGCCATTCGCTGCCCGACCCTGGTGATCGCCGGAGATCAGGACAAGCTCAGGTCTCACGACGAGTCCCTGGAAATTCACCACGGCATCAAAGGTTCGGCCTTCGAAGTTATAGAGAACACTGGGCATATGATCCCGCTTGAAGCGCCTGAAAGCCTGGCCTCGACGATCGGCAGATGGCTCGACCGGCAAAGCCTGTTGGGAACAGGGTGAGTGAGGCTCGGATGCCTTCGCGAATTGTGTGATGAAGCTCTCGCTAAGGCAGCAAGGGCAATCGCCGCCTGATCACGGCACCCCCTGTTCGTCAATATAGGTCTCTCAGCGTGGGTCGACGTGATGACGATCGCTATCCGGTTTGCAGCGCTTCAGACATGGACAACGAACTCGATAATACGTCTGGCAAGTGGCATGGTCCCAATTGCCAAATGGCGCCAGATTAATCTGCAGAGCAGAGCGAGCGCCCTTGCTCCGGTTTCCGCTTCAGCACCGTCAGCAGCGCATAGAGCCCTCGTGGGTCTGCTTAGCCTGCTCCGCTGGTAAACCTAATCGCTTCCTATGTCCCGCAGCCCAAGCGATGGCATTCGACTCAATGGCAAACTCGCGCTCATCGAATTGCTGATCATCGTTTACTTGTACGACCCACTTCTCATCTCGCCTGATGACTCCGACGGAACGCATTCGAACACCTCACATGCAATATTTGCGAGTGTTTCTCTCGTTGCAATCTTCTCGCGATTTTCGAGACACAGATGTGCGGACGATAACTGAAGACTATCAGCAGTTGGGCTTCGACATTCGCTTCGTCTTCTAGCGTACTTTTATGTCGGACACACATCAAGCGCGCGTTTGCCGATGCAAAGGGCAAACCCGCGCCAGGTGGCGCTGCGCTTCGCCGGACTTTATAGCCGGTATCAGTCTGCGATCCTCTTCGTCACGGATGACGTGGAAGAGTCGCTGCGGCTGGCCGCCACTTTTCTGAAACCTGCAGCAAGATCAGGCATCAAAACCCGCCCCTGCTTTCCGAAGAGGCCGAGCGCGGTTGCATATCTATGCGCAAGTGGCGAATGACCGGTGATGTAAATCCGCTGCTCTTCTTGAGCATGCAAGGCCTCGAATATTTCCGCGCCGATCATCAGTCCGCTCAGATAGTCCGAAATCTCCGACGCCTTCAACAGACCAAACAGGACGAGGCTGCGGGCCGAGAAGATGCGCGCGAGAATGCGCCCGGGCAGGGCGCCTTCGTTATATGCTGTAAGAACGCCGCGGCGGAAGGCTTGCGGCTGTTCCTCATAGGCTAGGGGTATGAGCCGGGAAACGAGCGAATCCCTTTTCAGGAGGTTGAGGATTTCGCCCGACATATAGGTGGTGATGCCGGTGATACGGCCATCCTTCATTCTCACCCATTTCGCATGCGGGCCCGGCAGCACGAACAGGCCATCGGCTTCGGCGAGCCCGAAGAGCGACATCTCCTCGCCGCGCATGACATCGGGCAGCGGCTGCGTCTGCGCTATTCCCGGAAGGAAAAGCAAGGGCGGCAGGCCGGCGATGTTATGGCGCACGGCGTTTTCCGGGAGATCCAAGGGGCCGGCTGGTGTCGGGACAAAGGGGCTCTCGATCCAGCCGTTGCGACTGGTGATCATGCCTGAAAGTAAGATCCGTTCGGCCTTGCCTGCCCAGTCGCCGAGTTCCTCACGAAGGATCGCCTCGAAAGCGCGGTCGGGAACACTCACCGTGCCGCGATCGCTTCGGCGCTCTTCAAGCACCTTGTCATCGTCCATCAGGAGCGCGCGGAAGGCGGCGGAGGTCCACTCAATGGCAATATACATGGGATTTCCTCGCATCAGTATGCCGGCTTGACTGGGAACCAGTCCCTGCGCTCGCTGTCGAGATAGGCTCCGGCAATGCCGGCGACGCGGTATTTTTCGAGCTGTTCGATATCCACGTCGACGCCGAGCCCTGGTCCTTCCGGCACCTGGAAGCGCCCCTCCTTCAAAACCGGAGGATCGGGGGAAATATCGCCGCCGAGATAGGCGCGCTCGGTATCGATGGCGATGGACATGTTGGGAAGGGATGCGGCGAGATGGATATAGGCCGATTGCGAAAGCGCCAGTTCCGCGCCCGAATGCAGCGTGACGGGCATGCCGACCGCTTCGCAGATCGCCGCAGCCTTGATCGTCTGCCAGAGCCCGCCGGCCTCGTGCGGATCGAGGAGCACGACATCCGCCGCATTGGCACGAATGATGTTGCCGACATCGGAAAGCGTATAGGCGCTTTCGTCCAGCGCGATCGGCACGGAAGACCTGGCGACCAGGGCGGCGTGGCCGGCGAGGTCGTCCAGTTCAAGCGGCTGCTCCACATAGGCCGGATCGAAGGGCTTCAGCTTATCGAGCTGCCGCTTGGCGGTCGCCGGGGTCCAGGCTCCGTTGACATCAAGCCGTAGTGGATGGTCGCCGATCGCCTTGCGGGAAGCGTCGGCCAAGGTGATGTCGCTCCGCTCATCGAAGCCGATCTTCACCTTGAACGTGGTATAGCCAATATCGAGGAAGCGCTTCAGCCGCTCCGACAGGCCGTGCGGATCGTTGGTAAAGAGATAGGCTGCTGCCTCCACGTCTTTTCGCCAGCGTCCGCCCCACATGGCATAAAGCGGCAGGCCGGCTTGCTTGCCGAGCGCATCCCACATCGCCATTTCGAGAGCACAGATCGCCATCACGGCCGCCCGCTTGTGATGATAGAAACCGGCGCCCAGCACATGCCGGTGGAAGCGTTCGGCATCCGCGATCCGATAACCAATCGCCAGCGGCGCGACGATATCGGCAAACACGGCCGGCACGTTGGCGATCAGCGAAATCGTCTCGCCCCAGCCGACAATGCCTCCATCCGTCTCAATCCTGCAGACCAACCGGGTCGTGCCGATCCGCCGGCCGGAACCCCATAGAATGTCTTCCGTAAAGGGTATGCGAACCAGCCAATGGTCCACCTTTATAATACGCAAGATATCTCCTCCCTCACGCTGGACAAAGCATCCGTCATGGCTTTGCTGTTGACATGGAACTTAGTTCCAAGATATGTCTCTTGGCAAGAGCGGGACGGCATGCTGTGGGAGCGGCAGAAAAATCGCCGTCTGGGAGAGGTCATGGCCAAGGTGCAATTCGAGGCAGTCGAAAAGGACATTGCGAACGACACGCATGGCGTGCCGGGCGTCCAGGCGCTGACGCGCGGGATCCAGATCGTCGATGCGGTTGCGGCCGAGCCGCGGGGGCTGCGGTTCACCGAACTCCTGGACCAGACGCAGCTTCCCAAGGGCACCCTGCATCGCCTGCTTCAGGCGCTCCTGGATGAACGGCTGCTCGCCTTCGATAGCCGCGATCAAGTCTACCGGTTGGCGCCGCGGCTGTTCCAATGGGCTCACAAGGTCTGGGACAATTTCGACCTGCGCGGCGCGGCCGAGCCGGAACTCGAACGGCTGCGGGATTTGACTGGCGAAGCGATCCGTCTCGGCGTGCTCGACGGCAACAGCGTGCTCTACATAGACCAGCGCGAGGTTCCCCAACCCCTTCGCCTCAACAATGGCGTCGGCTCGCGGGCCGTGCCTCATGCAAGCGGGCTCGGCAAGGCGATCCTCGCTCACCTGCCGCTCGAAAAGCGCCGTGCGCTGCTCGACGGCATCGAGCTTGAGCGCCTGACGCCCAACACCATTGTCAATGTCGACGAACTGACCCGGCAGCTCGACCTGACCAAAGCCCGCGGCTACGCCGTTTCGATCGACGAACAGCATATCGGTATTTCCTCGGTCGCCGCGCCGGTTCTCAATCATCGCGGAGAGCCGATCGGGGCGATCGGTATCATCGGCCCTTCCTTCCGCTTGCCGGTGGATCGCTTGCATGCTTTCGGCCGCGATGTGATCGAGGCGGCGCGCCGCACATCCGGCAATTTTGGAGAATTCGCCATGTCGCTTGCCGTCAAACCGCGTCCGTTGGGCCCGGATCGTACGGACGTTCGCTGCGTCATTCCCGCAAGCGCCTTTTTGGGCGAAGGGCCGCACTGGTCGCCGGAACACGGGAAACTCTATTTTGTCGATATCCTGGCGCCGGCTGTGCACACGGGTGATCCGGTCAAAGGTACCTATAGCTCCATGCAGGTGCCGGAACTCATAGGCTTTGTGGTTCCCAGAAACCGTGGCGGCTTCGTGGCTGCCATGCATGGCGAGATCCGCGGGCTCGATCTGGCGACCGGCGAAATCACCACCATCGCCCGGCCGGAAGCGGATCGCCCCGGCAACCGGTTCAACGACGGCAAGTGCGATCGTCGCGGAAGGCTCTGGGCCGGAACGCTCGCGATCGATACCTCGCCGGACCAGGGTCGGCTCTGGCGGCTCGATCCGGATGGACGCGCCCGTGAAATGGATCGCGGCTTCCATGTGTCGAACGGTCTCGGCTGGAGCCCGGACGACCGGACCTTCTATTTTACCGATACCGCCAAGCAGACGGTCTATGCCTATGATTTCGATCTCGAAAGCGGCGAGATCGCCAACCGGCGCCCCTTCATTGTGGTGCCGGAGGAGGAAGGCAAGCCGGACGGTCTGACGGTCGATGCCGAAGGCTTCGTCTGGGTCGCCCATTGGGACGGCTGGTGCGTCACCCGCTACGATCCTGAAGGGAAGGTGGAGCGTGTCGTGCACCTGCCGGTGCCGCGCCCGACGAGCTGTGTCTTCGGTGGAGCCGACATGCAGACCCTGTTCGTTACATCCGCTCGCATCCGGCTTTCGGCCGCCCAGCTCGCCGAGGCGCCGCTTTCCGGCAGCGTGTTTGCCATCGATACCGGCATCAAGGGCCAGCTCGCGCAGATGTTTGCGGGTTGATAAGGACCGGGAGGAGAAGCCATGGCCAAGCTTGAACTGAAAAATATCCGCAAGTCCTTCGGCTCCGTCGATGTGCTCAAGGGTATCGACCTGATGGTGGAGGATGGCGAATTCGTCGCCTTTGTCGGCCCGTCGGGCTGCGGGAAATCCACGCTGCTGCGGCTCATCTGCGGCCTGGACGAAATTACGTCCGGCCAGATGGCGATCGACGGCGAACTGGTAAACGACGTGCCGCCCGCCAAGCGCGGCATCGCCATGGTCTTTCAGTCCTATGCGCTTTATCCGCATATGACGGTGGCGGAAAACATGGGCTATGCTCTGAGGCTTGCCGGCACGCCGAAGCAGGAGATCGCCGAGCGGGTCAGAAAGGCGGCCAAGAAGCTGCGCATCGATGCCTATCTGGAGCGTAAGCCGCGCCAGCTTTCCGGCGGTCAGCGCCAGCGCGTGGCGATCGGCCGCGCCATCGTGCGCGAACCGCGCATCTTTCTGTTCGATGAACCGCTCTCCAACCTCGACGCGGCACTCAGGGTCGAGATGCGTATCGAGATCGCCCGGATGAAGGAAACCCTCGGCACGACGATGATCTACGTCACCCACGACCAGATCGAGGCCATGACACTGGCCGACAAGATCGTCGTGCTGAATGCCGGCCGCGTCGAGCAGGTCGGCTCGCCACTCGACCTCTATAACAAGCCCGTCAACCGCTTCGTGGCGGGCTTCATCGGCAGCCCGAAGATGAATTTCCTGAAACTCGGGGCCAGGAAAGGCGAAGGTGCCTTCGCGGTGCCGGGTGGTGAAGTGCGCCTGCCGCGCAACCTCTCCTCCGCGCCGGCTGAAATAGGCATCCGGCCGGAACATGTGGAACTCGTCAATCGCGGCGCTGCGGACTCGCTGGCCGGCACGGTAACGATCACCGAACATCTCGGCAGCGATACCTATGCCTATGTGGCGCTCGATGGTTCCGAGGAGATGTTCGTCGTGCGGCTTTCCGGCGACCGCGCCGTCAAGCGCAACGAACCGATCGGGGTGCATGTCGATCCTGCCATGCTTCATGTCTTCTCGGCCGATGGACAGTCCATTGCGTCCGCGCGTCCGGTGGCGCTGGAGGCAGCCTGATGACCGTCCACCCGGAACTCGTCGAGAAAGTACATGTCGAGGCGGCGCACTATCCGAGCCTCAAGGGCAAGGGCGTGCTGATCACCGGCGGCGGGTCGGGCATCGGAGCATCGCTGGTCGAGCATTTCTGCGCGCAAGGTTGCAAGGTCGGCTTTCTCGAACTCCACTCAAACGTGGCTGACGCGACGGCCGAAACGGTCGGGAAAAAGACTGGCAACTGGCCATTTCACCGCGCCGCCGATCTCCGCGACATCGATGCCCTGCGAGCTGGCATTGCGGCACTTCGATCCGAGATCGGTCCGGTCCGCGTTTTGGTCAACAACGCCGGCAATGACGACCGCAGGCCACTGGAAGAGGTGACGCCTGAATATTGGGACGAACGGTTCCAGACCAATCTGCGCCACCAGTTCTTCGCAGCCCAGGCGGTTGCCGGCGACATGGCGGAGGCCGGCGGCGGGTCGATCATCAACATGGGATCGATCTCCTGGATGCGCGGGGCGGCGGGCCTGATCTTCTACACGACCGCGAAATCGGCCGTCATGGGCATGACCAAGTCGCTGGCCCGCGAGCTTGGCGAGCGCAACATCCGCGTCAATTCCATCGCGCCCGGCTGGGTGCTGACCGAGCGACAGGTGGAGCGCGCCAAACGCGTCTACCAGGGAAAATTTTCCGAATACCTCGAGGTCCAGTGCCTCAAGGAACACCTGCTGCCGCCCGATATTGCCCGCATGGCGCTGTTTCTGGCGGCAGACGATTCCCGTCTCATCACGGCTCAGACGTTCATCGTCGATGGAGGAGTGGTTTAGGATCGGACGGGTGTCAGCACTCGCCCTGCGATTTTTTGGAGGTTGAAACAGAGTTTCATCGTCTTTCATTGGGAGGAAGGAATGAACGCAATTCGCAAACTGCTCCGCGCCACGGTAATCTTGGGTGTCGCCATCTCTGGCGCAGCCCACGCGGCCGATACCAGCTTCATGGGCTATAGCTATGCCGAGGAATCGGCAAAGCCTTCCGTTGAGAAATTCCTCAAGGGTTTCACGGAAAAGACCAAATTATCGGTGGAGCCGATCGGCTCCGCCTGGGGCGACATGCAGAAGAATCTCTTCCTGCGCGCCCGCTCCAAGACGCTGCCGGACGTCGTGCAGATTTCCGAGCGCTGGTTGCCGACCTTCAGCAACCTGCCGGGTCTGGTCGATTACAACGAGGTGTTCGGCAAGGAATATCTGGCCAAGACCTATGCGCCCGATGCGCTTGCCATGGGTCAATTGGATGGCAAGCAGCTTGCGCTGCCGTTGATGTCCGGTTCGATCGGCATGGTCGCCAATACGGGCGTCCTCAAGAACGCCGGCATCGAGAAGGTTCCGGCAACGATCGAGGAATTCCAGACCGCTCTCGCCGCCGTGCGAGACAAGGTTCCTAATTCCGTTCCCTATGCGATGGCAACCAAAAACCCGAATTCCATTCTGCTCGACTTCATGATCTGGAACTGGACCTTCGGCGGCCATATCATCGATGCCAAGGGCAAGGTCGTCGTCGACTCGGATGCGGGCCGCAAGGCGCTCGCCTTCATGGTCGGCCTGATGAAGGATCGCCTTTCCGCGCCGGAAATCGATCGTCCGGACGCCCGTCGCCTGATGGGCCAGAACGCGGCTGCCTTCTATATCGACGCGCCGCAGTCGCGTGCCTTCCTGCGCAGCTTCTCCGGCCAGGGCAAGGATTTCGACAAGAATGTGCAGCCGATGGGCGTGCCGGTTCAAAATGCCGGCGACGAACCCAAGTCGATCCAGTGGGGCCATATGATCATCTCGTTCGCCCAGAGCGATCCGGCGAACAAGGATGATGCCAATATGCAGTTCGTCGCCTATCTGGCCGACAACGCCGTGCAGACGCAGTTCCCGGTCGAGCAGAGCGCGTTGCCTGGTACTGTCGATGCCCGCAAGGCTCCCGGCATTGCCGACGATGCCTACCTGAGCGACTGGGCGAAGTTCAACAAGTCTCCAGTCATGAACGAGGTCGGCATCTGGCCGGACGGCGCCGAGCTTACCCAGATCCTCGGCGAAGAGGTACAGGCGGCACTTCTCGACCAGAAATCGGCTGACGACGCCATCGCCTCCATGGGCAAGCGGATGGCGGCGGTCATGAGCAAGGCGGGCTACAGCCAGTAAGCCGGAGCTTATCCGATGCCGCGCCCCAACCGCGGCGTCGGACAATTGAATTTCCAACTTGGCAGGCGACCGATCCCATGACGAATTTAGAGATGACAGGCGGCTTCCGGGTGTCTCCCCTGACACGCCGAGGCGGGCTGAAAGGCGTTGAACGCCGTGTCGGCATGCTGATGCTGCTGCCGGCACTGGCCGCCTTCTCGATCGTTATCGTATATCCCTTCGCGCAGGCGCTCGGCCTGTCGCTGTTCGAATATACGCTGCAGAATTTCGAACCGACTTTCATTGGGTTCGATAATTTCCGCACCATCATGTCGAGCCCCGAAGTGCTCGACAGCTTCATCGTCACGGTGATCTATGTCGGCTGCGCCACAGCCGGCACGGTGGTGCTCGGTCTCGGCTGGGCCCTGATCCTCAATCAACCTTTTCGCGGACGCGGCGCGATCCGATCGCTTTCGCTTTTGCCTTGGGTGGTGCCGAGCACCGTCAGCGCCTTCATCTGGGGCTGGATCTTCAACAGCCGCTATGGCGTTCTCAACGCCCTGCTTCTGGAAATGAACCTGATCGAGGTGCCGCAGGCCTGGCTTTCCACGCCCAATGGCGCGCTAGCAGCGGTCGTGCTAACCCGCATCTGGCGCTCGATCCCGCTGTTCATGGCCTTTTTCCTGGCGGGCTTGCAGAACCTCGACAGGGAGCAGATCGATGCCGCGCGTGTGGATGGCGCCGGCAACTTCGCCATTCTGCGCGATCATATCATTCCGCATCTTCGTCCGGTCCTGCTGGTCGTGGTCGTACTGGGGGTCATCGGCGGTCTGCAGGATTTCGATACGATCTTCGCGCTGACGGGTGGCGGCCCGGTTCGGGCAACCTCCGTCCTCTCGATCGAGGTTTATCGCCGCGCCTTCGAACAATGGGATATCGGCATGGCCTCGGCAATCGGCGTGCTTTGGGTCGCAACGCTTCTGCCACCCGCCTACTTCTATCTCCGAATGCTGGTAAAGGGGCGCTGAGATGTTCGATCTTTCCAGCCGTACCGCCAAGGTCGTCTTCTTCGGAACGATGTGCCTGATCGGCTTCTATATGTTCTTCCCGCTCTACTGGATGATCACGTCCTCCCTGAAGGACAATGCCGAACTCTACCGCGTGGTGCCGACGCTCTACCCGCATGAGATCACGCTCAAGAATTACTGGACGGCGATTTCGGAGAGCAAGCTTCTGACCTATCTCACCAACAGCCTGATCACCTCCGGGTCGAGCGCGCTGCTGAACACGATCCTGGCCCTCTATGCCGGCTTCAGCTTCGCCAAATATCGCTACTTCGGACGCCAGCCAGTCATGCTGTTCATGCTGTCCGCGCAGATGTTTCCCTTCGGCCTGCTCCTGATCAGCCTCTATCCGTTGATGACGGAAGTCGGCCTCCTGGATACGCGTCTGGGGCTGATCCTCAGCTATATCGTTTTCGCGCTGCCGGTCGCGACCTACATGCTCTACAGCTATTTCAGTCAGGTTCCGGACGAGTTGATCGATGCCGCGCGTGCCGATGGCGCTTCGGATTTCCGGATCTTCCACACGATCGTCATCCCGATCTCCATCCCGCCGATCGTCACCGTGTTCCTCTATTCCTTCATGTGGTCCTGGAATGATCTTCTCTATTCGATGACCGTCATCGTCTCGGACGAAAAACGCACGATCGGGCCGGGACTTCTCCTGACCTATCTCAACGAACTCAATGCCGACTGGGGCGGCGCGATGGCGGCTTCTCTGCTCGTCTCCGCGCCGATCGTTGCGGCCTTCATGTTTCTCCAACGTTACTTCATTCAGGGCGTCACTGCCGGAGCTGTTAAATGACCAGAACCCTAGCCGGAGCTTTTCCCGTTCTCCCCACGCCCTTCCGCGACGATGGCTCGATCGATGAGGCCGATTTCCTGTCGATCATAGACTTTGCGCTGGAGAGCAAGGTGGACGGCGTCGTCTATCCGGGTGTGGCAAGCGAGGTGGATACGCTGACACCTGAGGAGCGCAGACGGCAAGTCGAACTATTGGCTGAACGGGTCGGCGGGCGCATTCCGATCATCCTCGGCGCCAGCGATCCGGACCCGAAGGCGGCGGCAAAGCACGTGGCGCAGGCAGCGGAGATCGGGGCAGGGGCAGCCATGGTGATGGCACCCTTGTCGCTCGGCAACGACATTGCCGCGCAGACGGACTATTTCCGGCAAGTCGCCGCCAATGCCGGCGTACCGATCATGCTGCAGAATCAGCCGAAGCCGATCGGTGCTGGGTTGACCCCGGAGGAGGTGGCGGCGGTTGCCAATGCTGTGCCGGAAATCCGCTACGTTAAGGAGGAGACGGCTCCTTGCGGTCAGCACCTGACCCGTATCAAGGCAGCCGCCAACGGTTCGGTCGAGGCGATCTTCGGCGGCGCCGGGGGGCGCTACGTCACCGACGAACTGGCGCGCGGCGCAGCCGGTACCATGCCGGCTGCCGAGCTTGCCGATATTCATGCCCAGATGATCCATGCCTGGCAGAAAGGCGATGCCGCCACCACGCGCAGGCTCTACAACGTTTCGCTCCCGCTTCTGAACTTCCAGGCGATTTTCCGCATGCATATGACCAAGGAAGTTCTGCGCCGCCGAGGCGTCATCAAAAACACATTCGTACGCGGCAAAGGCCCGAAGTTCGACGAGGGCGACCGCAAGGAGCTGGCACTGCTTCTGGCGGAGGCCGATTTGCCTTATACCAATCACAAGCCGAACTGAGCCGGGACCCATGCCCAAAAACGTCGTCGATGCGATCGTCTCGGTGGAGACCTTCATCATCTCCATTCCGCGCGAGGTGCCCTATCTCGGACCGCTCAAGGAAGGAGAGGCGATCAACGAGCGCGGCTACCTGATCCGCAAGGGCAACCGTACCATCTATCCCTCGACCGACATGACACTGTTGATCAAAGCAACCGGCGAGAGCGGCAAAATCGGCTGGGGTGAGTGCTACGGCATCGTGGCTCCCGAGGCCACCAAAGCGATTATCGATGATGTACTCGGTCCGGTCATCATCGGCCGCGATCCGGGCGATGCAGCGGTCATCCACGAGGATCTTTACGACCTGATGCGGGTGCGTGGCTTCTTCGGCGGCTATTACCTCGATGCGCTGGCAGGCGTCGATATTGCGCTTTGGGATCTCGCCGGCAAGAATCTCGGCGTGCCTGTCTCGACGCTCCTCGGCGGGCGGCGGCATGACACGATCCGCGCCTATGTTTCGGGTCTGCCGAAGGCGACATTGAAAGAGCGCTGCGATCTTGCCGCCTATTGGGTCGGCAAAGGCTACAAGGGCATCAAGTTCGCAGCTGTCGTGTCCGAGGAGGATATCGTCAAGGAGATGGCGGCGTTGCGGGAGGCCGTCGGCCCGGATATCGACTTGATGGTCGACCTGCACTGGAAGTTCGAGGCAGGCGAGGCGGTCCGCATCATCCGGCGGCTCGAACCCTATAATCTCTATTTCGCGGAAGCGCCGGTGCAGCCGGAGAACCTCGAGGGCCAGGCGCGGGTGGCGGCCGGCATCGGTGTGCCCTTAGCGCTCGGCGAGGAATTACGCACAACCTACGAATACCGTCCGCGTTTCGAGGCGCGCGCCATGAGCATCGTCCAGCCGGAAATGGGCCACACAGGCATTACCGAGTTCATCCGTATCGGTCAGATGGCGCAAGCCTTTCACATGAACATCATGCCGCATGCCTCGATCAGCGTCGGCATCTTCATGGCGGCGAGCCTCCAAGCCGCGTCCGCGCTGCAGAACGTGCCTTACCACGAGTACCAGCATTCGATCTTCGACCGGAACCTCACCTATACCAAGGGCGACATGGCTTCGGGCGAGGGGACCTATGTCGTCCCGACCGGCGCGGGCCTGGGGGTCGAGCCGAAGGAAGAGGTGTTCAAGTTTGCCATTCGCCGCTAGCCGCAAGGACAGCGGTTGTTTAAGGAAAACGGATCTTGCCTACTTACTGAGGCTTAGTAGATCCAATTCGACGAGCGCTCGCCGGACGACGGCATCGGGCTGGTCCCGCGCGATAAGAGTAGCCGCACGCTTTGCGTGCTCCGCAAGCAGATGGTGGGCGGGATCGGCAGCCTGTGCATAGATGTGTTGGGGCTTGAGACCGGAGGCACGCAACCGCCGCACGTAATAGAGTTGGCTGTAGAAAGGTACGGTCCGATCCTCCGGATCGGAAATGACATATATGCGCGGCGACGGCTCGGTTTTGATCCGATCAATTTCCTCTACGGGATCGTAAAAGGCCTCGACATCATAGAGAAAGCGGCCCGGAATATCCCGCCGGTTCTCCCAAAATGCCGCTACCTGCTTTACCGAGGCAAGCGGTGAGGACATGACAGCCGCGTGAAGATCGGCGCGTTTGTTGAGAAGTGCGGCGACAATCTGGCCGCCGGCAGAGTGGCCTGTCAGGACAAAGGAAGATACACCATATCTTTCCTTGAGACGGTCCATCGCTGCATTCATGAGATCGATTTCGCGGCTATGGCGCCGCTGATTGTGGTCTCCTGAAGATCCGTAAATCCCCGGACGCGCCAGGAAGATGGTTGGCGTACCGGCTTCTGTCGACCACTGGGCCATCTCGTCTGTGATGACCGCCGGAGAGCGGTCGGCATAAGAGGAGCCCACATATCGCTCCCCCTTAGGGGTACGCAGCATGACATCGCCGCTGAAATACACAAGAACCAGGGGGGTACCATTCGATGAAAAGCCGTGTCCGTAATATCTGATACACTCGCCTTTGCCATCCACTTCGATCCACATGCCATCGGGAACTTGCGCGCATTGGTCTGGCGAGCTCACCGCTCCATACAGTACCTCTTCCGCGTCAAAGGGCTCGCTTCCAACTGGTACGGAAAGCTGCTTCGGTGCTGACTGCTCAAACGGGCCGAGCCGGGGCTGATCGGCCAGGGTTACACTCGCCGGGCTCGGGATGCCGAAAAATAGGAACAAATACTTGATCACCTGCCAGCGCAGCAGTCGCCAGCAATAGTTGATAAATAGCTTTAACGCGTTCCTTACGCCGCGCATCAGATTTGCCGGCACCGAACAGGAGTTTCACCGGTCTCGTCCCGTGTTCGGTTTGCGTCCTGCTTCAAGGAGGCAACCAGTTTGTGCATCTCGGTGCTGTGGGAACCTTTGAACAGAAGAGTATCTCCGCAGCTCACGCCACTGGTGAGTTTCATGCGAAGGTCATCGAGCGATGTGGTTAAATAGCCTTGGCGGTGTGAGGGAAGGGCATGAAAGAAGTCTTCGTATAATTTTCCGATGCAGTAAAAACGGTCGATGTCGAGCCGTTTGACAAGCAGGGCGAGGTCTGAATGGTATTTGGGTGCGCCTGGACCGAGTTCAGCCATCTCGCCGAGAACCGCAATCTTGCGCCCCTGTGTGATCCGTGAGGCCAGATTTTCCAGTGCAGCGGCCATCGAGCCGGGATTGGCATTGTATGCATCGTCAATGACGGCTACGCGTCGTCCGGCGAGAACGATCTCAAACTCCTCGCCGCGGCCAGGAAGAGGAGAGAAGCATTCCAGCTGCTTCACCGCCGGTTCGATGGGCAGCCCGAGCGCACTCACGGCTGCAAGCACGGCAAGGCCGTTCAAGGCCATGTGCTTGCCCGCGGCCGCCATCCGATATTCGATCTTCTTTCCGGCGATAGATGCCAGCGCACGTTGATCAGCCGTATCGTATTCGAGCAGCTGAAAAGCGCTTTCCCGTGTGGTCCCGTAATGAACGACCTTCTGGTTTCTTGCCACCGCGGCCGAATGAACCGTCTCCCATTCCAGCATATCCCGATTGAGAACGGCAACGCCGCCTGGAGCCATCCCGGAAAATATCGCGCTTTTGGTCAGCGCGATGTCTTTCAAGGTGCTGTTCTCTCCCAGATGAGCGGGCAAGATGTTGGTGACCAGCGACAGATGCGGACGCGCCAGTCTTGAGCTTTGTCCCATGCGTCCAATTGCCAGCTCCAATACGACAAAGCGGGTTTGCCTAGGCATCGAAGCCAGGTTCCAGGCCACCCCGTGAGGCAAGTTTGCGCTATGGGAAGAGCTTGGCGTGTCTTCCCAGATAGATAAAACGTGAGCCAACATCGCGACTGTCGTTGTCTTGCCTGCGCTTCCGGTAACCGCCAGCACGGTGCTGGTCATCTGATCACGTGCATGTCGGCCCATCCCCAGAATGGCTTCATCGGTGTCGCGGACCTGCAGCACCGGCAAATCTGGCAAGCCTTGATCTGGGATCTGTGCGGCAATCACCGCCGCAGGCGGCGGCTTCAATCCAACAAGAGTATGCAGTGGAATGCCTCTTCCTGCGTCCCCCGGGGGGCGAAGAACGGCAAGATGGCCATGTCTCATTGTTGACGCATGGATGCACAGCCCGCTTGCAGACCAGCCCGCCGGCGGCGCTGCCAACCACGTGCCTTTGGTTGCCTCCACCACCTCTTCGGCCGTCCAGTGGGCGTCAGAAATAGTCCGCTCACCATGAAAAGTTTTGAATTTCGGGGCAGCCATTTCCCCAGCATCCATGCCTGGAAGGTTTTTCTTCATCGAACCTCCGGTCTCATGAGCATTGCTCGGCGTTTTGATATTATTCTAGGGTGAGCTTCACCGAAGTCCATTTCGAGGCACGCTCCGGACACGATGAGTGTGGCAATCTACTAATGAGACGTTAACACATGTCCCGGCTGGCGCTCGACAGCCCTCAATCGATCATTCAACCGTTGGGGTGTGATGCCGGTAGATATCTCGTTTGATGTCCCATGCTAAGCTTTTGCGCAAATTAACGAATCACCTATAGTGCAACATACAGGTGTTTAGGATTTTTCCTGCCAGCCATTGGTGTCGCGTGGGCCGGTTGCAGATTTGCTCTCCGGTTCATGGAGCCCAGATGCGTTTAACCCTTCGTCCCTTTATCCTCGGCCTCATCGCTACTGCTGCACTACTGCAATCCTCCTGCACTCAAACATCAAAGCAGAAACCGGTCCAAAAAGAACAGGCGGTCGCATCAAACCTGATCAGGCCGAAGGATGCCCCCTCCGCGGCCTCGGTAACGTCCGCCAAACATCTCTCTGATGTCGAGGCAATGGTGCATCGCGCGGTGAACCGGCACCCTGCAGTTCAAGAGGCGGCTGGGCGTATCAAGGAGCAGGATGAAGTCATTGCGGAGGCCAAGTCGGGCTATCTTCCGTCCGTCGGTGCAGGATTGGATCTGGGTCTCGAAAGTGGAGCGAGCCGGGATTGGGGTCCCAAGTTCAACATTTCCGCCACCCAAATGCTCTATGACTTCGGCAAGGTGTCCGGTCGGGTCCAGGCAGAATCGGCCGTGCATGATGTCCGCAGGGCTGAGTTCCTCGCCGCCGTCGACGATATCATCCGGGAAACCGCGCTTGCCGCCGTGGAGATTATGCGCAACGAAAAACTTGCCGGAGTTGCAAAGGAACAGATCGATGACGTGCAGGCGATTGGCCGATTGGTCGATGCCAGAACTGATAGTGGGGCAAGCACACGATCAGACAAATTGCAGGCGCAAGCTCGCATCCAGGCTGCGCAAGCCACAGAATTAGAGATTTCGGCACAAAAGCAAAGATGGGAGAGCACGCTGAATGCGCTTTTGGGAACGAATGGTCCCGTTCAGCTTCGTTCATCATTTCCTCCCAAGCTGGAGCGCGCCTGTTCAGGGCAGCAGCCGGCATGGGAAACCGTGCCCGCAGTCCTTGCCGCGAAATCCCGCAAGACCGAAGCGGAGGCGAGGGTAAAGCTTGCACGAGCCGAAATGTTGCCGACCATTGCCCTGGAGGCTTCCGGGAATTTCAACGTTTGGGGGAGCGATGATGACCCGGACTACGTTGTCGGGATAAAAGTCAAAGGAGACCTCTATAACGGGGGAGCTTTTAAGGCGCGCCAGAACGCCGCCCAGTATGCAGCCGAGGCTTCGGAGGCGGCAGTCGCGGCAGCTAAGTTCGACATTCAAAAGACGTGGGCCGAATCTGTTGCACAGGTAAGCAGCCTAAGCGCTCTTTTGAATTCTCTTGGTTCCAGGCAGTCGAATATGCGGGAAACCAGGGATCTCTATCAGAAGCAGTTCCTCGACCTTGGGACTCGAACTCTGCTCGACGTTCTCAATGCGGACCAGGAGCTTCATTCGGCACGTCTCGACGAGATCAACACGCGCTTTGACCTTTATAAGCTGAGTGTCGAGTGCGCCTTTGCGGCCGGTCAGTTGAGGGAAATGTTCGGGCTTGTTCCGCAGACGGCGAAGGCGCAAACCGCGCGTTGAAACTGTAAATAGCTACGTCCCAACCAATGAAGGGTTATGGTCCGTCCAACGCCAAATTACGCAGGCGATTTTAAGGAAGACCAAGATCGGCGCGGATTGCGCCGATCTGATTTTTTTGCGGATCACGTGATGGCGCAATTTGAGACGTTCTGCACCCCTTCGATCATGTGGCGGTGACCTCTTTGGTCCACACTGGGATTTTGGTGTCGCGGGTTGATACGCTTCACCTAGGATATGCCCTGCCGATTTCATCGCTCTTTAATGTTGTCGTGAAGCAGCGATCGACCTTGGGTTGAATTACGAGGCCATTGCGGCAGACTTTCCAGAGGGACCAAGGCGACGTAGTTGCCAATGAGATGGCAAGCGGCGGTTGCACCGCGATGTTGCGGTGAAGAGTGCTTCGAGGCGTCGCCTCGTGCACACCGTTGCGCGACAGCGTCGCTTGAATGGGCCGAATGATACGGCATCGATCACGCGAGGAGCATCCCGATGGTAGCAGTTGTCTCGGACAAGGTAAGCGGCGAAACGGTTACTGTAGCAGAAGATCGGATCTTCATATCAAACCCCAGCACCATAAAGCTTTCATTGTCCCCTGGCGATATCGCCTCCTTCAACCGCTCCGGTCAGGATCTGGTGCTACAGCTCAGAAATGGTGACGAGCTTTGGATCCGCGGTTTTTACACGGGTGAAGGCGACCAGCGGAGCGAACTGATCCTTGAGGACTCGTCCGGTAATGTGTGGGTTGGTGAATACACGGATGCATTGGCTGACTTTGAGTTTGCGCCGGCTGGCTCGGGTGACCAGCTTGTGGGTGCTGCTGGCGGGAGTGGGAGTGGCTCGATACTAGGCATTGCGTTGCCGCTGTTGCTTGCGGGAGGTGGAGCCGCATTGGCGGCCGGCGGCGGGTCCGACGATGATGATGGCGATGCTGACGCGGATGCGGATGCCGACGCAGACGCAGACGCAGACGCTGATGCGGATGCTGACGCCGATGCAGACGCCGATGCGGATGCGGACGCTGATGCCGATGCTGATGCCGACGCGGACGCAGATGCTGATGCCGATGCAGATGCGGATGCCGACGCTGATGCGGATGCGGATGCTGACGCCGATGCGGATGCTGATGCGGACGCTGACGCTGATGCAGATGCAGATGCGGATGCCGACGCTGATGCGGATGCCGACGCTGATGCGGATGCTGACGCCGATGCGGATGCCGACGCCGACGCAGATGCTGATGCGGATGCCGACGCAGACGCAGACGCTGACGCTGACGCCGACGCGGATGCAGACGCCGACGCAGATGCTGATGCGGACGCTGACGCCGATGCGGATGCTGATGCGGACGCTGACGCTGATGCGGATGCGGATGCGGATGCCGACGCTGATGCGGATGCTGACGCCGATGCGGATGCCGACGCCGACGCAGATGCTGACGCCGATGCGGATGCCGACGCAGACGCAGACGCTGACGCTGACGCTGACGCGGATGCAGACGCCGACGCAGATGCTGATGCGGATGCCGACGCTGATGCCGATGCGGACGCAGATGCTGATGCAGATGCTGACGCCGACGCTGATGCGGATGCCGACGCAGACGCTGACGCCGATGCGGATGCCGACGCTGACGCCGATGCGGATGCCGACGCTGACGCCGATGCGGATGCCGACGCGGACGCTGACGCCGATGCGGACGCCGATGCAGACGCCGATGCGGACGCAGATGCCGATGCCGATGCCGACGCTGATGCAGACGCTGACGCCGATGCGGATGCAGATGCTGATGCGGATGCAGATGCAGATGCTGATGCGGATGCCGATGCTGATGCGGATGCGGATGCTGACGCTGACGCCGATGCGGATGCCGACGCTGACGCCGATGCGGATGCCGACGCGGACGCCGATGCGGACGCTGATGCGGATGCGGATGCTGTTGATGATACTGCTTCCGCGGAGGTTGAGCTCAGCTCCGTCGCCAGCCAGAGAACAGATTTCGCCTCCGACACCGCACTCTTAACGGTTGGCGGATGGTCGCACAGCTACGTGTTCGACGTGCCCGAGAATACGACCACGGACGCCACCTTCGACGTATCGGTCACCAGTGCCCTTAGCCTGCTCGATGTGGCGGAGGCGACACTGGAGATCTGGAACGAAGAAACAGGTCAATGGGATTTTGTGGCTGACACCTCCCAGGGTGGCATTCTCGACCTGATCGGTCTTTCCGGCGAAAGCGCACGCATTACCGCCGCGGACCTGACATCGGGGCAATATCGGCTCACCTACAGCGGTGGCGGTCTTCTCTCTGTCGCTCCCACCGTTGAGCTCGATGCTACGTTGAACGACACGACCGTGCTCGCCGACGGTGTAGCGGTCGAAGGGAATGTTCTCGTCAACGACACCGTTGAAGGGGAAGTGCTGGAGATTCAGGACACCTCCGGAAACTTCGTCACCGTACCGGCTGGCGGCATCACTCTGGAGGGAGAGTACGGCAATCTGACCATCAACCCGGATGGTTCATACGTCTACGAACCCTTCGATGACCCAAGCGTTGCGGGGCAGCAAGATGTCTTCACCTATAGATTGGGAACCGACACCGCCACGCTAACAATTTCGATCGAGGGCGTGGGTGACACAACGCCTCCGGCTGCTCCGACCGTCTCTCTTCAAAACGACACCGGAGCCGAAGGAGATGGCGTCACAAGCAACGGAACGGTGGCGATTAGCGGCCTCGAAACGGGAGCAACCTGGGAGTATAGCACCGACGGCGGAGTCAGCTGGACAACCGGCACCGGCACTGGTTTCGAACTTGAGCCAGGCAGCTACCCGGACGTGCGGGTGCGCCAGACAGATGCCGCGGGCAACGTCGGAGAGGCGGTTTCGCTCGGGCCGATAATCGTTGATACCACACCACCGACGGCTTTGACCGCTTCACTCCAGAACGATACTGGCGCTGCGGGCGACGGCCTCACGGCCGACGGCACCGTCACGGTCGATGGCCTGGAAGCGGGCGCGAGCTGGCAGTACAGTATTGATGGCGGTGTGACCTGGCTCACCGGCGCAGGCAACGGCTTCGAATTGGCGGAGGGCGCATATGCCGATGCCGATGTGCAGGTCCGCCAAATTGACGCCGCCGGCAACGAGGGCCCGGCTACCCCCCTTGGCCCGATTACCGTGGATCTTACACCCCCAGCCGCTCCAACTGCGGTACTTCAGGTCGATACGGGCAGCATTGGCGATGGCCTGACCAGCGACGGCACCGTCACCGTCAGCGGTCTGGAAGAAGGCGCGGTGTGGGAATACAGCCTCGACGGTGGTGGCACGTGGCAAGCTGGTACCGGCAACAGCTTCGAATTGCCATCCGGCAGTTACGCTGACGGCAGCGTTCAAGTGCGGCAAAGCGACGTGACAGGCAATGTCGGAGCGACTGTTTCACTCGGATCGGTAACTGTTTTCGATTTGGAACCAGCGGATGATGCGGCGGCCGTGAACCTCACGGTCACCCCGACCACGGACATCCAGCCGGCTGAGTCCGGATCGGTCAGCACGGTCCTCAATCTAGGGGTTCTGGGAGACACCATCGACGTATCGCTGCTTGCCGGGCAAAGCCCGCTGAGCTTCACAGTCGCCGAAAATACAACTCGGCAAATCAGTATCGAAGGGGGTGGCGATGCTCTGGCATCGTTGAGTCTCGTCGGCGATAATGACTATGATCTGCTCGTCTACCGGGTGGCCGATGGCGAGACTCAAGCTACGTTGGTTCATGAGGTGACGAACTGGCTCGAATATGATCCCGGCGTCCTCGGCTTGCTGTCGAGCTGGGACGGGGCAGAACTCACTCTGCCTGAATTTTCCGGCGGCGGCACCTATTACCTTGTGCTGGCCAATCCTGGCGGATTGCTGGATTTGTCTGCGCTTGCGGCCGTGAGCGTGACAACCACCTCCGATGTTGTGACCGACTATCGCAACGTGAGCGGGTCCGCGGAAGGCAATGTCATCACTGATGATACGGCTCCCGACGGCACTGTAATTTCCCAAGTGAACGGAATAGCAGTGACCACGGCTGGTCTCGACATTCCGGGCGACCACGGTGTTCTCACCATCCATCCCGATGGCTCCTACAGCTACGTGGCTAACTCACCATTCGTTGGCTCCACCGGTGACGAGGATGTGTTTGAATACACGATTACTGCGCCTGACGGATCAAGCGAGACTGCTAGCCTGACCATCACCCTTGATCATCCCGGAGTGCCGGGGGCTGGTGTGATGATGGAGACGTTCTCGGAAGACGTGTTGGCTGGCACCGATGGCGATGAAACCGTGCCAGTCGCCGATCTGAGCGCCCAGGCCGACACCTCACAAGAGGCCGAAGTAGCCGAAAGCCCATCCAGCGCGGCGCTTCTCACGCTTAACGGTCTTATCGAGAGGGGTGCTGAGGACGTCGATCTCTCAGCCCTTAAGGAGGAAGCCGACACAACCCCGCAATCGACCGAGACAGTTCCCCTTCCAAGCACCCCCGAGGTGACGGAGATTGCGGAAATTAACCCCGTCGATCCGTTCGAACCCATCATTCGCGAGGATGAACGACTAGACTTGCCAGTCGTCTGATCGCCGTTGCCGAACCATCTTTGGCAGCACCGTTCCATGCGGATCCGGATCCTCCGGATCCGCGAAAATGGCAAGGGAAGGAAGAATGATTCATTCCTTGACTGGCTCTGAGATTACGGCCACCGACCTCATTCCGGGCGAAGCCTGGGTCGAGGTCCTCGGACATCTTGCAGAACGACTGGGGATTCCGCACTCGAAGTTCGCCGCCAGCTACTTCGCGATTGCGCAAGAAGATGTCCCGCCTGTCCAGCGTATCGAGCGCCTGGCGCGGCGGTTCGGAATTGAGGTGCGAGCGATCGAGCCTGTGGCAGCAGGCATTAGCGCGCGCCGGCTACCCATGCTGCTTCAGCTGCGCGACGGTTCTGTCGGGCTCGCAGTTTCCCTCGAGGGCGATCAGGTAAAGCTCATATTTGGCGGAGACAATGGGCACTGGACGGTGCTATCGCTGCAGGACCTGAGCGATCGCATCGCCTATCTTCTTATCGCGCGCGATGCGCGGCAGAGCGCCGATAAGCGTGTCGAGCAGGTCCCGGCAAGGAGTGGAAGCTGGTTTCACGAGCTCGCGCTCAAGGACCTTCGTCCCTATGGTTATGTGCTGCTGGCGACATTCATCGCAAACACCCTGTCGCTGGCTGGCGTCATCTTCTCCATGCAGGTCTATGATCGGGCCGTGCCGGCGCAGTCCATGACGACATTGTCTGTCCTGTTTAGCGGCGTCATGCTTGCCTTAGGGTTTGATTTCATGATCCGGCGCGTGCGGGCCGCCATCATCGACGTCGTGGGTAAGCGCGCCGACATAAAGATCTCTGATCGCGTCTTCGGGCATGCATTGCGCGTCAAGAACCAACACCGCCCGGTAGCGACGGGAACGTTCATTTCACAGTTGCGCGATCTGGAGCAGGTCCGAGAGCTGTTGACCTCTACCACGGTTGCCGCGATTGCCGACCTGCCGTTCTTTTTGATCTTCCTGGCGATGTTTTGGTATATCGGCGGTATCTTGGCCGTGATCCCGGCCGTTGCGCTGATACTGCTGGTGACGCCGGGCCTGCTTGCCCAAAGACGGCTGCGCAAGATTGCCGGGGAGGCCATGCGCGAATCCGCGCTACGCAACGCGATGCTTGTTGAAGCGGTTCAGGGAATGGAGGACATCAAGGTCCTCCAGGCGGAAAACCTATTCCAGCAACGGTGGAATACCTTTAACGCCGCGAACGCCGATTCCCAGCTGCGGCTCCGCTCGTTGACCAATACTTTGTCCAGCTGGGCGCATCTGGTGCAGACAGGAGTTTTCGCGGTTATCGTCTTCTGCGGCGCGCCGATTGTCATGGCTGGAGACATGACCACCGGCTCACTCGTTGCCTGCTCGATCCTTGGGTCTAGGATGATGGCTCCGATGGCGCAGCTTACACAGGTGCTGAGCCGGTATCAGCATGCCAAGATCGGACTGAAGGGCCTCACCAGCATCATGGAGCTGCCGCTCGATCATCCTGACAGCGAAACGAAAATCAATGTCAGCGGCCTTTCGGGCAGCTATCATTTCAAATCAGCATCCTTTTACTACGGGCAATTCTCCGGACGTCCGGCCCTCGTTTTGGAGAATTTCATGATGAATGCCGGTGACAAGGTCGCGCTGCTCGGTGGAAATGGCGCCGGCAAGTCGACATTTCTCCTGGCTTTATCCGGTATGATCGAGCCTGCTACCGGAGAGGCTTTGATCGACAATCTGGCTCTCGCCCATATCGATCCCCTGGATCTTAGGCGTGACGTCGGTCTCGTGTCGCAGCAATCGCGGCTCTTCTACGGCACCATCCGCGAAAACGTGATGCTTGGAGCGCAAAACGCTCCGCAGTCGGCGCTGCTAGATGCTCTTTCGATCACTGGGGCGGACGGTTTCATCCGTCTATTCCCGAGAGGACTCGATCATGTCATCCAGGAAGGCGGACGAGGATTGTCGGGTGGCCAGCAGCAATCCTTGCTTCTTTCACGGCTCATTATCCGTGATCCGAACGTTGTGCTCCTGGATGAGCCCACCGCCTCCATGGATGAAGTGACCGAGCGCCTCTTCATCGAACGCTTCAGGACATGGAGCAAAGGCAAGACGGTCGTGGTCGCGACCCACCGCATGCGCATGCTGGATATAGCAGAGCGGGTGGTCGCACTGGATGCTGGTCGCATTATCATGAACACGAGCAAGGCCGAAGCTCTCCTCAAGCTGAAGGCACAGCCGCGTACAACCGGTCCTTCTGCGTCAAACCGCACAGCTGCGGCGCGCCCGACCTCGGACCTCGTCCAGTCGAGCCGCCACGGTGCTTCCGTGTTAGAGATGTGAAGGTGCCGTAATGACTATTTTTGCCGATAATGACAAACTCGAAACCTGGCACTACGGCGGCGATGACGACGTTCGGCTTTCCCGTGCCAAGCGCGTTGTCGCGCTTTTTGCTTTATGCATATCAACCGGACTGCTTTGGGCCTATTTTGCGATACTTGACGAAGTCTCCACAGGTTCGGGACGGGTGGTCCCGATCCGCAAAGAACAGGTGGTACAGTCGCTTGAAGGTGGCATCCTGTCGATCTTGCATGTGCGGGAAAACCAGATCGTCGAAGCCGGGCAGATCTTGGCACAGCTTGATCCCACGATGACAGAGTCGGACGTGGGCGAATCTGCCGCAAAATATCGAGCCGCTCTGGCAAGCGCCTCGCGCCTTACCGCGGAGGTCAATCAACAGCCGCTGACGTTCCCTGAGGAGCTCGCCGCCTATTCCGACCTGATCACCAGCGAGACCCAGTTATTCGAAGCGCGCAAGCGCAACCTTACTGAAACGCTGTCCTGGATTGATGAATCGGCCGCGCTCGTGCGTGAAGAGCTTGCAGTGAATCAGGGGCTCTCAAAAATCGGAGCTGCAAGCGCCGTAGAGATCATCCGGTTGAAGCGAGAACTTGCGGAACTCGAATTGAAGAAGGTCGAGACCAGTACGCAATACGTCGTTTCGGCGCGCGAAGAACTCGCAAAGGCCAATGCGGAGGTCGCCTCGCTGCGATCTGTCATTAGTGGACAGGCAGACAGTTTGGCGCGCATGACCCTGCGATCTCCTGTGCGCGGCATTGTTAAAAATATTGAGGTTTCCACCATTGGCGGAGTTGTGCCGCCCAACGGGAAGCTCATGGACATCATTCCGCTCGGAGATCAGCTGCTGATCGAGGCACGGATTTCGCCGCGCGACATCGCGTTCATCCATCCCGGCCAACGGGCCACAGTCAAGATCACGGCGTACGACTACTCCATCTATGGGGCATTGCAAGGCAAGGTCACCACCATCTCGCCAGATACGATCCAGGACGAAATCGATCCGGAAATCTATTATTACCGGGTGTTCGTCGAAACCGAGAGCGACGCCCTGCTCAACCAAGCGGGCCAGCGGTTTCCCATTGCCCCGGGCATGATTGCAACAGTCGATATACATACTGGCGAGAAGAGCGTGCTCGACTATCTGATCAAGCCGTTCAACAAAGCACGCGAAGCAATGAGAGAACGTTGAGAGATGTCCGTGGCAATGTTTTCCTCCACACATTTGAATGAGATGCGCAGACAGGCAAAGGTGAGTTTTAAGCCTCTTGCATCCCCGCACCCCCCCGTCGTCCTTTTCTTCTCGTGTTCAGACGGTAGGGCCAGGGCGCAGGTAATAACGGCAACCGGCTCATCCTTCGAGTCCAGCTGGCAGAAGGGAATGGCGGCTATCCGTGAGTTGGCTTTGAAACTTGATCGCCCTTTGCGGTGGTTGCGGGTGGACTGGCCGGGCGAGGTTCACAAGGTTAACTGGGCTGGGCTTCGAGAGCTACTCTCGTCAACAAAACGCAACTATTTCCGCCTCGGTTTGGCACTTGATGAGGGTTTCTCCTGTGCCTTCCTGGAGCAGGAATTAAATGCCAACGCCATGCTCTATGGTGGCAAAGGAATTGACACCGCAACCTTGAATGAGAAGAATTTTCTGATCTACTTCAGGTCACGATTTCCGGGACTGCCGGAACCGGATTTTTGCAGCGGCCAGCCGATTTACCTGTTTTCCGGCGCCGGCCTGTTTCTGGATGGCGACGACATTTTTCCTCTGCATCCTACGGGTCTTAAGGCGGGCCGTCGAGTGGTGGGCGAGGCCGGAATACCTTTGCTTTCCTCGCTGATTTCCGACGCATCGCGCTATCTGACCAGGCAGGTTTGCCCAGACGGACTTTTCGTCTACGGCTATCACCCTTGCTTCGACCGACAGATCAACGCCTACAATACGCTGCGACACGCCAGCACGACCTACGCGATGATCGAAGCTTATGAACTCACACAAGATGAGGAGCTTCGGTGCGCGATCGAGCGGTCCCTTAAAAAGATGACGCACGACTTCATCAAGCAGGTCGATCTGGCAGATGGCACGCCAGCGGCCTTCCTTACGGAGCGCAACCTTGAAATCAAGCTAGGTGGCAATGCGGTTGCACTGCTGGCACTTGCCAAACATGCTCAGGTGTTTGGAACCGAGGCGAATGCCGCCTTGATGGCCAGACTCGCGGAAGGCATTTGCTTCATGCAGGATCGCAAAAGCGGTGCGTTTCGTCATGTGCTCATGTTTCCCACACTTGAAACCCGTGAGCAATATCGGACCATTTACTACGAGGGAGAGGCGGCTTTTGCTCTGATGCGGCTCTATGAGCTCACCGGTGATCAAAAATGGCTTGATTCCGTCGAAATGGCATTTGGGCACTTTATCGCGAACAATTATGCACGACATCACGATCATTGGCTGGGATATTGCGTCAATGAACTGACACGATATCGGCCGCGCGAAGAGTATTTCCGTTTCGCGATAGACAATGTGGCCGACTATCTGGATTTCGTAGCAACACGCATTACCACCTTTCCAACGCTGCTGGAGTTGATGATGGCGACATCGCAAACGCTGACGCGCTTGAACTCACTTCCCGGACTTCGTCATCTGCTCGGGCTTGTTGATCTGAAGAAATTTGAAAAGGCCTTGGACAAACGCGTCCACCACCTGCTCAACGGCCATTTTTGGCCGGAATATGCGATGTTTATGCGAAATCCGGAGCGCATATTGGGCTCGTTCTTCATACGGCATCATGCGTTTCGTGTTCGCATAGACGATGTTGAACATTATCTTTCAGGCCTGATTGCCTACAAAGCATATCTCGAGAAGCAGATTTTGCGGCGATTGGGAGGAGGAGGAGAGAGTGGTCCGCAGCGTTTGGCAACTGTGGCCTGACAACGCCCTAGCCCGAGTGATCTCGAATGCTCCGCCTGCGGTTTATTGAGCTTAGGCATCGGCCAGCAACCGCATGACCTGTCAGAAAGACCAGCCATCAAAAAGAGAGAGGCCCGCGCCAGGCTGCCAAGCAGGGTATGGACCTCTCTACCGTCGAGATTGGGGTTTGGGGGAACGGCAGCCATATACTGCTGCTTAAGTGTTATCGGAGCTATCCTCAAAATTGAGGGGCTTGGCTGCCGAACATGATTGGGCGCCAACGCCCGTTCCCGGCGACAGCACTGATCTTTTCGCCTCGATTTCATGACAAAATTGAAAATTCGCTGAAAAGCGATTTCACATCACTGACACCGACCTCTCCTAAAGACGGCGCCAGAACGGCTGCCGGTCTCCATCGCGATCGTGCCGCAGCCAGGACCAGACCTGCGGAGCAGAACCGTGAAGATCATTCAGATCACCGATACCCATTTCAGCGCCCTGAAACCTCATTTCAATGGCAACTGGGAACCGCTCCGGCAATGGATCGAAGACCAGAAGCCTGATCTGGTCATCCATACCGGTGATCTTTCAGTCGATGGTGCCGGATACGAGGAAGATATCATCTTTGCGGCCGATCTGATCCGCCAGCTCTCCGTCCCGGTATTGCTTGTGCCGGGCAATCACGATGTCGGACATTTCTGCGCGCCGACGCAGCCCGTAACCACGGATCGCCTTGACCGCTGGCGCCGCCTTGTCGGCCCCGATCGCTGGTTCGAGGACCGCGCAGAATGGCGCTTGATCGGACTCAACAGCCTGCTTGTCGGTCTTAATGACGAAGAGGATGCGGCGCAGATGACCTGGTTTGAGGAGGCGCTTGCCTCCCGCGAACAGCGCCGCGTCGCGATCTTCGCACATAAGCCCCTTTTCGTGGACGATCCGCTGGAGGGCGAGACTGGCTATTGGGGTGTGCCGCAGGCGCTGCGGAGGCACTTCTTCGATCTTATGCGCCAGAACGAAGTGATGCTTTTCGCGAGCGGTCACCTGCATTGGAGCTGGGCGGGCAACCATGAGGCTCTCTCCCTCGTGTGGGCGCCGCCCGCCTCTTTCATCCTGGGAGATCTGGAGCGGGTCATGCCGGGCGAGCGACTCGTCGGTGCCGCCGTTCACGAGCTCGGCGAGAAGGTGGAAAGCCGGCTGGTCTCCGTTCCAGGGCTGATCCCATACCTGCTCGATGATGTCGTGGAGGAGGTCTATCCGCAGGCTGCAAAGAAGGTGGCCGCCGAATGAGTGTTCTTTCCCTCGACGGCATCACCAAGTCCTTTGGCGGCAACGCAATCCTCAAGGGTGTCAGCCTTGAGGCCGATCCCGGGGAATTCATCGCGCTGGTCGGCCCGTCGGGCTGCGGCAAGAGCACGCTCCTTCGCATCGTCGCCGGCCTGGAGCATGCCGATGGCGGTACGATCACGCTTGGCGGACGCGATCTCTCGTCGCTGAGAGCAGCCGACCGCAACGTGGCCATGGTGTTTCAATCCTACGCGCTTTATCCGCATCTGACGGCGGCCGCGAACATCGCCGTTCCGCTTGCTATGCGCCGGCTGACGACATGGCAGCGCATGCCGTTCATCGGCTCTTTCCTTCCTGGGCAGAAACAGATCCGCGCCGGCATCCGCCGGGAGGTTGAGGCGATGGCCGCCTCCCTCAAGATCAATCACCTCCTCGACCGCAAGCCGGGACAGATGTCGGGCGGTCAGCGTCAGCGCGTCGCGCTTGCGAGGGCCATGGTGCGTCACCCCGGTCTGTTCCTGATGGACGAGCCGCTCTCGAACCTCGACGCCAACCTTCGCGTCCATGCCCGTGGCGAGATCGTGGAACTGCACCGGAAATCCGGCGTGCCGGCACTCTACGTCACGCACGACCAGTCTGAAGCACTCTCCATGGCAAGCCGCGTTGCGGTCATGATCGGCGGCCAGCTGCTGCAGCTTGCCACACCGCAGGCGATCTACGACGATCCCGCTCACATCGAGGTAGCCCGTTTCATTGGCCAGCCCCGCATCAATCTGCTGCCGGCGAAGGTCGGTGCCGGAGGTCGCGTGCAATTCGGCCCAATTGCGCTGTGTTCACCTGAGCTGGCCACTGGAGCCGAGGTGACGATCGGCATCCGCCCGGAATTCGTCGGGTTGGTGGAGACATCCGGCCTTCCGGCTAGGGTGCAGCGCCTGGAATTCCTGGGTTCCGAAGTGACCGCTTTCGCGCGGCTCAACGCGATCGGCGAGACAGTCGTGATGAAGTTGACGCCTTCCGAAGCGAAAGGGATTGGCGCCGGCCAGCCGGTCCATCTCGCCATGCAGCCTGAAAAGGCCATGGTTTTTGACGGAGATGGCAGGCGATTGGCCGTGCAGGCGGAAGTGGCGCTTATTCCGGAGCGATCCCATGGCTGACGCGACGGCGGACCTGCATTTCACATCGGCGGAAGTGGCGCAGCGCAAGGCGGCCACGCGCGAAGCCCGCATCGCCTGGCTGCTCGCCGCGCCAGCGCTCGTTCTGATGACGCTCTTCATCATCCTGCCGGTCGTCGCGGTCCTTGTTCTCGGCTTTACCGATTTCGAACTGGGATATGACGACTTCCGTTTCGTGGGCTTCGAAAACTACGCGGAACTGTTTTCCGACCGGACGTTTCGCATATCGCTGTGGAATACCTTGGCCTATGCCGCGATCGTCACGCCGTTTTCGATCCTGATCGGGCTCGGCATCGCCATGCTGATCGAGAGCGAGACGAAAGGGCGAGCTTTCTTCCGCACGATCTATTTCCTGCCCGTCGCATCGCTTCTCGTCGCTATGGCGACCGTCTGGCAATATATGCTGCATCCGAGCATCGGGCCGGTCAACATGGCGCTCGCGCTCTTCGGCATCCAAGGGCCGAACTGGCTCGGCTCATCCAGCACCGTATTGTTGAGCCTGGCCATTGTCGGCATCTGGCAGTCGGTCGGCTTCAATATGGTGCTGTTTCTCGCGGGTCTCACCGCCATTCCCCGCGAGCTCTATGCCGCGGCGGAGGTGGATGGCGCCCGTTCGGCCTTCGATCGGTTTCGCCTCGTCACCTGGCCGATGCTCGGGCCGACCACGCTCTTCGTCGTCGTCATTAGCATCATAAATTCCGTCAAGGTGTTCGAGACGGTGAAGACACTGACAGAGGGCGGGCCCAACAAGGCTTCCGAAGTGCTGCTCTTCACCATCTACCAGGAGGGCTTCGTCTATCTGCGCGTTGGCTACGCCTCTGCCATGACGGTGGTCTTCCTCGCCATTCTCGTGGCGCTGATGTTCCTCCAATACCGTGTCCTCGACCGCCAGGTGCATTACTCATGAACCAGTCGCGTCTTTCGATCGGCCGCATCATCCGTTTCGGTCTGCTTTCCCTCGGCGCTCTCGTCTTCGCCGCGCCCTACATCTTCATGATCTCCACGGCTGGCAAGTCGCAGAGCGAGATATTCTCTTCCTCGCTGTCGCTCGTCCCCGAAACCTGGAGCTACGGCGCCAATGTCATGAAGGCCCTGACGCGGGTATCCATGCCGACGCTGCTCCTGAACGGGCTGATCGTGTGCGGGCTCATCCTCGTCATCCAGGTCGTGGTCGCCATCCCTTGCGCCTATGCCACCGCCAAGCTGAAGTTTCGCGCGGCAAAGGCCATGATGGGCCTGGTGATGCTCGGGTTGCTGGTTCCGATCCACGCCACCGCCTTACCCCTTTATGTCGCCTTCGACCGGCTGGCGATATTGAACAGCTACACGGCGCTCGTTGCTCCGTTCTCGATCTCCGTCTTCGCGATCTTCCTGTTCTTGCAGTTCTTCCGCGCCATGCCGGACGATCTGATCCACGCGGCAAGGCTGGACGGTATGTCGGAGGCCGGCATCGTCGCGCGGGTGATCGTGCCGAACGCCTGGCCCGCCATCACCGCCTTTGCGATCTTCTCCGTCGTGGCGCATTGGAACGACCTGTTCTGGCCGCTGATCGTCGTCACCAACCAGAACTACGCAACCCCGCCGCTCGGCCTGCTCTATTTTCGCGCTGCCGAGGCCGGAGACGATTACGGCGCGCTGATGGCCGCAACCCTCATCATCACCCTTCCCCTGGTGCTCGCATTTCTCGCCGCACAGAAACGCTTCATCGAGGGCATCACCATGACCGGTCTCAAAGGCTGACCGGTTTTTCTTCACCATCGTCAACACAGGAAACCGTGCCATGAAATTCATCAGACACGCTCTTGCCGCAGCGGCAGTTTCGGCAGCGATCACGCTTCCGGCCCATGCCGAAACCACCCTGACCGTGCACTACCCGATGCCGGGCTTCTTCAAGGATGTGATGGACAACATCTCCAAGAAGTTCATGGAGGAAAATCCGGACATCAAGATCCAGTTCGCCAATCCTTCCGCGACCTATGAGGAAGGCATCCAGACGATCATGCGCCAGGCCGGCACGGCGGAAATGCCGGATATCACCTTCATCGGATTGAACCGCCTGCGCATGGTTAACGAGCGCGACATTCCGGTCGATCTCGCGCCTTTCATCGCCGCCGACGGCAACATGGCCGAGCAGGGTTTTTCCGATAACATCCTGAAGCTGGCCCAGGTCAACGGCAAGCAGGTGGGCCTTGCTTTCGCGACCTCCAATCCGATCATGTACTATAATGCCGATCTGGTGCGCAAAGCGGGCGGCGATCCGGAAAATCCACCGAAGACCTGGGATGAGGTCATCGAGCTTGCCACCAAGATCAAGGCGCTCGGCGATGGCGTGGAAGGTATCGACTTTCGCTGGCAGGGCGACGACTGGATGTTCTCGGCCCTCCTGTTCGGCGCCGGCGGTACCATGCTGAGCCCGGACGAGAAGACCGTGGCCTTCAATGACGAACACGGTAAGAAGGCGGTAGCGGTGCTGGAAAACATGGTGAAGTCGGGAGCGTTGCCGGTCTTCACCAAGCAGGCTGGCGAACAGGCTTTTGTCGCGGGCAAGGTCGGCTTTGCCTTCCAGACCACCGGCGCGCTGCGCAACACGATCAAGAGCGTCGGAGACAAGTTCGATCTGCGCACCTCCAAGATCCCGCTGATCGATGCGGCAAATGGTAAGCTGCCGACCGGCGGCAATGCCGTCGTCATCCTCACCCGCGACGCAGAGAAGCAGAAGGCCGCCTGGACGTTCGCCAAATTCGCCGCCGGTCCTTATGGCGCCTCCGTCGTGGTTCCCGGCACGGGCTATGTGCCGAACAATGAGCTGGCCGCGAAATCTGCGGAATACCTCGGCGATTTCTACAACGAAAACCCCCTTTTCGTTGCCGGCCTTTCACAGATGGACCGCATGATCCCCTGGTATTCCTTCCCCGGCTCCAACGGCGTGAAGGTTACCCAGACGATCGTTGAAAACCTGTCGCGCGTCGTCGAACAGCAGGCGACGGGCGAGGAAGCACTGGATGATGCTGCCAAGGAAGTGAAAAGGCTTCTGCCGCGCAGCTAAGCCGTCTTCCAGACGACTTGCTGGAAGGGGCGCTTGCCGGCGCCCCTTTTTGCTTTTTATCTAACCGCCAGCCTGCCGGATATCGCGCACGGTCTCTCCGGCAAACAGCCGATGATCGAGGCGCAGATGTCTGGCCGGCGCGCTGGCGGCAATGTCGAGGAGCAAGGAAGCGGCAGCCGTTCCCATGCTGGCATCTGGCATTTCGATGGTGGTAAGGGGCCGGTCGATCAGCCGGCCAATGGAAATCCCGTCGAAGCCGGCGACCGACATGTCATCCGGTACGGACATCCCCTGCCGTCTGAGCGCGCCGATCACGCCGAGCGCCATCAGATCATTGGAGCCGATAATGGCGGTCGGCTTGAAATGTTCGACGGCATCGATGAGGTCGAGATTGTCGTAGCCGTCCACAAAGGCGATCTGCACGGCATCGAGGGGAGCGATGCCGTTTTCCTTCATCGCCCGGCAATATCCCTTGTAGCGCAACAAGGCGCGATCGGAAGACGTGAAGTGCCCGGAAACGAAGAGAATCCGGCTATGTCCTTTTGACAGGATGAAGCGCGTGATCTCATGACCGGCGGCGAAATTGTCGACAGTGACGGCGGCGGAAAAGCGGCCCATCGGTAGATTGTTGAGGAGCACGGTCGGCGGCAGCTCCTTCTTCAGCACCTCGCTGTCCCCGGTGCCACAGAGCGTCAGAATAAGGCCGATCGGGCGCTGCGCCAGAAGCGTCGCAACGGCGGCCAGTTCCTCGTCGGGCTCGTAGTTGGAAAGTGCGATGAGCACGCCATGGCCGGCTGCCTGCATCCGATGCTGGATGCCCCCAACTGAAGCGGAAAAAACCGGGTTCGTTATGCTCGGCACCAGAACACCGACGACCGGCCGTCCGCGTTTGCCGCTCGTCGTCCTGCTGCCGGAAGCGCCATAGCCGATCTCGGCCGCGGCGCGACGGACACGCCGCTCCATGTCCTCGCTCACCGGACCCGTGCCGTTGAGAACACGGCTTGCCGTGCTGATGGAGCAGCCTGCGCGACTGGCGACGTCTTCAAGCGTGGCGATCGCACGCATCCGGTAGACCCTCACCCCTGGTGGCCATTAGCAAGCGCAAGATATTTCGTCCTGGCCCACCGGCGTCTTATAGCGATCCGGTCCCATCGGGAAAAGGACCACGCCAGAGGTCCAATTGCGGCCGGTCGTGATACAACGTTGCAAATCAGGATCGAGCGGGGAGCAGCCGATGGATGCCATAGATGATGATTTCGATGTCATCCTGGAGAACGAGGAACTGAGCCGGCTGGAGATCGAGCGCCATGCCGATGCCGGCCGGCGTCTCAAGCTGACCAACTGCGTAATGGAGGGCGAAGATCTTGCCCGGCTTCACCTCACGCGATGGCATTTCGAGCGGTGCAGATTGATCCGCGCCGAGTTCGACGGCAGCGCACTTGAAGAGTCGCGATTTGTGGGATGCAGGGGAGCTTTCGCAAGTTTTAATGGTGCGGACCTGACCGAGGCTATCATTGACGGAGGTGACTTCAACAACGCCAGCTTCCGCCGCTCGTCGCTGGCCCACGCCAAGCTTCTGCGATGCAAAATGACCGGCGCGGACTTGTCAGATGTGAAAAGCCTCGGCTTGAAGCTGGAGGAGGTGATGCTTTCGCTCGCGAAACTTCCAAAGCTGTCATTCCGTAAGTCCCTGCTAAATCAGGTCGATTTCAGCGATGCCGATCTCCATGCTTGCGATTTTCGGGAAACGGTTTTTGCCGGCTGCTCGCTGCGCGACGCCAATCTCGTGGATTGCCGCTTCGAAGATGCCGACCTCAGGGGCGCCGACATCGGCGGCATCAAGCTTACCGATGTCAAATCTTTCAAAGGAGCCGTAATATCAAAAGCGCAGGCTGCCGAACTGGTCGGACAGTTGGGTCTCAAGGTGGCGTAAGGATGATTTCTCCCGCCTGCTCACCATCGTGCCGCCAAAGGCGCCGGACCATCATGGGAGGGGAAAAGCGGCAAAACGTCCTCGGCCAGTTCCTGGATGATTTCCGCCGCTGGGCGCTCAGCGAACTGGATGCCGAGCGCGGCGTGGTTCACGCCAGCCTCCCGCCACTCGCCCAGGAGATCGATCAATCCCTTGCGTCCCGTGCGTAGTACGAACCCCCCGCGCAGAGGCGTGCGGGGAAAATCCGCATCCTCGACCAGATCCAGCCATTCGTTGGTCATATGCGGGCGGAAACCACGATCGGGTATGCGCGCTCGCCAGGCGTGAATGTTTTGCGCCAGGCGCTTCGGTCCCTCCGAGTTGTGAGCGGCCTGTGGATAGGTCAGCCAGCCGTCGGCATGGGCGGCGATCCAGTCCGGAGGCTGGCGGCTCGATCCGGTCACGATGAGCGGGATGCGACCCGTCACGGCTTTCGGGAACATATCCGCGCCTTGCAGCGTGCCGAGATGTCCCCGCAATGCGGGCGTACCCTGGCCGACCAGTTGGCGGAACCAATAAACGGCCTCCGCAAATCGGGCCGCACGGCTGTCGAAGTCGATGCCGTAGGCGGGAAACTCCACCGGACGGTCACCCGAGGCAATACCCATGATCAATCTCCCGCCCGAGAGGTGATCGATGGTGGTGGCCATTTTCGCCAGATCGATCGGATGGCGGAGCGAAAACACCGCGCTTCCCGTCGCCAGCGCGACATGAGAGGTCCGGGCAGCCAGCCAGGCCATATAGGTGAAAGGGTCGAACACCTGCCCAGCGTCGCCAAAGCCCGGATCGAAGAGCGGCACATCGCGCAGCCAGACGGCGGCAAAGCCGAGCTGATCGATCTTTGCAACGAGATCCCCCTGTGACTGCAATACCGCCATGTCTCCTTGCCAGAACCGCAGAGGAAGGAAGATGCCAAGGGTTAGCCGGTCCGGTGCGAACATGCGACGATAGCCAGGATGGGCGACGAAAGCGTCAGCGGAAGCGCCGCCTGGGATCACGCCCTGCGGGTGATGAGCAATTTGCATTGAATTGTCCTTTCAAGGGGCCGTCGCGGGTTCAGGCAGGATGATGCCGCGCTGCACGGCAGGCCGGGCCGCCATCTGCGAGTGCCAGCGCGACAGATGGCGGTGATGGGCGAGGGAAAAACCACAGATCTCCGTGATATGGGTCCAGCCGAAGGTCGCTATGTCGGCGATGGAATAGTCGTTACCCGCAAGCCATTCGTGCTCGCCCAGTCGGACGTCCAATGTGGCGAAAGCCTCCTCACTCAGGCGGCGATAACGGTCGATGGCCGGGGCAATCTTCTCATCTGCGAAAATCTCGAAATGCACTCGCTGCCCCAAGATCGGGCCCATACTGGCGGCATGGAACTGCAGCCATTTGATCGCTTCCCAACGGGCAAGGCCATCGGGTAGAAGTCTGCCGCTCATCTCCGCGAGATAAAGCAGAATCGCCGCGGATTCGAACAGGACGGCGCCAGTCTCGTCATCCGACAGCACCGGAACACGTCCATGCGGGTTCAGCGCCAGAAACTCCGGCGCGCGGTGTTCGCCCTTGTCGATACGGACATGGACGAGGCGCCATGGCAGGCCGAGTTCCTCCAGCGCGATCGTGGCCTTGAAACCATTGGGTGAGGCATCGGTGTAAAGCGTCAGCATGCTAGTGCCGGAATCATTGGTCATCCTCTGAATTAAGCCAGGCTCATCTTTTGAGGCCGGGATGACTTCACTAATATATGGACAGTATGTCGTTCTGAAACGATACGATCTCGTCAAAGACATTAGGAATTCTAAATTATGAACCCTGTTCTACCCCTTCTGGCACTGCGTGCCTTTGCCGAGACGGGCCGTCACCGCAGCGTAAAGCGCGCGGCCGAAGCGATGGGGGTAACACCGGGTGCCGTTAGCCAGCAGATTCGTCTTCTGGAGGAGCGCGTCGGCATTCCGCTCTTCACGCGCACCCGCTATGGGGTCGATCTGACCGCAGCTGGCGCCGAGGCATACCCCGCGCTGGTAGCAGCCTTCGACCAGATCAGCCGCAGCATGGAACGGCTGCAGGCTGCACGCGCTCGGCCAACGTTGACGATCAGTACGGTGCCTTCTTTCGCGGCCTCGTGGCTGGTTCCGCGTCTCGGGCGCTTCACCGCAAACCATCCAGATGTTGAGGTGCGGGTCGAGGCAAGTTCCGCCTTGGTCGACCTGCGCCGCGATAGGGTTGATATCGCCATCCGCCATGGGCTTGGGCACTATCCAGGCCTCAGGACCGAGCGCCTTATGGCTCCGGTCTTTCTGCCGGTTGCCTCGCCTGCCTTGCTGGCCTCCGGCCCAAAAATTCGCATGCCAGCCGATTGCCTGAACTGGCCGCTCTTGCAGGATTCCGACCGGGCGGACTGGCGGCTCTGGTTCAGTGCATTAGGTCTCCCAAATGATCCAAGGGCCGATCGCGGGCCATCGTTCGATGACGATCTGCTACTGATCCGCTCCGCTATTGCCGGTCAGGGTCTGGCCCTGGTGCGTGACATATACGCGACGGAGGAGATTGAAGCAGGTCGACTTGCGCTGGCGCTCAACATCACTTGGCCGACCGATTTTGCATACTACGCGGTGGCGTTACCGGAAGGCTCTCAACTCAAACCAATCGACGCTTTCCTCTCGTGGCTGAAGACGGAAGCGACGGCAGAGCCAACCAGGTTTGTGTGAGCTTTTTCACGCAGCTCTCGCCATCCCGTGTTCCACCAGCCGATCGATGATTTCCGAATAGCCGACGCCGCTTGCGGCCATCGCCTTTGAATACATGCTGATATCGGTGAAGCCGGGGATGGTGTTCACTTCGTTGACAACGAGACGCATGTCTCCCATCAGGAAGAAATCGACGCGTGCCATGCCGTCGCAGCCGAGTGCGCGGAAGGCGCGGGCCGCCATTTCGCGCATCCTTCCTTCGACCTCCGGGGAAAGCTCCGCCGGTACTTTCAGCGCCGCTCCGGCTTCGTCGATATACTTGGCGTCATAGCTGTAGAAGCCGTGGCTTTCGGCCGGCACGATCTCGCCCGGACGCGAAACGAAGAGACCGCCCTTCGTATCTTCCAGCACGCTGCATTCGATCTCGCGTCCGGCGATGAATTCTTCGGCGAGCAGTTTGCGATCATGCTCGAATGCCTCGGCGAGCGCCGGCGCGAATTCCTGGCTGCCGGAGACCTTTCTGACGCCGACCGACGAGCCCTGCCGGGCGGGCTTGATGAACAGTGGCAGGCCAAGCTCGCCTTCGAGTTCTTCCAGGACGGGCGACACTTCCTGATGGATCGTCACCGAGCGGGCGACCGGCAGCCCGGCGGCCTTTAAAAGCTGTTTGGCGATATCCTTGTCGAGTGCTGTCGCCGATCCGAGGATGCCGCAGCCAGCCAAAGGCACGCGCGCCACCTCGCAAAGGCCCTGCACCGCGCCGTCCTCCCCGTGCAGACCATGAAGAACCGGAAAGAGAATGTCGATCCTGCCGCCTTCGGCAGTCTTTCCGTCAGGTCCGATCATCAGGAAACGACCGCGCCCGCCCGGCACGAGGCAGATTTCGATGCCGGTCGCGGGCCGCTCGAGGTCCCCGTTGCCGAAGCGGCTTTGCAGCCATCGCCCCTCACGGGTGACAAACACGGGCAGTGCGTCATATTTCTGTGGATCGAGCGCCCGCATCACGTTGGTGCCCGACATGACGGAAACGTCGTGCTCGCTGGAACGGCCGCCGAAAAGCACGGCGATGCGCAGCCTTGTCATGGATGGGTTCATGAAAATCTCCTGAAGGAAAGTCGAGCGGAAGGCACATCAAAGCTTCTGATGATCGATATCTTCTTCGTCATTGGCGCTTGCAAGTGGCTCATTCTAAGGGCAGTTTTTGGGAGTATAACAGAGCCACTTTATCCGAGACGCTTGAGCCACTTGGGAACTGCACGTGATACTGAAGAGAAGACGCGAAGAGCCGTCTGCGGGATTTCAGCCCGCGATCGACCCTTCGTCCGCAGCGCCCTTGCCAAGGCAACTTTACCTCTTGCTTAGAAACGCCGTGGCGGAGAAGCGGCTCACAGCCGGGCAGCGCCTGCCCTCAACCCGTCTTGCGTCGGCAGAGTGGAAGATTTCGCGCGGCGTCATTGCGGAAGCCTATGAAATCCTGATCGCGGAGGGTTTTGCCGTCGCCCGCCATGGGTCCGGGACCTATATCGCCCCATCCATTCCCGAAAGCGTCGCGCGCATCGACCAGCCGGGCGGGGAGGGCGTGTGTCCGATCCGCCGCACCGTGTCGGCCGCGGCAACGGCGATCCTCACCCGCGGCCCAAGCCTTGAGCCGCAGAAGGCTTTGCCGTTCGTCACCGGGCGTATCGCCCATGACGAACGAACGGCTCGGCTCTTGAACCGCATTGCGGCGCGCCACGTGAATTACGCCTTCGAAGGCTATGGAGACATCCAGGGCGAAAACGCATTGCGGGCTGCCATCGGCGCGCATCTTGCTGTCTCGCGCGGCGTGCGCTGTACGCCCGATCAGGTTTTTATAACGGCAGGAACGCAGCAGGCGCTCGACCTTGCCTTTCGCGTGCTGATGACGCCAGGCGATACGGCCATCGTCGAAGACCCGTGCTATCCGCCTGCCAGGCAATGCCTGGCGCTGAACGGTATCAACGTCGTCGGTCTTCCCGTCGATCGGGATGGGCTTGACACGGAAAGACTACTGGTCGGTGCTATTCCGCCGCCCTCGGTCTTCTACGTGACGCCCTCCAATCAATATCCGGTTGGGTCGGTCCTTTCGCTTTCGCGAAGGCTCGGCCTCCTCGCCTATGCGGAGGAAAACGACTGCTGGATCGTCGAGGACGACTATGACAGCGAATTTCGATACCAGGGACATCCGATCGCTTCGCTCCATGGCCTCGATAAGGCCAATCGGGTTCTCTACACCGGCACGTTCAGCAAGGCCCTGCTGCCAAGCCTCAGGATCGGCTATCTGGTGGTTCCCGCCGATCTGGTCGGTGCGTTCAGGGCGGTGCGTCCGGCGGTCGACCGCTGCCCCCCGACCTTTCAGCAGCGCGTGATCGCGGATTTCCTCGAGGAGGGCTATTTTCCTGCGCATCTCCGCCGTCTGCGAGAACGACTTCGCGCCTCGCGCGATATGCTGACGGGTTTCCTGACCGAACGCATGGCCGAACATGTCCATGTGCTGCTGCCGGATCAGGGGATCAATCTCACGGTCAAAAGCACCGGAACCTGGCGCAATGACACTGCCGTTTCCTCCGCGGCTCTGAAGAAGGGCGTCGTCGTCATGCCGCTTTCGCGGATGAACGTGGCTTCCACCGATACGTCGAGGCTGCTGCTTGGGTTTTCGGCGCTTTCGGAACAGGAAGCGGATCAGGGAACATGGCTTCTTGCGGAAGTTTTCAGACGCAAAGCGTTCGTGGACGGCTAGGCTTTGGACCCTGTGCTATCGCTTGGTCGGGCTTCAGTGCCCGCCGCGTAAGCCAGGCGTTGAGAGCTATGGCCATCCATTCCAGAGCCGGGGCTGGAGTGCAAGAATGTCCGCCGATCATCGCGACGGTAAATGGAAAAATCTCAAGCGACGACTGCTTCGGCCGTAACAATGTCCCTAAACTTTAGCCCTCTCGGCTTGAGTGCTGTTGTTGCGAGGTTTGTTCTGAGCTTCGTTTGTCGAAACGCTGAAGGTGAGGGCGTGGGAATTTCTTTGAGTGAACGACGCGTTTCGGTCCGAAGCGAACTAACACGGGGTGTCCACCCATTCTGCCGCTATCTATCCAACGGTTACTCTCGCGCCATTGTCTCTCCCCTTGACCTCAACTTTGGTTGAGGTCGTACGAATTTCAAGGCGGTCGCAGCCCATCGACGGCGCCGCACTTCAAAGGAGAACGCCTTGGTCACCTATTTTCGTTATTCGAAACCGAAGTATTCCGGCGGAACACGACTCGTTGGAGCTGCCGTGTTGCAGCTATTGGGTACCGGATTATTGGCATCCATCTTTTGCCTGTTGGATACGTTTACGATGAAGCCGACGATAACTCTCGGTCAGTTTTTGCCATGCTTGGTGGGGAGTGTCACTGGCTTTCACTTTGTGGCTTTTGGTCGACTAGCTACGGACCGCCAACTTAACCTTGTCGCGGCATCGCTATTGGCATTTGGCACCTTTTATTGGCTGGTGTCCTATTCATTGCCTGATCTTTTGCTGGCAAGATTGATATCCGGGTTTGGATTAGGTGTGGTTGTGGCGAGAACTTTCCGACACCGCTTTCTTGAAAATCCAGTAGTTCCACGCATCCGCTAGAGTGCGCATCGGCAGATGCAAATTGACCGCCTAACCAATTTGGGACATGCACATTGCCGGTTCAATTCATGGCCGCAATTGGCGCTTTGCGTCATCGCGCCTATCGGCCCAAAAGCAGACATGCGAGGGCGAACAGCCAACAGTCCTTGTCCCGCTGGAATAACGCGCAGGGCGCGCGGTCCGGGTAAAGGCGTAGATGTCGGATCATGCGCCGAAACTACTGGTTGACATTATGACTGCCAACTACTATCTAACGTTTATCGATCTTTTTCTTGCTGAGCTTTGGTTACCGCGCGATTGGCACCGCGCCTGAACGAACCTTTCCTTTAAAAACATCGCTATCACCATCCACGATGTCACCGACATTGTGGTCGATCACTAATGCTACGAAAGGGTTCATCGTGACCACTGGCACAGTTAAATGGTTTAATTCCACCAAGGGCTTCGGCTTCATCGAGCCTGACAACGGTGGCGCTGACGCGTTTGTCCACATCTCGGCTGTCGAGCGTGCAGGCATGCGCGAAATCGTCGAAGGTCAAAAGCTCAGCTACGAGCTGGAGCGCGACAGCAAGTCGGGCAAGATGTCGGCCTGCAATCTCCAGGCTGCCTAATATCGGTACCTGCTCTCCTTTGACCACGGATGTACTGGCACTGTCGAGGGCATGAACCAACCAAAGCCGGGCGTGATGCCCGGTTTTTTTTGGCCGACAGAACGGCCGAGCCCGAGAAAGGGAATCCATGACACAGATGTTCAGTAAGACTCGTCAACAGGCGGAAAGCGCCTTCAGCAAGGTACAAAGCCAGTTCTTTGCCAGAGACCAGGCAGTGGAAGAGCAAGATTTCGTAACGCAGGCTCGCGATGCGAAGATGGCTCGGTTGCGGGAAGCCCGGCTGGCAAAAGAGTCGGATGACCGTGCGAGAGCAACCTCAGCTCTCATTACGAGGCGGGCAAAACAGGCGTGATGCCAGCTTCACCATGCACCTAGATAATCCACCAATGCAGGACATCCCATGGCAGACGATACGCTCGAACTTCAGGCAAGCACGACGGCATGGCAGATCGCAATGCAGGAAATCCTTCGCATGGTCGTCCGTGACCTCTATCAATCTCATAGTGAAGTCGCCTTCACGACACATATCAAGCGCCTCGAAGAGGGTGCGGTTGACAGCATCTACAGCGACCTCAGGCTGAGAGGAACGGATGAATGGACAGAAACTCTGGTGAAGGAGAAGGCGACCAACATTGTCACGAACCTCCTGACCTCCTTCACCTTCGAGCAATCTGACCCTCGGCCGCGGACGACATAAGTCTCTGTTGATGTGCCACGACCACCTTTAGTAGGACGAATTTACTCTCACGTGCGACGGTCCAGCCTCGGCCGCCCACATTTACCTCTTGCGAGCCACGATGTAGGGCCGTGGTTCGTTACCCTTCGTTGCGTGGTTCTCAGTGGCAAGAATGTCGAAGCCTGCGGTACATATATGCTGGCCGAGGTCCGCCGCCCCGAAGACGCCGGCATAGGGTGCTTTACCGATCACGCGCATCGCGGGCAGCAAGACAAACCGGATGAGCGGGTTCATATCTCCGATGCAGGGCGTCTTGGAAATGAACAAGCCATTAGGTGCAAGCAAGGCATGGATGCAGCGTAGCGTGCCGGGCAGATCGCGGACCAGATGGATGTAGTTGAAGCCCAGAATTGCATCAAACCGACCCGTTTCAGACATAAGCGCTTCTGCGGTCGCAGTGCGGAAGGCAAGCTTGGGGAAGGGGCCCGCGGCGCGCTTCTCTTCGGCAATCGCGATCATTCCAGCGGAAATGTCCGTCGCAAGATAGCTTTGTACATCGCCTGCCAGTCGAAGCGCCGTCGTCCCTGTTCCGCAGCCCAGCTCCAAAACACGGCCGTTTGATCCCAGCAGCGCACGGGTCCGGTCCAACGTGCGCTCATACCCGGCCTGATCCGTGATCGCACCCTGGGCATACTTGCGTGAACTCCGGTCCCAGAAACGGACATCGCTGGCTATGTTCATGATCGGTGCCTCGTGACAAACTTACTGAGGGTCAGAGCAAGAATTTCTCGAAATCATACGCTAAGCTCGGGCGGGCGTGAACGTTCATCGGGCGCCACTTCACCGCGCCTGCAGAAGATTCTTGAAGCGGAGATCACGAATGGGCTTGATTCGCTTAGGTGGATCAGCCTGGCTCTTCCGTCTTGAATGTTGCGCCGCTTGAATGGTCCCATCGGCGCCTTCCTGCGGATAGTTTCCACCGTCGGTAGCAAGCCAGCTGTTAGCGAGTGATCCAAAATAGAGCATGAGAGCGGTTTACGGGTCGCCGCCGCACCAACTTTCCTACAGCTCGAAAGCGAACTGGTCCGATACAGTACGGTCGGCTCGGGAGAGGGAGGATAGCGTTACGCGCTGCAAGCACACAGCCCGCCCGAGATCAGCGTCAGCCATCACTTCCACATTGCGCGCATTCGGGCGCCGACATCCAGCCTGACCTGACGCGCGCTCCGTTCTCCGGCCGATGCACTGATCTGCGGCCAGGTGGTCGCCTCGAAGAACTGCAGCAGTGTCGCGGGGATGAAACGGGTCCTTGAGGCATAGACGTGACGGTCGCCTTGCGAATTCTGTCCCCCGATGAAAAATCGCTGCGGCGTCAGAAGTGTGAGGCTGTCGCGCGCGCGGGTCATCCCGACGTAGAGGAGACGACGCTCTTCCTCGATTTCCGCCGTCGTTCCGACCGCAAGATCCGACGGGATGCATCCATCCACTACATTCAGCATGAACACCGACCGCCATTCCTGCCCCTTGGCGGAATGAATGGTCGACAGGATCAGATAATCCTCGTCCAACAGCGGCACCCCAGCCTGATCGCTGGTGGCGTCCGGTGGATCCAGCGTCAACTCGGTCAGGAAGCGTTCGCGATTGGCATAGCCGCTTGCTATCTGTTCAAGCTGCAGCAGGTCTGCCTTGCGCGTATCTGCATCTTCATGGACCCGCTCGAGATGCGGTTCGTACCAGGTTCGCGCGAGCGCTATCTCTCCCGGCCATCCCGCCTCCACTTTGCGCAGGGCTGACAGCAGCGTCACGAGAGCAGGCCAGTCGCCGCTCTTCGGCGGTGGGGGAATTTCCGCAAGCGACTGCAGTGGTTCCGGGTCAGCGGCGATCGTGTCGAGAATCTTCCCTGCCGTCTGAGGGCCGACGCCTGGGAGCATCTGCAGAAGGCGAAAGCCTGCCACACGGTCGCGTGGGTTCTGGGCGAAACGCAGCACGGCCAACAAATCCTTGACGTGGGCGGAATCGAGGAATTTCAGGCCGCCGAATTTGACGAAGGGGATGTTGCGCCGTGTGAGTTCTATTTCGAGATTTCCACTATGGCTGGAGGAACGGAACAGCACGGCCTGGCTCTTCAGCGGAATGCCGATCTCGCGGTTTGCAAGCACCTGCTCGACGATATAGCCGGCCTGATCAGCCTCGTCCTTCACGGTCACCAGAAGAGGCCGCTGCTCCGACTGCCGATCCGACCAGAGATTCTTCGTGAATCGCTCTCGTGCGAGGTCGATGACGCCGTTCGCGGCCGCCAGAATGGGCTGCGTCGAGCGGTAATTCCTTTCCAGAGTAATCACGTCTGCCGGCTGGGGAGAGAACTCGTTCGGGAAGTCGAGGATATTGCGAATGGTTGCTGCTCTGAACGAGTAGATCGACTGGGCGTCGTCGCCGACGACAGTGAGACCTCGCCCGCCGGGTTTGAGCGAGAACAGGATAGACGCCTGAAGGCGGTTCGTATCCTGATATTCGTCGACGAGGACGTGGTCGAAGCGATTGCCAACATCGTCGGCAAGATCGGGTTCGGACACCATCTGCGCCCAGTAGAGCAGGAGGTCGTCGTAGTCGAGGACGTTTTGCGCCTGCTTCGCCTCGACATATCCTGCAAACAGTTCCTTGAGCTGCAGCTCCCAATTGACCGCCCAAGGATATGAAGACTTGAGCACGTCCATGACGGAACTTTCCGAATTTACGACGCGCGAGTAGATGGCGAGGCAGGTGCTTTTCGTCGGGAAGCGGCTTTCCGTTTTCGAGAGCCCAAGCTCGTGCCGGACAAGATTCATCAGGTCAGCAGAGTCCTCACGGTCATGGATACTGAAGTCGACGTTCAGGCCGATCTGCTCGGCATAGATCCGTAGCAGCTTCGCACCTACCCCGTGGAACGTGCCCGCCCAGGTTAGCGCGTCTGTCATGATCGCCGACGTGTCACCGAGGACCTGTCGGCAAATCCTTTGCACTCGGCGGCTCATCTCCGCGGCGGCCCGGCGAGAGAAGGTCATCAGCAGGATGCGACGCGGGTCGGCTCCATTGACGATGAGGTGGGCGACCCGATGTGCAAGGGTGTTTGTCTTTCCCGAGCCGGCGCCTGCGATGATCAAAAGCGGACCGCCGATCCCGCTTTCCGGCAGGCCAATCCCATGTTCGACCGCCTGCCTCTGGCGATCATTGAGCTTCTCGAGATATGCCGTAGTCATTCGGTCTCACGTGGCTTTCTTGGACGCTGATCCGCTATTCAGCGCCGCTGAACAAAAGTGGAACATAGCGAGCTTCTTCCTTGATGAAAAGCGATCTCAGACCAAGCTGATGATTCCTGCGGGAGTGCGGCTGCGACACGTATTCGAGGGTTCAGGGGACAGCCAGACGCCAGATGAGGGCATCCGGCCAATGTCATTGGCCGAAGCCAACGACCCGGACTTCCGTCTTGACGGAATTGGCAATGAAGCACTCTTCATGCGCCGAGTGATGCAGTTCCGCTTGCATCGCGGCGGTCGGCTGTTCTCCGGCGTAGACGATGGTCGGATCAAGATCGACGCGGCTGATGACCAATTTTCCGTCGACCTTCTCCATCACGCCGATCGCCTTGTCGATATAGCTCTCGATGCCGATTCCCTTGGGTGCCGCGAGCGAGAGAAAAGTCAGCATGTGGCAGCTGGAAATCGCTGCGATGTAGGCCTCCTCCGGATCGACGTTGCCTTCCACGGAATAAGGAAGTGGCACGATATGCGGCGAAGCCGACGCCGGCACGATCTGGCCGCCGTCAAAGCGCCAAGTATGCGCACGGCTGTAGCGCTTATCGATGAAGACCGCTCCTTCTCGCTCCCAATGTATCTCGACGCTGACTTTCATGTCAGATCATCCTCTGCCGGCATGGAAAGAAGTCTTGCTGTCGTTCGTGTGAGATGACGGCGAAGCCGTTGCGCGGCAGTGTGGAGATCCTGCTTCGCGCAAGCAGCAATGATTGCCGAGTGCTCCACGAAAAAGTCAGTGCGCTCTTTGGCGCCATGCTTTTGGTGAAGCGTCGACCGCCGCGATTCTCGTCGCAGCGTTGTTATGGTTTTAAGCAGCCGAGTATTCTTGCATCCGCTGTACAGCGTGAGATGAAACTGCTGGTCAAGTTCCAGTATGCGCACCGGGTCGTATTCTGCGATGAGCTCGTCGTTGAGCCTTTCAGCCGTCCGCAAGACCGCTGACGAGAGCAACGGGAGCGACTGCTCCAAGGCGGCGATCTCCACAATAGCCCGAAGTTCGGAGAGTTCAGTCGCTTCCCGTTGCGAGAGAATTGCTACCGCCAGGCTTCGATCGCGACGCCGTACGACCAAACCACTCCCAAGTAACCGCTCCAAGGCCTGTCTGACTGGCTGCCGGCTCACCCCGAAGCGGTCGGCGATCACCTCCTGCTTGAGAATTGAGCCTGGTGCTAGTTCACCCGACTCAATCTCATCTTGCAGCTCGCTGAAAATCGCCTTTGGATCCATGGATCCAAATTAGTATGCTTCCTCCTTGCGGGTCAGGCGTGGATCGCGCCTGTTCGAGCTTTGACCTCGGCACTCAGATCTGGAAGCCGCCGGCAACGTCGATGACGCCGCCACCGATATAGCCGGCGTCTGGGCCTGCGAGGAAGCAAACGGTCCCCGCAACCTCTTCCAGCGTCGCGATCCGGCGAATTGCGTGAAGATCCATGATCGCCTCGGGCAACTTGTCGGCTACCGCCGATGCCATGTCAGTCGGCATAATGCCCGGCTGCACCACCGTTACCGTGATGCCGCGCGGACCAAGGTCACGCTGTACACCTTTCGCATACCCGGCAATTGCCGCCTTGGTGCCCGCATAGTCCGCCACGCCCGGGAACGGGACACGGCTGCCGAGACCGGAGCCGATGAAGATGATCCGGCCGCCATCCGACAACACCGGCGCTGCCGCGCGCGTGGTCGCCACCGCGCCCATGACGTTGATCTGCCACTGGCGATCGAGATTGACCGTGTCGAGATCGGGGTCGTCGACCGTCTTGCCTTGCACGGCGATCGCTGCATTGTTGACGAGTATGTCGAGCTTGCCGAAGTGCGCCACTACCTTATCGACCAGCGGCTTGGCCGCGGTCATATCGGCCTGATCGCTCCGGATCGCGATGGCGCGCACGCCCTTGGCCTCCAGCTTCTCCACAATCGCTTCGGCTTTTTCGGCCGAGGCGACGTAGCTGATCGCAACGTCCGCCCCCTGGTGGGCAAACGCCTCCGCCACCGCGGCGCCAAGCCCGCGCGAGCCGCCGGTAATGAGGGCGACCTTGCCCTTCAATGTGTTCGACATGAAAATCCTTCCATCATCTCTGGTGTCGCCTGATTTCGAAAGCGACTGTGCATAATTTTTGTAACGAGTGTTACGATAACGATTGGTATGAAATATTGACGGAAGCTGTCAAGCAGTTTAATAACAGTCATTATGGAAATGTGGCCGAGCTGAACTGATGGGACGCCATCGCGAATTCGACGTGGAGAAAGCGCTGGACGCCGTGTTGTGCGTTTTCTGGCGCAAGGGGTACGAGGGGGCCTCCTACGCGGATCTGACCGAGGCAGCCGGTGTGGAAAGACCCGCCCTCTATTCGGCATTCGGCAACAAGGAAGCGATGTTCCGCCGAGCGCTCGATCGCTACTACGAGCGATACCTGGACTACCTTCCCAAGGCGCTTCAGCTTCCGACAGCCCGCGAGGTCGCGACGCGCATTCTATTTAGTGCGATCGATCTCAATACGCGTTATCCGGATCATACGGGATGTCTCGGCATTAATGGGGTCCTGGCGGGATCGGATGAAGCGGAGCCGGTGCGGCAGGCTTTGATAGACGCTCGCGCGACCGCCGAGGCGCAACTGCGTGAGCGCTTCGAACGGGCAAAGGCGGCGGGCGACCTGCCGGAGATGGCCAGACCTGACGCTCTTGCGGCCTTCCTGATGGCTGTCCTTCACGGCATGGCGGTTCAGGCGAAAGCCGGCTTCAGCCGCGACATGCTGGAGGCCGTTGCCGAGCAGGCGCTTTCCACCTGGCCTGCCGGCTAGTTCCGCGCTTTCCGGAAAATCATCTTGAACTGAGACACGCGCCGGTATCGTCGCGGTCAGCGTCCTGTCGGGTATCTCCGTCCGGCGAGCGAAGCTCTTATCCTGTCTCTAAAACAGTTCAGCGACGATTTCGATCTTTACAACTACATAACATAGTAGCTAAGTTTCCTTGTGTGATGGCTGCCGTGAGACAGCGCATGTTTCGTTTGCCCCGAGCCTCCGGGAACCGCTTCAACCAAGGACCGTCGATAATGCCTCAGACCTATTCGACCTTTGCCGACGACTGCTTCGCCGGCCGATCCGTTCTCATCACCGGTGCCGCGAGCGGGATGGGGCTGGAAACCGCTCGCGCCTTTGCGGCCAAGGGAGCAGAGGTGGTCATGGCCGATCGAGATGAGGCGGGCCTGGAGCGTTATGGCACCGAGCTGCGCAAGATGGGCGCCAAGATCCACGCCGTACCGGTTGATGTCGGCGATCCGGAAAGCATCACAAGAGCGTTCGATTACTGTGACGCCAATCTCGACCGGCTCGACAACGTCGTGACCTGTGCGGCCATCATCACCGCCAAACGCATCTTCGAACAGGACTGGGCCCATTGGCGCCGCGTTCTCGACGTCAATCTGCTCGGCACCTTCTTCACCGTACAGGCCGCCGTCAAACGTATGCTCGACAATCCCGCAGGAGGCAGGATCGTCTGCGTCGCCTCCGACGCGGGTGTCCATGGGGGCGGCGGATTGATCGCCGACACGCCTTACGCGGCGTCCAAGGCCGCGACGCTTTCGCTCGTCAAATCCGTGGCGCGCGAACTGGCGGGCAAGAATATCCGGATCAATGCGCTCAATCCCGGCCCGACGGATTCACCGATGCATTCGCATATCGATCCGGCGCTGAAGGAGCGCATCGCCGCCAATCTGCCCATGCGGCGCATGGGGCGTCCGGAAGACATGGCCGCGGCCATCCTGTTCCTGTGCTCCGATGCGGCGAGCTTCACCTATGGCTCGGCGCTCGACGTCGATGGCGGATCAATGTTCCGCTAGGGGAGAACGAGGACATGGAGCAGACGGTGCGGCGTTACGCCTATGCGGCCGATATCCCCGAAATCGATGATGTGGACGTCCTTGTTGTCGGTGGAGGGCCATCCGGACTTTCTGCCGCGGTAGCAGCCGCACGCCTTGGTGTGCGGGTCCGTCTTGTCGAGAGGTATGGTTTTCTCGGAGGCAACCTGACGGCCGGCCTCGTCGGTCCCTGCATGACCTCCTATTCGCTGGATGGCGGCCAGCAACTCATCCGCGGCATCTACGAGGAATTCGTCCAGCGGATGATGGCGATCGGCGGCGCCCTTCACCCGAGCACGATTCCGGCGGGCTCGGCCTATTGCGGCTTCATCGTCTATGGCCACGACAAGGTCACGCCCTTCGAGCCGGAAGCCGCCAAGGTCGTGGCGCAGCGCATGTGCATCGAGGCCGGCGTGGAATTGCTTCTGCATACCATGGTCGTCGATGCGATCGTCGATGGCGCCGATATCGACATGCCGCGGGTGACGGGTGTCGTTTGCGCCGGCAAGGGCGGGCTGAGGGTGGCCCGGGCCAAGGTGGTGGTCGATTGCTCGGCGGATGGCGATGTCGCCCATTATGCCGGGGTCCATACCCGGCAGGGACGCGACAGCGACGGCCTTGCCCAACCGCAGACGCTGTTCTTCCGGGTTCAGAACGTCGATGATCGGGTGGTGGAAGACTATGTCCGCTCCCATCCGGAGGATTTCCGTCCCTTCTCCTCGATCGTCGCCAGGGCGACCGCCGAAGGCCGGTTTCCCGCGCCGCGCCGCGGTATCGGCCTCTACAAGACCATGGAGCCAGGTGTCTGGCGCATCAATACGGGCCGCGTGCTTCGCCGCAACGGGGCGGATGCGCGGGAGCTGTCGCTGGCGGAAGTCGAAGGCCGCGAGCAGACCATGGCGCTCATTGATTTCTTCCGCAACAACCTGCCGGGCTTCGAGAATGTCGAATTGCGTGACACGGCGACCCAGATCGGTGTGCGGGAGACCCGCCGCATCGACGGCGACTACGAGCTGACGCTGGACGACCTGCGTTCGGGACGGTCGTTCGAGGATGCTGTAGCGCTGTGCGGCTATCCGCTCGATATCCACGATCCTGCAGGCTCCGGCGGCGGCACCGGTGGCGAAGCCCCGCAGACCGCGAATGTCTATCAGATACCATATCGTGTGATGCTGCCGCGCATCCATGACGGCCTGCTGGTCTCCGGCCGGGCCGTTTCGGCCACCCACGAGGCCTTGAGCGCCATCCGCGTCATGCCGCCCTGTTTCGCACTGGGGCAGGCGGCGGGCGTGGCGGCCGCGCTCTCGGTCGGCAATCGTGCAAGCCCGCGCTACATCCAATATGAGGACCTGCGGCGGGAATTGCTCGTGCAGGGGGCTTATCTCGGTTGATTAAAGCGATACTCTAGCCTGCGAGACTCTATTCAGCATTGACGGTAATGAAGTTTTACATTACCTTGTTGCGGGAATAGAACGTGGAGGCTGCTATGGCACCGTTGGCAGTTACTGTGAAAGGCCAGGTCACCCTCAAGCGGGACTTGCTGCAACACCTCGGCATCAAGCCGGGAGAGCGGATCGACTTTGAAAAGTTGCCCGGCGGTGAGCTTCGATTGCGGGCAGCTCGACCGACCGGAACTATAGACAATTTCCTCGGCCTGCTTGCTGGCAAAACCAAGAAAGTCGCTACGATTGAGGAAATGAACAAAGCCGCCGCCGCCGGCTGGGCGGGCGAAGAGTGAAAGTCACCGTCGATACCAACGTCCTTGTTCGGGGCGTCGTGCGAGACGATCCCAAGCAAGCCAGCAGCGTGGACCAGATTCTGAAGCAAGCCTCGTTGATCGCAGTTTCCTTGCCGTGTCTATGCGAATTCGTATGGGTGCTGCGCCGAGTTTACAGCTTCGACGACGAGCTAATCGCCTCCGCCATTCGCGCATTGCTCGATACCGGGAATGTCGTCATGAACCGGCCAGCCGTCGAGGTCGGGCTTGCAATGCTGGAAGCCGGCGGCGATTTCGCCGACGGTATCATGGCCCACGAAGGGACATGGCTAGGTGGCGAAACTTTCGTCTCACTCGACCGGAAAGCCGTAAGGTTGCTTTCCCAGCAAGGCGAAGCGGCGCAACTCCTTTCCTGAGAGCCTGAAAGGTAGTGATGCCGACACATTTCTGTACCGTCGGTCCGGCCTCATGCCCGTTTCCGATCGATTGCGTGCATCAGGCTTTCAAATGCACAGTCACCAGAACGGTGCATTCGGACCCTTCTTCGAAGCGCGTGGCAACACGCAGCCAGTTGCCGAAATGCCGGACACGCGCTGCCGCGATCCCGTCCAGCTCCCCCGGCATGACGAATTCGGTACCTTCCGGCACCCAATGCATGCCGTCCGGCGAAATCTCCACCCAGGCTTTCGGGACGGCTCCGATGGGGTCCTTCAGGGCCCGGACGAAGAAAACGGCTTCGCGTGCCCAGCCGGCCTCGTAAGGCTCGCTTGCGGCGTCACCGCTCCAGCGCTCATTGCGGGCGACGATGGCGGTGATGTTCTCGGGCAGCATCAGAAATCCCCCGATATGCAAATGGAATCGACGTAGAGGAAGGCGCGCTTGGCAACGTCCGTTTCTGCGAACAGGCAGAAGTTGAGCATACACCACAGGTTCTTCATCGCTGGGATGCGGATGGAATCGAAGCCCGACAAATCGAAGCTGCGGTCGTTGCATTGCAGCCCGGTCGCCTTCATCGAAGCGAGGTCGAAATCGAAGCGCAAATAGCTCCAATTCACCTTGGTGGGGATCTCGTTATAGCAGAGCCGTTGATCGCCGTTCGGCAGATCCAGCCAGCCGTCGGGAGAGAGATGGTAATGGCTGACGGTCTTGTCCTCGCTGCCGATCGAGGTGAAATGCGTCGTCTCGCGCTTGTATTGCCACTTTTGCAGGTGCTTGCCCTCGAGCGCATTCAGGAAACGCAGATGCGGCATGACCCGTTCGCCATCTCCATCCCGGTCTCCGCATTGCAGATCGAACAGGAAGCCGACCGAGCGGACATCCGTTTCGGAAAGCTTCAGTTCCGTCGCTTCCGGCTTGAAGGTGAAGAAGAGTTCGAAACGGATAGGCCCGCGTTTGCGAAACGTATGTCGCTTGATGGCGACGTTCTGAGCCCCTGGCCGCGGCTTGGTGGCGATCTTCAGCGCATAGGAGGAATCCATGCCGCCATGCGAGCCCGCTTCCCAATGTCCGAGGGTCGAGAGCATGGCGCTGGAGTGCTGGGCATAACCCGGGAGCATGGAATCGAGACTGTCCTCGTAATTGCCGACAAGCTGCGACCAGCCGCAATGACCGCGCGAGAAATCGTCGAAGGATAAGATTCGCGGAAGCGGATCGAAGCGGCTGAGCGCCGGGTCGGCGCGCAGCATGGCAAGGCGCATGGCTTCGGTGACATCGGCGGTGATTGGCGTGGCTAAAGTCGTCATCTTCTCGTGGACCTCACTGAATGCGGAGCCGCTTCACGGCATCCCAATCGATTTCGATGCCGAGCCCCGGGCCTGTCGGCACATCGAGGGTGCCGTCCTTCTGTCGAAGGCAACCCGGCGCCAGGTCGGCAAGCTCGCGCTTGAAGGGGCTGAGGTCGCATTCGCATTCCATGACCTTGAAGTTGGGCAGCGCCGCCGCCAGATGCACGCTCGCCGTTTCGCAGACGATGCCGGACATGCCGATATGTGGGGCATAGCCGACGTCGTGCAGGGCGGCGTAATCGGCCATGCGGCGGGTTTCGGTTATGCCGCCGGCACGCGCCACGTCCGGCTGAAGAATGGAAAGGGTACGGTTGGCGACGAGGCGCTGGGCCTGATCGGCGGTGAAATTGCTTTCGCCCGCCGCAAGCGGCACATCGCAGCGCTTGCGCAGCTCCTCGTAGCCCTGCTCGTTTTCGGGGGCGAGCGGCTCCTCGAACCAGAAATAGCCGTTGGCCGACAGCGCCCGGCCGACTTCGATCGCCTGGTCCAGATTATACGCCCAGTTGGCGTCGACGCAGAGTGCGATATCGTCGCCGGCTCGATCGCGCAGCCGCTCGATGCGGCGGCAGGCCTCCTTCACCGGGTTGGACATCTTCACCTTGATGCGTGGGAAGCCCTCGCCGATATAGCGCTCCAGCTCCCGGTCGGCCTCCGTGTCATCCACCCAGTTCACTGCCGCGGCATAGACGTCGATCCGTTCGCGGCCCGTGCCGCCGAGAAGCTTGGAGATCGGCAGTCCGGCCGCCTTACCCATGATGTCCCAGAGCGCGATGTCCACACCCGCGATGGCTTCTATCAACATGCCGCCGGCGCGTCCCGAGAGCGACCGACGCATGGACTGCCACAATGCCCCGATATTGCGTGCGTCCTGGCCGACGAGCCGGGGTTTGAGAGATGTCTCGATCAGATCGGCATAGGCTTTCGGAGAAAAGCGCGCCAGCGTCTCGCCGACGCCGATCAGGCCCGCATCGGTGCGAACTTCCACGAGGACGATGGACACTTTCGTATAGGAGCCCCACGAGGTGACCGTTGGTTTCGGAAGCGTCTGGCTCAGTGGATGGGCAATCACGTCGGTGATGCGGATGGCTTCGCCGGGTGATGTCTGTGCGGGGTCCATCGGGCTTTTTATGCTCCATGTTTTGCTCGCCGTTGGCCGGCTTGTCTGATACTTCTACCGACAGGATGTTATCTTGGCAACTGATAAACCTAGTTGCTAAGTTGAAAACTGCATGATAGGGTTTGCTATATGAGGAATGAGATGACCGACAACTCCGACAGGAAACCTGTATTCACCGACAAGCCTGCCAGCCCTTCGCGGCTTGCGGACGGGGTTTCCGACGCGATTGCCGCCGCGCTGTTCGATGGCCGCATCTCGCCCGGCGAGCCCTTGCCGCCAGAAGGGGAGATCGCCAGGGAATTCGGGGTCTCGAAGCCGATTGCGCGCGAAGCCTTGCGTCAGTTGACAGCCGCCGGCCTGATCTTCACGCAGCAGGGCAAGGTTGCCCGCGCCAAGGCGCTGAGCGGCGACCCGATGGACAAGATCTATGGCTATGCCGTGCGCTCGAGCCTCAAGCGCCTCCAGGAAGCCAACGAGATGCGCCTCGTCATCGAAACGGGCATCGCACGGCTTGCCGCCGAGCGCCGCGATAGCCAAGGCTTGGAAACCATGCAGCAGGCCCTGGCCGATATGGCGGCCTCGCTGCACGAGCCTGCGGGTTTCACGGCAGCCGATATCCTGTTTCATCTCGGGCTCGCCATGGCGACAGGCAACTTCATGATCCGCGTGCAGATGGAGGGCATGCGCTCCGTGCAGCGCGAGGTATCAGAGCTGTTTTCGCGCCGCGCCAATCGCAGTGACGCCGACTGGCGTGCCACGATCGCGCGGCACCAGGCGATCTACGATGCGGTAGCGGCCGGAGATGCCGATCTCGCCGAACAGAAGATCCGCGCCCACTTCGTCGCGGCCGACATCGCCTCGCTCGAGGTTGCGGACAAATTGGGTGGCCGGCCATGACCATGCCGCGCTTCTCCTTGCAGGGACGGCGCGCGCTGGTGACCGGCGCCAGTTCCGGCATCGGCCGGGCGGTCGCGCTCGGCCTTGCCGAACACGGCGCGGACGTGGCGATACACCATTTCGGCAATGAGAGCGGCGCAAGGGATGTGGCTCGCACGATCGGCGGAAATGTTCCGGTTTTCGAAGCCGATTTCACCGACAGCGCGGCGACGCAGGCTTTCGCCGATGCCGTGATCGAGCAGTGCGGGCGGATAGACATACTGATCGCCAATGCCGCGATCGAACATCGCCTGCCTTGGCGAGAGGTGAACGATGCACATATCGACAAGCATGTCGCCTCCAACTTCGCCACACTCCTCACGCTGACAAATCGGTTCGTGCCGCCGATGATGGAGCGCGGCTGGGGCCGGGTGGTGGCAACCGGCAGCATCATGGCGACGCGCCCCCGTGCCGAGACGGTGGTCTATGCCTCGTTGAAGGCCGCCCAGTTGACGGCCATGCAAGGCATTGCCCGGGAGGTCGGACATCGCGGCGTGACGATGAACGTTGTCTCGCCGGGCGCCATCGAAATCGAGGCCAATGCGGTGCGCTACGAAGACCCCGCCTTCCGCAGGGCAGTCGTCGCCAAGATACCCGTCGGCAGGCAGGGCAGGCCCGAGGATCTCGTCGGCGCCTTCGTCTTTCTGTGCAGCGATGCCGCGGGCTACATCACGGGCGCAAACATTCCGGTCGACGGAGGATGGTCGATCGGGGATGCGCCCGGCGCTCTTCCGCAAGCTGCCGAGTGAGCGGCGTCGGGAGGGCCTGAAAACGAGACGCAGAGTGCCCTCCGGGATCTCTGCAATTGACTACGCTTTACCGAGCGAATGCCGCGGCATTCATTCGGTAAAGGCCGAAGACCAGCGACCAAAAGGGGAGGAAACCATGAGGGCCGCACTAACAGGTATCGTAGCATCCGCTTTGACGTTGTTGATGACGACGACGTCCGCTCTCGCGACCGACCTGCGCATGACCGTCTGGACGGGCAGCGAGGCGCATCTGAAAATGCTGAACGGCATTGCCGAGAGCTTCAAGGCCAGGCATCCGGACGTGAACGTGAAGTTCGAGACCGTGCCGGTGAATGATTATACGCAGAAGCTGACCTTCCAGGTGGCAGGCGGCAATCCGCCCGACATTGCCTGGATGATGGAGGATGCCGCTCCCGCCTTCGAGAACGCCAATTTGTTGATGGATCTCGGCCCGACGCTGAAGGCCGCGGAGGGCTATGATTTCGCCGACTTCTCGCAGCCGGCAATGGGCCTCTGGCAGAAGGGAGAAACGGTTTATGGCATCCCGTTCTCCACCTCGCCCTTCATGATCTACTATAACAAGGACATGTTCGACAAAGCAGGTCTGGAGGACCCACTGGCGCTTGCCGCCAAGGGCGAGTGGAACATGACGAAGTTCCAGCAGGTCGCCAAGAAGCTGACGGAAGCCAATCCCGGCAAATGGGGTTTCGAGTTCAAGGACGGGGAGGGGTATGCCTCGCGGATGACCCATGCACTCCTGCCGCCGATCCGCGCCTATGGCGGCGACATCTGGTCGAACGAGGAATGCGGGTTCGACAAGCCGGAAGCCGTCGCGGCGATCAAGCAGCTCCACGACATGGTCTTCAAGGATAAGTCCATCGTCCCGCCCGGAGAGCAGGGCGATTATTTCTCTGGCAATTCCGCCATGACGGTGAACCAGATATCGCGTGCCTCCAAGATGGCCGAGGCGGGCTTCAACTGGGGTATCGCGCCACTACCGGGCGGTCCGGGCGGAGAATCGCCCGTTATCGGCCAGGCCGGGCTGGTCGTGTTCGACCAGGGCAAGAACAAGGAGATCGCCGCCGAATTCGTCGCGCACATGACCAACAAGGAAAATGTCGCGACCATGGCGCAATTCTTCCCGCCGGCCCGCAAGAGCGTGCTCGAAGCCGATGCCTTCATCAGCGGCAACAAGCTCGTGCCGCCGGAGATGATGAAGAACGTGGCGGCCGCGATTGCCAATGGCCGTGTGCATCCGGCCCATGAGAAGGCTCCGCAGCTCCTGGCGGCAATGGCCCCCAGGGTGGATGCCCTGTGGAAGGCGGACGCAGATGTCGATCAGGCCATCAAGGGTATCTGCTCGGCCATCCAGCCGCTGCTCTGATTGGGTCGAATATGACCGATAGCATTCATATCACCAGGCGCGGCGGGCAGAAGTCCCGCCTGACGCTGAAGGCGAGGGAGATGATGGAGGCGTGGCTGTTCGTCAGCCCGACCGTCATCGGCTTCATCATCTTCTTCCTCGGCCCGCTGTTGGCGGTGGCCTACTATTCGCTCACCGAATGGAACCTGTTGACCCAGCAGGCCACCTTCGTAGGTCTTGCCAACTTCGAGAATGCGCTGCTGGAAAACCCCGATTTCTGGCATGTGGTGCGCAATTCGGTCATCTTCGCACTCGGCCTCGTGCCGCTCAACATGGCGCTTGCGCTCACGCTTGCGCTTGCGCTCTCACGACCCTTTCGGGGCGTCGTGTTCTTCCGCACGGTGTTCTTCGCCCCGGTCGTCACCTCGGCGATCGCCTGGGCCATCGTCTGGAAGTTCATGCTGCAGGGCGAGGGCGGCTTCATCAACCAGGTGCTGGCACTTGTCGGGATTTCCGGCCCCAACTGGCTACGCGAGCCGAACTGGGCCATGGCGGCTGTCATCATCACCCGCGTGATCAAGATGGTCGGTCTCAACATGATCCTTTACATCGCCGCGCTGCAGGCGATCCCGCGCGACTACGAGGAGGCTGCCCGCCTCGAAGGCGCGTCGCGCCGGCAGATATTCAGCATGATAACCTGGCCGCTATTGGCACCGGCGACCCTCGTGATCATGGTGATCACCACGATCGGCTCCTTCAAGGTCTTCGATCACATTTACCAGATGACCGGCGGCGGACCTGAAAACGGCACTCTGGTGCTCGCCTTCTACATCTATCAGCAAGGCTTCAAGTTCTTCAATGTCGGCTATGCCTCGACGCTTGCGATGATCATGTTCGCGATCGTCATGGTGCTGACGCTGGTGCAGGTCGCGCTGAGACGAAAGGGAATGGAATGAGCCTGCGCCAGACCCGAATTCTATACCGTGCCTGCTGGACGATCGCTCTCCTGATTGCGGCGATCCCCTTCATCTTTCCCTTCATCTGGATGGTTTCGGCCGGGTTCAAGAGCGTGACCGAAATCTTCGGCGCTCCGTCGCTGATCCCACGCGTCTGGCGATGGGAAAACTTCGTCGAGGTCTTCACCTACCAGCCGTTCGCGCGACAGTACTTCAACTCGCTCTACATCGCCATTCTCGTTACCGGGCTGACGCTCGTCATCTCGTCGCTGGCGGGTTACGCGCTGGCGCGGATGCGCTTTGCGGGTGCTGCTCTGCTGATGTTGTTCCTCATCTCGGCGCTGATGGTGCCGGAGGAGGTGACGATCATCCCCAACTTCTTCCTGATGCGGTGGTTCGGCCTGGTGGATACGCACTGGCCGCTCATCCTGCTGCCGACCTTCGGGCCTCAGGGCGTGATGGCGACCTTCCTGATGCGCCAGTATTTCCTGGCGCTTCCGAAGGAGCTGGAGGAGGCCGGCAAGATGGATGGCCTTACCCGTTTCGGCGTGTGGTGGAAGATCGCGCTGCCGATGTCGCGCCCGGCGCTGGCGGCGGTGGCCATCATCACCTTCCTGCATTCATGGAACCTGTTCCTGGAGCCGCTGATCTTCGTGAGCTCGCTTGAAATGTTCACGCTGCCGCTGGCGCTTTCCAACTTCAACGACAGTTATGGTCTGCCGCTCTGGAACCTCCAGCTTGCGGCAACCAGTCTCGCCGTGGTGCCGATCCTGATCGTCTACCTGATCGCTCAGCGGCAGATCATCGAAAGCTTTGCGCTATCCGGCGTGAAAGGATGAGGAATTTCAGCTTATGACGAGTGTATTGCTCAAAGGCATCGAAAAGCGGTTCGGCTCGGTCGAGGTCATTCGCGGCGTGGACCTTTCGATCGACGAGGGTGAGTTCGTGGTGTTCGTCGGCCCGTCGGGATGCGGCAAGTCCACGCTGCTTCGCCTCATCTCCGGATTGGAACATATCAGCGATGGCGAGTTGAAGATCGGCGACCGGGTGGTGAACGAGGTGCAACCCTCGCAACGCGGGGTGGCGATGGTGTTCCAGTCCTATGCGCTTTATCCGCATCTGACGGTGAAAGAGAATATGGGCTTCGGGCTAAAGGTGCGGAAAGTGCCTGCGCAGGAGCGCCAGCGGCGGGTGAACGAAGCGGCCGCGACCCTGAAACTGGAACCGTTGCTCGACCGTTACCCCCGCGAATTGTCGGGCGGCCAGCGCCAGCGTGTCGCGATTGGCCGTGCTATCGTCGGAAACCCGGATGTCTTCCTGTTCGACGAGCCGCTGTCGAACCTCGATGCCGAACTGCGCGTGCATATGCGTTCCGAGATCGCCGCCCTGCACAAGCGTCTTTCCACCACCATGATCTATGTGACGCATGACCAGATCGAGGCAATGACGCTTGCCGACAAGATCGTGGTGCTGCGCGACGGGCGGATAGAGCAGGTGGGTTCCCCGCGGGAGCTTTATGAACGGCCGTCGAATGTCTTCGTCGCGCAGTTCATCGGCAGCCCCAAGATGAACATCCTGCCTGCCGCCGATGCGCCGTTGCTGTGTGCCGGTCTGGCGGCTCCGCAATCAGCCGAAACGCTCGGTATCCGGCCGGAACATCTGACGGTGGTGGAACCGCGAGATGGCGTTCTGCGCGGGACTGTGAGTCTCTGCGAATATACGGGCGCGGTGACGCTGCTGCATGTCCTGCTGCCCGATAACCGGATTTGCCTGGTCCTGCATGATGAGGGGGAGGTCCCCGCCGTCGGCGGCGAGATCGGTCTTTCGGCGGAGGCATCGAACATCCATTTCTTCGACGGGCAGGCTCAAGCCATCAGAGCCTTGCCCCATTGAACCGCAGTTCGCGCCGATTTCCGGGACTTGGCTCATGGCTATATGACACGGAAGAAATGCGTGCCATCGCGATCAAGTTGCGCCACGAGGCCATATTCCCATTCGAGATAGTCCTCCATGGCTTGACGCGGCGCGTCCGTGCCCTCGTAAGGACGGCGATATCTATCGATGCGAGGAGATGCCAAGCGTTCCTCGCCCTCTATCACCGGTAATCCCTTGGCCAACCATCTGCCGGTGCCGCCCTCGAGGACGTATACCTCGGAGGAGGTGAGTGCCTGGATGTCGGCAGCCGCGAATTTGGCCAATGTGCCGGAGGCGCAAGTGACCACAATTCGCTCGGCGGCCCCGATGGCTTTGAGCGCATGTTCGATCTGCGCGCGCAGAGCCCACCAGGCGCCAGGAATGTGACCTTTGACATAGTTTGCCGAACTGCCGACATCGATGACGAGCGTGTCTCCGTCGGCCAGCCATTTTCGAAGGGCATCCGGTGAAACGGTGGCTGCGGATGGGGCTGGAATGGTATTCGCCCGATCATCGTCGCGCTCGCTACACTCGCTGTCGTCAACGGGGGTGATGACATATGTCTCCCAACCCATTTGCGAAAGCCATGATGCCGTCATGTCGGCGCGGGTGCCGTCATCATCCGAAAGCAGAATAAGCGCGCCGCGAACCGGAGCGGTATGGTCGGTTTCCTGCACAAGCTGTCCGCCAGGAACGTTCACGAACCCGGGCAAGTGACCACGCTGATATTCCTCGGAAGGTCGCACGTCGATGCGGTAGACGGTGCGATCCGGGCTTGCCAAACCCTCCGCCTCTTGCAACGAAATGCGGCGGACGCCGGCGCGCTCCGCCACTGCGCGGGCATCTGCCCGTGCCAGCGTGCGTGCGTGGGGCGAGGCTTCAGGAAATTGGCGCGTTGCCCCCCGATCCAATGTCAAACCTGCAAGCGTCCAACCGATCGTGCCGTTACGCAGGCCAGCAACCGGATTCGGGATACCCGCATTGATCAAGGATTGTGTCCCGATAATCGAGCGTGTCCGTCCCGCGCAGTTGACGATCACGGTTGTGTTCGGGTCGGGGGCAAGGTCGCGCACCCGAAGCACAAGTTCGGCTCCCGGCACCGACGTACCTGTCGGAATACTCATCGTGTTGAACTCGTCGAAGCGACGCGCGTCCAGAATGACGGGAGGCGTTTCGGAAACGATCAGGCGCCGCACTTCCTCGGCCGGTAGCAAAGGTGTGTGGCGGTGCGCTTCGACGAGTTCTCCGAAGGATTTCGACGGCACGTTGACATCGATAAAAGTTTCATAGCCCGCTTCTTCCCAAGCGGCGAGGCCACCTTCGAGCAGATGGACGTTGCTGTATCTCCAGCCGGCGAGTTTGAGCGCGGCAAGCGGCGCAAGATCGCGATATTCGTCCTTGCCGTAGAGCACGATCAGAACGTCGCGGCGGGGAATGCGTCGAGGAACGTCGAGCTCGAGTTTTCCGAACGGGAAGTTCGCGGCCCAGAGCGGGTGGCCTTTGGCAAAGGGGTCCTCTTCCCTCAAATCGGCGAGCAGGATTTCCCGCCTTGCCAGCAACTCGGCGCGGACCTGAGCCGGAGAGAGCGTCGGGAAAGCCGGGGAGGCGGCGGCGGGCGAAGACAATATTTGGTTCATTGCATGCGCTCCGGTACGAAAGAGATGAGATGGCACATCAGAAGAATGCGCCCGTCGGCGGCAGGCGCCCGCTCAGGAGATTCTGGCCGAGCAGACGTTCCTTGTAGAGCCGGGGATTATGCGAGGCGATGACCTTGATATTGCGCCAATGCCTGTCGAGCGCCCCCTTTTGCGATACGACCGAGCCGGAGCCTAGGTCGATCAGCCAGCCGGCAATCTGGGGTGCAAGATCGTCGATGACGACCTTCGCTTCCGCAGCCGACAAGGACGCAGCCAGAACGGCATCGTATTCCGCTGCTGTTCCATGGCTGTCCCATGCATGCTGGAGACTGGCGATCGTCCGGTCGATCGTCGCCTCGATCGAGGCTGCATAGGCTCTGATCCGCCCAAGATGCGCCTGTAGAACAGGTTCGTCGGCGGGATGGTCTGCCTCGCCGTGATAGAAATTGCGGCCGCGCGTGCGAAGCACATCCACCGCATCCAGTGCAATCCGTCGCGCCACGCCGGCAATGCAATTGGTGAGATAGACCTGATGGAAGGTGAAGCGCCAGGGTGCTGCGCCTTCACGCGGCGGCGGGTCTTGAGGATAGACCTGCTTGGCCGGAATGGTCGCCGCATTGAATTTCGCGGTGCCGGAGCCGGTCAGCTTCTGGCCGAAGCCGCCCCAGTCGTCGTCTCCGTCGACACCATCTCCGCGATAGAGAACATATTGCACCGCCGCGTTCTCGCGGCTTTCGACGGCAAGGCCGACGAAGGCGTCGTTGTAGAGATTGCCGGTCGCATAGACCTTCCGCCCGGAGCCGCGATAGGCCTGCAGGGCATCATCCCATTCGATCCGCGACAGGACCTTCGACGACAGCGCCCCGGCGGCGGTGGCATCGCTGTCGGCAAAGCTCAACCCGACCGTCTTGCCCTCGGCGGCAAGCGCCAGCACATGGGCATGAAACGGATGCCCCGGCTGGCGCAAGGCTGCTTCGACTTGCCAGAGATGGTTGCGGAAGGCGTGCGCGATGTTGGAATCGGCTGCGGCCAGATCGCGCGCGACGGAAAACAGCTCAGACAGCGAAGCTCCAGCACCGCCGGCATCTTTCGGCAGGCGCAGAGATCCAATGCCGAGCGCCTTCAGTTCGGCGATCTCTTCGTGGGGAAGGCGGCGATCCACTTCCCGCTCGACCGCCGTCTTTGCGATATGCTCGATCGCGGGTGCGAGGCCGAGCGATGATGCGTAAGGTGAAACGAGCCGGAGGGAGGCCCCTCCGAATTTGCTGATATCAGACATTCAGTACAATTCCTTGAACGCTCAGACCGCGGCCGCAAGCCCGTTCC
>NZ_JBHFJG010000001.1:287418-371012 GCF_057559155.1 Rhizobium moroccans | reverse complement strand
ACTCGCCGGCATCGGCAACAAGACTTGCCCTTCCATACGGTCGATTTTAATCGGGGCCGGCGTTCATTTGCGTGTCTCTCACCCCCGCCTCCGCTTCGCTCGGCGCACCCTCTCCCCGGGGCGAGGGTGAACGGCGGCAGCGCGGTATATCGATCCCCCCTTGAGGGGGAGATGCCCGGCAGGGCAGAGGGGGTGCCTCGACACACACAGGCTGATTTTGCGGAGCTGTTATCCCTCCGTCATCTCCGACGGCATCTCCCTCTGACGAGGAAGATCGGAGGGAGTTTGCCACGGAGAGGACCATTGCCGTCTCATGATTGTTGTTTGTGCTTGGATCCTCGGGACAAGCCCGAGGATGACGAAAGAGAAGGTTCGAGCAAGGGTGCCCCGATCAGCCGCCGAGGACGGTATCACTGAGGCCAGGATCACTGGAGACCACACCGAGAGCGGTACTGCTGGGTGTACCCCAAGGCACGACCTCGAGTTTGGCACCTTTTGCAGAACCTCAAGGTTCGTCATCCTCGGGCTTGTCCCGAGGATCTACCGCACAAACAAGCCGTTCTCTCCGTTCAAGTGGGGGATGATCCGGTGCATCTTTCGCAATGTTTCAATAACTTAAATCATTCTTCATCCCCGCTCTCCAACTTTGCCTCATACTGTCCTAGTCCTGTTTCGGCTGCACCGGTTAAGCATCGCCGGCGAGATGGGGCCGGTGCCCTTTCGATCCGCCGTTGATGCAGGCGGGTTGTCAGGGGCTGCGCAGAAAATGGTCTCCCTCTCGCCTGAGAAATGGCGGGGCGTGCGTGTGTCGCACACAACCCGGCCCGGCTAATAATCAACAACATATGGGCCGCCGCAGAGGGACCGGAGTTGCGCGGAAAAATACACCGAACGGGACACGTCGCGTGTCACCATAAAATACAAATACGAGGCAACGACGTGTCCCGGCCAATCCTCGTCCTCGGGTTAAACCCGAGGATCATCCGAGGATGACGAAAGAAAGAAACCGAGATCGCCAAGGGACGAGTCTGCCTACTCGTCATCCTCGGACAAGCGAAGCGCGATCCGAGGGCAAGGGAGGAGTATGTCTTGAGAACAAAAACATCGACTGAACATAGGGACTTCAGCGACTACGAAAAGCTTCGGGCCGAACAGCACGAAGAACTCTCCCGCGCTGCTTCGTCACTCATGTGCATCAGCAATGATCTGTGCCGTCTGCGCTCCTGCCGCCGCCGGCGCGTGTGCGGTGGTCCGATGCAGCCTTCGCCGCACCAGGCATTGGCTGTCCGCGCTCAGCGGGAAATCGGCCTCAGCGGCAAGGCCTGCGCCGATCTCCCCGTCTGTATCGCAAACCAGAAGCCATGGGTTTTCGATATCTACAAAAAACTCATGGCAGACCTTCTGCAGATAAAGCTGGACATCCCGAAAATGGATTTGATCCTGGCCTGCGTCGAGGCTGCGTCAAGACGGCGCTTGCCCAAGAAGCACTCTTGACTTCCCCTTCCGATCATCCGACTTCAAACGCTGAAACGAGGGAATGACGACCATGACCGAGACCGCCCGCAGCACCATAGACCAGAGCGAAGTGGACCGGTTTTCCGCCATGGCGGCGGAATGGTGGGATCCGACCGGCAAGTTCAAGCCGCTGCACAAGTTCAATCCCGTGCGGCTCGCCTATATCCGCGACCGCGTCTCGGAGAATTTCGGCAAAGACCCCAAGAGCCACCTGCCGCTCGCCGGTTTGCGTGTGCTCGACATCGGCTGCGGCGGCGGCCTCTTGTCTGAGCCCGTCGCGCGCATGGGCGCCACCGTCGTCGGCGCCGATCCTTCGGAAAAGAACATCGGGATTGCCTCCACCCATGCGGCCGAGACGGGAACAGTGGTCGATTATCGCGCCGTGACTGCCGAACAGCTTGCCGAAGCCGGCGAGACCTTCGACGTCGTCCTCAACATGGAAGTCGTCGAGCACGTCGCGGATGTGGATTTCTTCATGTCCACCTGCGCGAAAATGGTGCGCCCCGGCGGGCTGATGTTCGTCGCCACCATCAACCGCACCTTCAAGGCCGGCGCGCTCGCCATCTTCGCGGCGGAAAACATCCTGCGCTGGCTGCCCAAGGGTACGCACCAGTACGAAAAGCTGGTCCGTCCGGAGGAGCTGGAAAGGCCGCTTGCCGCAAGCGGCATGGAAATCATCCACCGCACAGGCGTCTTCTTCAATCCCCTGCAGGACCGCTGGAACCTCTCCTCCGACATGGACGTGAACTATATGCTGCTGGCGAAAAGGCCGGGGTGATTTCGGCATCCCCGCCCTTCGATCTCCTGCTACACTCCCGGTAAATGCATGAAGGGCCGGACATTATCCGTCCAGCCCTTCGGGTTCTTTGAAATGAGTTCCGTATCGGGATGCGCTCAGTTCGCATCCTCGGGCAGCACCGGCAGCGGCGCCACCTCGATGCCCTCCTCGAGGAGATCGCGCACCTCGCCGAAGCTCGCCTGGCCGATGATGCCGCGAGCGTCCGCTTCGCCGTAATGGATCTTGCGCGCCTCTTCCGGGAACTTGTCGCCGACATCCTCGGCATTGGCCTTGATGGCGGCGACAGCAGCCTTCAGCCTGGCCTCGGCCTCGGCGCGCGCCATGTCCATCGCCACCGCCTGCTTTTCTTCTTTCTTGCGCGCGGTCGAAACGGATGGCGCCATCAGGGTCTTGGAGATCGAGGCGGAATTGCAGACCGGGCAGGTCAGAAAGCCGCTCGCCACCTGCCCGTCGAAGTCCGCGCTGGTCGAAAACCAGCCTTCGAAAGTGTGGGCGTTCTCGCAGGACAGTGAATAGCGGATCAAGCGGCAACTCCTCCGGCTGCCGGCGCAACGGTGTCGAGCGTGAACTCGCGCGCGTTCTTCAGGTTCGGGATCTTGCCCCGGGCAGCCTTTACTTCGGCGACGTCGATCTCGGCGATCACCACCGCTTCGCCGGAACCGCCGGCGGATGCCAGCACCTTGCCCCAGGGATCGACGATCATCGAATGGCCGAATGTTTCGCGGCCGTCTTCATGCAGCCCGGCTTGCGCGGCGGCGATCAGGAAGGCGCCGTTCTCGATGGCGCGGGCGCGCAGCAGCACTTCCCAATGCGCCTCGCCCGTCTGGCGGGTGAAGGCGGCGGGAACGGTCAGCACCTCCGCCCCGGCAACCGCCTCGGTCCGGAACAGCGAGGGGAAGCGCACGTCGTAGCAGATTGCGAAGCCGAGCCTGGCGAAGGGCAGCTCGGCCACCCGCGCTTCCTCGCCGGGCCGATAGACGGCGCTTTCGCGCCAGCTCTCGCCGTTGTCGAGATCGACGTCGAACATGTGGATCTTGTCATAGGTGCAGATCCGGCTGCCGCCGGGCGCGAAGAGGAAGCCGCGATTGGCGATCTTCCCGTCGTCGAGCGCAATCGCCGTCGAGCCGACATGCACATGGATGCCGAGTTCGCTGGCGAGGCTGCGGGCGGTCGAAACGACGATGTCGTTCGCCTCGTCCTTCAACACCGCACGAAGCCCGGCGCGATCCTTCTGCACAGCACCGGTCATTTCCGGCGTCTGCACATAGACCGCACCTTGCGCCGCGGCATCCCGCACGAGGCGGGCCATGTCGGCGGCGTTCTTCTCCGGATCGACGCCGGAGCACATCTGGATCGCTGCAGCCTTGAATGCCATTCCTAACTTCCCTCAATTCGCCAGCATCGGATCGAGCTTGCCGGCCCGGTCGAGTGCATGAAGATCGTCGCAGCCGCCCACATGCTGGCCGTCGATGAAGATTTGCGGAAAGGTCGAACGTCCGTTCGCCTTGCCGATCATCTCCTGGCGGAGCTCCTGCGAGTAGGTCGCGTCGTGCTCGACATAGTCGATGCCCTTTGATTCAAGCAGGGCTTTGGCGCGGGTGCAATAGCCGCAGAACTGGCGGGTATAAATGGTCACATCTGCCATGAATGTCTCCAGGCACGGCCGGGAGCGGAAGCGGGGCCGCGCGAAATTGTCTTGATTGTCATATAGGCCCGGCGACAGCCATTGCAAAGGTCAAAACCGTGACCTCCGCGGCTCCCGCCTTCTTCAGCGCGCGCGTGGCGGCAGAGACGGTGGCCCCGGTGGTATAGACATCGTCCACCAGTATGAGGCGCTTGCCGAAAACCTCCCCCTCCCGGCCCGAAGGGGTTGCGAAGGCGCCGCGGACATTGTCCTCCCGGCCCCGCGCGGTCAGCCCCACCTGCCGGCTCGTGCGCTTCACCCTGGCGAGCGCTTCCGGCAGAAAGGGCTTGCCCGAGAGATGGGCGATATGCCGCCCGAGCTCGGCCGCCTGGTTGAATTTTCGAAGCGCGAAGCGCAGCCGGTGCAGGGGAACCGGAACGATGCCGTCGCAGTTGGCGACATGGCCGTCGGAGGCTCTCAGCATCCATTCGGCCATCATCGGCGCCAGGTTGGTGCGGTCGCGATATTTCAGGGAGTGCACGAGATTGCGGGCTGCCCCCTCGTGGATCGCCACCGAGCGCAGCCGGTCGAACACCGGCGGCTCGGCGATCGCCTGGGCCGAAAGCATGCCGGGTCCGGGATCGTAGGAGAACGGCAGGCCCAGGCGATCGCAATAGGGCCGCTCGATGAAACGGATTTGCGACCAGCACCCTCCGCAGAAGGCGGCATGCCGCCCCGTCCGGATGCCGCAGCCGAGGCAGGTCGGCGGATAGACGAGGTCGCCGAGCGACTTCATCCACCCTCCCGCGAGGGATGCTAGAATTGACGCAGCGGAAGGGGTCTGCTCGGCGGACATGTCTTGACATTAGCGAAGCCGAAGCGCCTTTGCGAACGGAGAAATGAAGGCGACGTCATATGGAAATACTTTTCGATCAGCACCTGGCCGCCCGCCGTCGCGAAAGGGCATTCGCCCGTAACGGTGCTGCGGCAGGCTTCCTGCTGGAAATCGCCGCCCGCGAATTGGCCGAGCGCCTCGCCGTCGTGGAGCGCCGTTTCGAAGAGGCCGTGGAACTCCACGGCGGCACGGGTGTCGCGGCAAGGCAAAGCCTGGCGACCGGCAAGATCGGCAGCATGAGCCGGATCGAAACCAGCGGGATATTCGCCGCTCCCGGCGAGGAAGTGCGGGAAGCGGGATTGGACGACGTGCCGCTTGCCCCCGAATCCGTCAATCTCGTGCTCTCGCCTCTGGCGCTGCATCTGACCAACGACACGCCGGGAACGCTGATCCGCATCCGCCGCGCGCTGAAGCCGGACGGCCTCTTTCTCGCGGCGATCCCCGGCGCAGGCACGCTCGCCGAATTGCGGGATGTCCTGCTTGCAGCCGAAGCGGAGTTGAGCGGCGGAGCAAGCCCGCGCGTCATTCCCTTTGCCGATGTCCGCGATATGGGCGGGCTCCTGCAGCGCGCCGGTTTCGCGCTGCCGGTGGTCGATGCGGAAACCTATACGGTCCGCTACGATTCCCTGTTTCCCCTGATGCGCGACCTGCGCGCCATGGGCATGACCAACCCGCTTGCCGGCCGCAGCAGAACGCCGGTCACACGGCGGTTCTTCTTGAGAGCCGCGGAACTCTATGCCGAACGCTATTCCGATCCGGACGGCCGCATCCGTGCGACCTTCTCGATCATCTACGCCTCGGGCTGGGCGCCGCATGAAAGCCAGCAGAAGCCGCTGAAACCGGGTTCGGCAAAGGCGCGGCTCGCCGATGCCCTTCGCGATGCGAGCAAGCCGCAGATCGAATGAAGGCGCTTAGTCGATCGGCTTTGCGATGTTGTTTTCGACGGTCGAAAAGGTGTTCTGCAACGCCTCGGAAAAAGCGCCGAGCCCCAGGATGAGGGCGCCGCCGATGATCGCCGCGATTAGCCCATATTCGACGGCGCTCGCTCCATGGCTGTCGCGTAGGAAGGATCGAAGGAGACGCATGGATTGCTCTTATTCCCGTTGCCTTCCGCCCGATCGCATCGAATGCGGAACGTTTCGCCGTTTCAACAATCGCCGTCCGCGCCGTAGCCCTTGACGATGCAGATGGAACCCGGCGTTTCCTGCAGGACGCTGCGCCGGATGGTGTAATGCTTGATACCCTTGTCGGGCTGTATCGAGCCGGTGGTGATCCGGTCGAATTCCTCCTGGACATGGGCAAGCCGCCGCCCGTCCGTTCGGTCCGAAAGCATGGGTGTGATGATCAGCGAGAGGGCGATTGCAGCCGTGCCGAATAGAAGTGCGGCATTGAGCGCACCGGTCATACCGGACCTGTACGTCGCCCGCTGCCGGACACGCACAGTCTTCCAGAATTCCTCATCCATTCTCTCAAAGCCCCGTCACGCAAATACTGCCCTGATGAGATCCGGCCTATCATGCCGGGCTAAATGAACGGTTAATACGGAATGAATTCGGCCCGTCTAATTTGAATTATAGGAGATCCTGGAGAATGGGGATCAACGGCTCGTCGGCCGGAGGCATGGGGTAGTCGCGAAGCGCCTTGGCCCGCACCCATTTGATAGCCTGGCCTTCCCGTCCGACCGGCACGCCCTCGAACCGCCGGCAGACATAGAGCGGCATCAGCAGATGGAAGGTTTCGTAAGTGTGGCTGGCAAAGGTGAGCGGCGCGAGGCAGGCAGCCTTGGTCGTGATGCCGAGTTCCTCGTTGAGTTCCCGGATCAGGGTTTCTTCCGGCGTTTCGCCCGGCTCGACCTTGCCGCCCGGAAATTCCCAGAGGCCGGCGAGCGTTTTGCCCTCGGGCCGCTGGGCGAGCAGGATGCGCCCGTCGGCATCCACGAGGGCGCAGGCGGCGACAAGCAGAAGCTTCTTCGAACCTTCGCTCACTCTCAGGCCTCCCTGCGCCAATAGCGATAATCATAGGCATGGCGGAAGCCGAGCTTGCGGTAGAGCGCCAGCGCCGGCTCGTTGGTATCGACGACCTGCAGCCAGGCCATGCGCGCACCGCTGACCCGCGCCCAGCGCAGCGCCGAGGAGAGCATGTCGGTGCCGATCCCCTCCCGCCGGCGCTCCGGCTTCACGGCAAACGAGACGATGCCGGCGAGATCGTTGTCCTGCACGCAGAGCGTCGCCGCAACCGGTCCCGTCTCCGGGTCCTCGACAACGAAGAGGCCGCTTGCCGGCTTGATGGCATTCAGGATTTCCGCAAGCGCCGGTTTCAGCGAGGCATCCTCGCCGGTCACGACAAGGCTCGCATCCACGAAGCGGCCGACATTGTGGCCGGGCAGGAGATGGACCGTATCGGGAAGATCGATTTTCGTGAGGTCGGCGGTCAGCACGTTGACCGTTTCGAAAGCCTGCCAGCCGTTTCTCTCCATCATCTCGATGAGCGGCCGCGGTGCGAGCGGCGTCTCGCGTACGATCAGCGGCCGGCCATAGGCCTCGAAGCGCTGGCGCGCCTTTTCCAGCCGCAATTCCATGTCGCGACAGTCGGAAGGATCGAGCGGCACGACGCAGTTCAGACGCTTGGAGGGATGCCCGCCGGTGAGGCGTATCTGCCAGCTTCCGTCATAGGCGACCGAGGCGGCCGGCCAGGCACGGAAGCCGACGGCCTCGAGGCGCCTGACGAGAGGCAGATCGCTGCGCGGGGAAAATGCCTGCATCACGCCTCAGCTCCGGTAATCGCCGTTGATGGCGACATATTCCTTCGTGAGGTCGCAGGTCCAGACGGTTGCCGTGCCGTTTCCAAGACCGAGATCCACCCTCACCGGAATATCCTGCTTCTTCATGACGTCCGACGCAGCGTTCTCGGAATAGTCCGGATCGCGCTCGCCGTTGAGGGCAACGCGGACATCGCCGAACCAGATCGCCAGGCGGTCGCGATCGGCGGCTTCGCCGGCCTTGCCGACGGCCATGACGATGCGGCCCCAATTGGCGTCTTCGCCGGCGGCGGCGGTCTTGACCAGGGGCGAATTGGCGATCGACAGCGCGATGGTCTTTGCCGCCGCATTGCTCTCGGCCCCGGTCACCGTGATTTCCAGCATCTTCGTCGCGCCTTCACCGTCCCGGGCAACCTGGATTGCCAGCGCTTTCAGAAGATCGTTAAGAGCCGCCCGGAAGCCGGCAAGCGCCGGATCGTCCGCGTCCTCGATACGCTTCTGGCCATCCGCGGCGGCGGCACCAGTCGCAAACAGCATCAGCGTGTCGGAAGTCGACGTGTCGCTGTCGACGGTCATCGAATTGAAGCTCGGCTCCACGCCGGCGGACAGCAGGGATTGCAGCACGGGCGATGCGATATCCGCATCCGTCACCACGAAGGAGAGCATGGTCGCCATGTCGGGAGCAATCATGCCGGCGCCCTTGGCGATGCCGTTGATCGTCACCTTCACGCCGCCGATCTCGGCGGTGCGGGTAGCGACCTTCGGATAGGTGTCGGTAGTCATGATGGCCTTGGCGGCTTCCTGCCAGAAATCGCCCGTCGCCGAGGTGTTCATGTCACCCAGCACGCCTGCGAACTTGGAGGCATCGAGCGGCTCACCGATGACGCCGGTCGAGGCGAGATAGATCTCGTTCTCGGCACAGCCGACGGCCTCGGCGGCCGATTTCGCGGTCAGCGCCGTCGCTGCCCGTCCCTTCAGGCCGGTGAAGGCGTTCGCATTACCGGAATTGACGACCACGGCGCGCGCCACCCCATGCGACAGATTGGCGCGGCAGAAATCCACCGGCGCCGAAGGGCACTTGGAACGGGTGAAGACGCCGGCCACCGAGGCCGGCTTGTCGAAGACCATCAAAAGCACGTCCGTGCGGTTCTTGTATTTGATGCCGGCAGCGGCGGTCGCCATGCGAACGCCGCGCAGCGCCGGCATCTCGGGATAGGACTTCGGGGCAAGGGGGGAAACGGAGACGGACATCTGATAGCAACCCGGGCTGAACGTGGAAGGGCCCGGAAAACCGGGCCCTCAACTGAATGTTACTGCTGCGGCGCAGGCTCTTGGCCGGCTTCCGGCGCCTTGTTGGCGTCCTCGTAGCCCTTGCGGAGCGCCTCGTCGACGATCTCGACCTTCTCCTCGCCCTTGGCCTTCTCGATCACAGCCAGGTACTTGTCGCGCATCACGAGCTGCTTGACCTGGTCCTGAACCTGATCCAGCGCCGGCGGCTGCACGTCGCGGCGGTCTTCGAGCTTGATGACGTGGAAGCCGAACTGCGACTTTACCGGGGTCTTGGTATAGGCGCCCTTTTCCAGCGTGAAGGCCGCTTCCTCGAACTCGGGAACCATGCGGCCCTTGGTGAACCAGCCGAGATCGCCGCCGTCGTCCTTGTTGGAATCCTGGGATTTCTCCTTGGCGACTTCCGCGAAATCCTTGCCGCCGTCGAGTTCGGCGATGACCGCCTTCGCCTCATCCTCGGTCTTCACCAGGATATGGCGGGCATGCACCTCCTCCTGCTTCGGCATGGCGGCGACTTCCTTGTCGTAACGGGCCTTGACCTCTTCAGGCGTCACGGCATCCACGACATGCTTGCGGAAGTAGGAATTGTGCAGTTCGCGGGCCTCGATATAGGCCATGCGCTGCTTGAAGTCCTCGGTATCCTTCATGCCTTCGTCGATGGCGCCCTTGGCGAGCAGCTTCACGTCGATCGCACCTGACAGCGCGGCGACGCGCTTCTGGTCGTCAGGCAACTGCTGGAGCTGCGGATCGAGGTTCTGCACGGCAAGATCGAGCTCCGACTGGCGGATCTCCAGATCGCCGACCTTTGCAACGACCGCATCTTCCTGAGCGAAGACCGGAGCCTGGAACGAGACTGCCACGACAAGCGCGGCCGTTGCGAGAAATTTGTTGCGCAACATCGATTCAACCTTTCGATAGACGCCGGCATCGAATACCCGATTCCGGCCGGAAACCCTCACAAACACCGGATTGTGGCCATTGTGTATCAGCCGTCACCGTTGACATAATTCGACCCCCCTCTTATCTGTCACGCAACTTTGCGTCCAGAAGAGTTTCCGGGCCACGCACGGGGTTTTGAGGACAAAGAACCGTGATGCCGCAAGCCCGCGAGTCTTAGGCAGACATCTTGAGAAAGGACCATTCGTATGGTCAGCTTCGGCGGCATAGCCCGCAAATTGTTTGGTTCGGCGAATGATCGCCGCGTCCGCTCCTACCGCTCCAAGATCGATGCGATCAATGCCATCGAGGAGAAGACGAAGGCTCTCACCGATCAGCAGCTGGCAGCCCAGACCGGCGAGTTCCGGCAGTTGCTGGCCGAGGGCAAGACGCTCGACGATATCCTGATACCGGCCTTCGCCGTGGTGCGCGAAGCCTCGCGCCGCGTTCTCGGAATGCGTCCCTTCGACGTGCAGCTTACCGGCGGCATGATCCTGCATGAAGGCTCCATTGCCGAAATGAAGACGGGTGAAGGCAAGACCCTGGTGGCTACCCTTCCGGTCTACCTGAACGCGCTCGCCGGCAAGGGCGTTCACGTGGTGACCGTCAACGACTATCTGGCCAGCCGCGACGCCGGCACGATGGGCAAGCTCTACGGCTTCCTCGGGCTCACCACCGGCGTCATCGTCCACGGTCTCAACGACGACGAGCGCCGCGCGGCCTATGCCTGCGACATCACCTACGCGACCAATAACGAGCTCGGCTTCGACTATCTTCGCGACAACATGAAGTACGAGCGGTCGCAGATGGTCCAGCGCGGCCACAATTACGCGATCGTCGACGAAGTGGATTCCATCCTGGTCGACGAGGCGCGCACGCCGCTCATCATTTCCGGCCCGCTCGACGACCGCTCCGATCTCTACAATACGATCGACGCCTTCATTCCGATGCTGGACGAAGCCGACTACGAGATCGACGAAAAGCAGCGCTCCGCCAACTTCTCGGAAGAGGGAACGGAGAAGCTCGAAAACCTGCTGCGTCAGGCCGGGCTCCTGAAGGGCGAATCGCTCTACGACGTCGAGAACGTCGCGATCGTTCACCACATCAACAACGCGCTGAAGGCCCACAAGCTCTTCACCCGCGACAAGGACTACATCGTCCGCAACGGCGAGATCGTCATCATCGACGAGTTCACCGGCCGCATGATGCCGGGCCGCCGCTATTCCGAAGGCCAGCACCAGGCGTTGGAAGCCAAGGAAAAGGTGCAGATCCAGCCCGAGAACCAGACGCTCGCCTCGATCACCTTCCAGAACTATTTCCGCATGTACGAAAAGCTCGCCGGCATGACCGGCACGGCCTCGACGGAAGCGGAGGAATTCAGCAACATCTACAGGCTGGAAGTAGTCGAAGTGCCGACCAACCTGCCGATCCAGCGCATCGACGAGGACGACGAGGTCTATCGGACCTTCGACGAGAAGTACAAGGCGATCATCGCCGAGATCAAGGATGCGCACGAGCGCGGCCAGCCGGTGCTGGTCGGCACCACATCCATCGAGAAATCGGAACTGCTCGCCGATATGCTGCGCAAATCGGGCTTCGACAAGTTCCAGGTGCTGAACGCACGCTATCACGAGCAGGAAGCCTATATCGTCTCCCAGGCCGGCGTGCCGGGTGCCGTCACCATCGCCACCAACATGGCCGGCCGCGGTACCGACATCCAGCTCGGCGGCAATATCGACATGCGTCTCGAGCGTGATCTCGAAGGCATCGAGGACGAGGCGGAACGCACCGCCAAGGAAGCCGCCATCCGCGAAGAGGTGAAGAGCCTCAAGGAAAAGGCGCTTGCCGCCGGCGGTCTCTACGTGATCGCCACCGAACGCCACGAAAGCCGCCGCATCGACAACCAGCTGCGCGGCCGCTCCGGCCGCCAGGGCGATCCGGGCCGCTCGAAATTCTACCTGTCGCTCCAGGACGACCTGATGCGTATCTTCGGCTCCGACCGCATGGACGGCATGCTGCAGAAGCTCGGTCTCAAGGAAGGCGAGTCGATCGTCCACCCCTGGATCAACAAGGCGCTCGAACGGGCGCAAAAGAAGGTCGAGGCCCGCAACTTCGACATCCGCAAGAACCTCTTGAAATACGACGACGTCACCAACGACCAGCGCAAGGTGATCTTCGAGCAGCGCATCGAGATGATGGATGCCGAGGACGTATCGGAAACGATCGAGGACATGCGCAGCGAGGTGATCGAGGTTCTCGTCACCAAGCATATCCCCGAGCGCGCCTATGCCGAGCAGTGGAATGCGGTCGGTCTCAGGGAAGATGTCCAGCGCCTCCTCAACCTCGATCTGCCGATCGAGGATTGGGTGCAGGAAGAGGGCATCGGCGAGGAAGATATCCGCGAGCGCATCACCGAGGCGGTGGAAAAGGCAGCCGCCGACCGGCGCGAGCGCTTCGGTCCCGGGATCATGACCTATGTCGAGCGCTCGGTCGTGCTGCAGACGCTCGACCATCTGTGGCGCGAGCATATCGTCAATCTCGACCACCTGCGCTCCGTCATCGGCTTCCGCGGCTATGCCCAGCGCGACCCGCTGCAGGAATACAAGGCGGAGGCCTTCGAACTCTTCCAGGCCCTGCTCGCCAACCTCCGCGAAGCGGTGACGGCGCAGATCATGCGCGTCGAGCTGGTGCGCGAGGCTCCGCCCTCGCCCGAGCCGCCGCAGGTCATGGAGGCGCATCACTTCGATCCGACGACAGGCGAGGACGAAATGGCTGGCTTCGGCGGCCAGAATGTCCTCGCCATGGCGCCGGACCGGACGCCGGAAGATCCCGCCACCTGGGGCAAGGTCGGCCGCAACGAGCCCTGCCCCTGCGGTTCCGGCAAGAAGTACAAGCATTGCCATGGGGCCTTCGAGCAGGTCTGAGATTCATCGCCCGGCATGACGATGCGACGCCGCCCAACGGGCGGCGTTTTGCTTTTGGAAAGAGCTCGTTTCCTAAACTCCGGATGCGCCACAACACCCTTTCTTAACTCTGCCGTGGCAACAATTCCTTCCGATTGTCCCTTGCGTATTCGAGTTTTGCGTTGCCCATCATGGCGGTCATCGAGACAGCGGAAAGATTGCTGCCGCCAGGTCTGCGTGCCCGGCTGTTGCCGCTTGCCCGCAAGCTCGCCGCCACGCTTGCCGAAGACAGCGAAAACGCCCGCGCCCAGCGTCGCGCGCTGACCGCCTTCGTCATCCGCATCCTGAGCGCCGCGATCGCCTTCATCTCGCAGATCGTGCTGGCCCGGCTGATGGGCGAGTTCGAATACGGCATCTTCGCCTTCGTCTGGGTTCTGGTGGTGCTCGCCGGCAATCTCTCCTGCCTCGGCTTCCACACATCGGTCATCCGCTTCCTGCCGCACCACAAGGCGCGCGGCGAATTCGACGCCATTCGCGGGCTCCATGTCAGCGTCCGCATCTTCGCGATGATTTCGGCAACCACGCTTGCCTTCCTCGGTTTTCTCTTCCTGCGCTTCTTCGGCGACACGATCGAAGCCTATTGGACGGTGCCGGTCTTCCTGGCGCTCTTCACGCTGCCGATGATCGCGCTCGGCGACGTGCTGGACGGCACCGCGAGGGCGAGCGGCTGGACGATCACCGCGCTCAGCCCGACCTATCTCATCCGGCCGGCGCTGATCCTCGCCTTCATGCTGGCGGCACTCTGGATGGGGGCGCCACAGACCGCCGCCACCGCCATGGAGGCCGCACTCGCCGCCACCTATGTGACGACGCTCACCCAATTCCTTCGCATGCGGAGACGGCTGCGGCGGGAATACGGCCCTGGAGGCCTGCAGATCGAGGCGGGCACCTGGTTCCGCTATTCGCTTCCCGTCTTCATGGTGGACGGCATCGGCTTCCTGCTCACCAATGCCGACGTGGTGGTCGTGGGTTTCTACCTGCCCCCGGACCAGGTGGCGATCTACTACGCGGCGGCAAAGACCATCGTTCTGGTGCAGTTCGTCTCCTTCGCCATCAAGGCCGCGGTAGGTCCGCGTTTTTCAGCCATCATCGCCGAGGGCGACATGCCCTCGCTTGCGGCCTTCGCCAGCCAGGCGGCGCGCTGGAGTTTCTGGCCGGCGCTCGGCGTCGGGCTCGTCGTTCTGGCGCTGGGCGAGGTGCTGCTGTCGCTCTTCGGCCCGGCGTTTACCGCCGGCTACGGCCTGATGGCCATATTGTTTGCGGGCATCCTCGCCAAGGCGATGGTCGGCCCCGGAGAGGTTCTCCTGAGCATGGCCGACCGGCAGAAACTCTGCGTGGCGCTCTACGCGGCCATTCTCGCGATCAATATCGGCCTCAACATCGCCCTCATCCCCCGCTTCGGCCTCACGGGCGCTGCAATGGCAACCGCGCTGGCCATGATGATCGAGGCGGTTCTTCTGCATATCGCGGTCCGCCGGACGCTTGGCATCGTGCTCTTCGCCTTTGCCGCGCCGCTCGCCGCCGCACCCTCAAAGGCAAGATGACCATGGCTGAAATCCCGACCGGCGGCGATCCCCACAGAAATGGAAGCGCCCTCCTTCCGGCGCTCGGCCAGCCATTCCGACCCGAGCGTCCGGATGCCGACGCCCGCATGCAGGTCGGCCGGTCGGGCCGCGAGCTCTGCCTCTATCCGGCTGCGTTCGGCTACGATCTCCAGGAAGAGCTGGAATTCCTCTCCAACCGCGCGATGGAGCCCAACATCTTCTTCAGCGCCCGCCTGCTCGTCCCCGCAATGCCGAGGGTCGAAGACAAGCAGGTCCGGCTCGCGCTCATCCGCGACGAGAGCGGCGCGGCGAGCCGCATGCGGCTGCTCATGCCGTTCACCGTGGAAAGGCCGGGCTTTTCCGTCGGCGCCTCGATCATCCGCGTATGGGCCAACCCGTTCGGCCCGCTCGGCACGCCGCTGGTGGATGCCGAGGACGCGGCTGAAACCATCGACAACCTGCTGGAAGGGCTGGCCCGGCGCGAGGCGCGCCTGCCCTCCGTGCTGGTCATGCCGGATATCCGCCCGAACGGCCGTTTCGCCCAGCTCGCAAGGGCAGTGGCGATCGGGCGGAACCTGCCGATCACGCTCACCGACGCCTTCACCCGGCCGATGCTCGCAAGCGACCTCGATGGTGAAGCCTATCTCAAGCGGGCGGTCTCCGCCCATCATCTACGGGAGATGCGACGCCTGTGGCGCCAGCTCGGCCGGCAAGGTAGGCTCGACTACAGCGTGGCCCGTCAGCCGGAAGAGGTCCGTCTGCGGATGGAAGAGTTCCTGGCGCTGGAAGCCCGAGGCTGGAAGGGCCGCAAGCGCTCGGCACTGATCAACGACCGCTACCGCTCGGCCTTCGCCCGCGAGGCGATCACCAATCTCGCCGAGGTGGATGCGGTGCGCATTCACACCCTCGATTTCGAGGGGCGCGCCATCGCATCCCTGATCGTCTTCCTCATGGCCGGCGAGGCCTATACCTGGAAGACGGCCTATGACGAGAATTTCGCCCGCTATTCTCCGGGCAAGCTCTTGATGATGAAGCTGACCGAGTGGCATCTCGAGGACGCCAATATCGTTCGCACCGATAGCTGCGCCGTGCCGGATCACCCGATCATGAGCCGCTTCTGGGAGGAGCGCGAGGAGATGGGAAGCCTCGTCATCGGGCTCGCCGAGAACGGCGACCGCGACGTGCGGCAGGTGGCGGCCCAGCTTCACCTCTACCGCAACACGCGCAACATGGCGCGAATGCTCCGCCAGAAGATCCTCTCGATGGCCGGCCGGGCGGAGTGACACGGGCCCGCCTGTTTGCGGCGAGCCCGTGACGCGATCATTTAGCGGGATGCGGTCGTCCGCAGCATCCTGCAGAGGCTGACCAGCGCCGCATCGCCGCCGTTCGCCGTTATATCGGCGCAGCGATAAAGAAGCCTGCGCTGCTCGGCCCGCGACATGCCGTTGAAAGCCTGCCGCTGCGATGGGGTCAGGCCGGAGCCTCCACCCGGTCCGCCGGCTCCGGGACCGCCATTGCCGGGGCCACCGTTACCCGGTCCGCCGTTGCCAGGTCCGCCATTGCCCGGACCACCCGAACCGGGACCGCCGATGCCGATATCCACATCCGCATCGATGCCGCCGGAACCGATACCCAGGCCGACGCCTGCATTGATCCCGTCGCGCCCGCCGACGGAAGCGGTGACATCCGCATCCACGCCGTCACGTCCGCCGATACCGACATCGGCACCGGTATTGATGCCGTTCGAACCACCCACGGATGCATTGGCGGTCGCGCCGAGGCCGCCGCCGCTGCGGCTACCCACATTCGCATCGGCGTTGACGCCATTCCGCCCGCCGACCGAGGCATCGACATCCGCGAGGCTGTCTCGCCCCCCCACATCGGCGCTCGCATTGACACCGTTGGAGCCGCCGAGGGACGCATCGACCCCGAGCCCGCCGCTGGTATCCACCCCGACGCTCAAGCCGTTTTCTCCGCCGATCGACAGGCCTTGGGCAAAGCCCGATGCGGCCAGAGGAAGAACGACGCAACTCGACAAAAACATGATACGAAGAGATTTCCGCATGATCTCCATCCTCCTGGAACCCGGCATCCATTGCCGGACTAAGCGCGAGGAGAACTCGCCAAATCCCCCCTTGTTTCAGCAATCGGGATGCAACCTGAGATCATCATTAAGGATCGTCTAAGGCGAAGGAACACATGTCGCCGGATGAAACGCTTCAGCCTCGACAAAGATCGTTCGTGCCTGCACTTGCGCGCGAGCGCCGCTGCATGATAGAGGCCTTGGCACCATCTCGGCGCGGGCGTGGCGGAATTGGTAGACGCAGCGGACTCAAAATCCGCCGTCGCAAGACATGTCGGTTCGAGTCCGACCGCCCGCACCAAAGCTTCCGGATATCAAATCGAAAGTTTCAACCTTGCGGGCGGTGCGCCTTGACGACCGCCGGATCGGTTTCGATCCGTCCGGCGCCGATCAAATCCAGGCAATAGGGAATGGCCGGAAACACCGCATCGAGCGTCATGGCGATCGAAGCAGGCTTTCCCGGCAGGTTCAGAATGAAGGATTTGCCGCGCGTGCCCGCGGTCTGCCGCGAAAGAATGGCGGTGGGCGTCTGTTCGAGACTGGCGCGCCGCATGAGTTCGCCAAATCCCGGCAGCTCTTTCTCCAGGACGGCGCGCATGGCTTCCGGGGTCTCGTCGCGCGGGCTCGGGCCCGTGCCGCCCGTCGTCAGAACCAGGTCGCAACGCTCGCTGTCGCAAAGATCGATCACCGTATCGCGTACCGACGCCATGCCATCGGGAATGATGCGCCGAACCAGTTCGTAAGGCGTCACTATCGCCGCCGCCAGCCATTGGGCAATCGCCGGACCGCTCAGATCTTCGTATTCGCCGCGGCTGGCGCGGTCGGAAATCGTGACGACGGCAATCTTCAAGGCTTATTCCAATCTGTCGGACGGTTTTGCGATACCCGCTCATCCTCTACGATCTGCCGGAGCCAGGCAACCGTGCTCGCGTATTCGGTGACAATAACATGTGAAGGGTGGAAACATGTGAAGAGCGGGGTCTCGTTTCGCTGGAAATCGAAATCGGCCCGATCGTTGCGGCACCTCACGAAAAATTGGCGGCACCGGCCCAGTTGCGTCATCGGCACACATTTACAGCGCATTCCCATGTGATCTAAGGGAACTTCAGCCGCCCAACGGCCAGATGAAATTTCAGGAGAAGCGAATGGCGCTTGCAGTCATGACCGCCAAGTCCCGCATCGGTTTCCCTCTCGTCGTGACGCTCGGCATGGCGGCGGCGGTCGGCGGCGCGCTCGCATTCGAGCATATCGGCGGCTATATCCCCTGCGCGCTCTGCCTGCTCCAGCGCGACCCCTATTACTACGGCATCCCCGTCGGCATTGCCGCGATCGCCACATCCGCGCTTGGCCTGCCAGCCTGGATCACCCGCGCGCTTCTCGCCGTCGTCGGCGTGATGATGCTGGTCGGCGCCGGCATGGGCGTCTTTCATGCGGGCGTCGAGTGGGGCTTCTGGGAAGGCCCGGCGAGCTGCGGCGGGGGCGGCGCCATGACCACCAATGCCGGCAGCCTACTCGACGACCTGAACGCGGTGCATGGCCCCTCCTGCACGCAGGCAGCGCTGCGCGTGCTTGGTCTTTCGTTCGCGGGCTGGAACGTCATCGCAAGCCTCATCCTGGCGGCGATTGCCTTCGTCGGCGCGAAGAGAGCGTAAGAGCACGGATCAGGGCTGCAGCACGGTATCCCAGTAGAGATAGTCCATCCAGCTTTCATGCAGGTAGTTCGGCGGGAAGAGCCTGCCATTGTTGTGCAGGTCCTGCACCGTGGGCTGATAGGGCTTCTGATGCGGGAACATGCCCGCCTGCTTCGGCAGCTTGCTGCCCTTCTTCAGATTGCAGGGCGAACAGGCGGCCACGACGTTTTCCCAGGTCGTCTCGCCGCCATGGGCGCGCGGGATCACATGGTCGAAGGTCAGGTCGTCGTCATGGCCGCAATACTGGCACTCGAACTTGTCACGCAGGAAGACGTTGAAGCGCGTGAACGCCGGATTGCGGGTCGGCTGGATATAGGTCTTGAGGCTGACGACACTCGGCAGCCGCATCGAGAAGCTGGGTGACGAGACGGAATGCTCGTATTCAGCGATGATATTCACTCGGTCGAGGAAAACCGCCTTGATCGCGTCCTGCCAGGACCATAGCGACAAGGGATAATAGCTCAGCGGCCGGTAGTCGGCGTTCAAGACGAGCGCCGGCAGGGCCTGCGGGGAGACTGCGATCGTCAACGTGACGCTCCTACCCGATTCGGCTTCCGTATCTTCTATATTAGGTCCGTTGTTACAGGATTGTGAAGCCAATAAATGCAGATAGATAACTCTCGTCCGCAGTCACGGCAGCGGCGTCACGTCCCGCCGCATCCGCGCCGCATAATAGGCCCAAAAAAGCCTTGCTGCGACCGATCGCCACGGGCTCCAGATTTCCGCGAGTTCCGCCAGTTTTTTCGAGGAGGGACGCGCCTCCAGGCCGAAGGCATGGGCGACGGAAGCCTGCAGGGCAACGTCTCCCGAGGGAAAGATATCGGCATGTCCGGCAGAGAACATCAGATAGACCTCCGCCGTCCATGGTCCGATGCCTGGGAGCCGAGTGAGTGCCGTTATGGCGTCGCGGGGTTCCATGCGGCCGATCGATTCGAGATCGAGGCTGTTTTCGGAAATCGCCCTAGAGAGACCGATCAGCGTTGCGGCCTTCGCCCGTGAAAGGCCGAAGGTGGCCACCACGGCAGGATCGTGGGCCAGGTAACTGGCGGCGGTCACGGGACCCGCGGCGGTGATTCGCCTCCAGATGGCCGCAGCGCTCGCCTTCGAGACCATCTGCGAGACGACGATGGAGGCAAGCCCGGCAAAGCCGGGTTCCTGCAGCCGCAGCGGCACCGGCCCCGCTACCTCGATGATGGCGGAAAGCCGCGGATCGATGCCGGCCAGGGCTTCGAGCCCCTCCTCGATATGCGAATGGTCGCGAATGATCGTCATCGGCTTTCCCATGGCCGTTTCCTCGAAAGCATGGCAGAAGAAAAATCATGCCCGTCACGCCCTCTGATAAACCCGTCTATCGTTTCGCGCCAAGCCCGAACGGCCTGCTTCACCTTGGCCATGCTCTTTCGGCGCTTCTGAACTACGACATGGCAAGGGCGAGCGGCGGTCGGTTTCTGCTGCGGATCGAGGATATCGACCTTGCCCGCTCGACGCCGGAATTCGAAGAGGCGATCTACCGGGACCTCGCATGGCTGGGGCTCCAGTGGGAACAGCCGGTGCGGCGGCAGTCGGAGCATTTCGATACCTATCGCACGACCCTGGAACAGCTGCACGCAATGGGCCTCGTCTACCCGGCCTTCATGACCCGCGGCGAGGTAAAGGCCAGGGTCGCGGCTTTCGAGGCGGCGGGAAAGACCTGGCCGCGCGATCCGGACGGTTCGCCGCTCTATCCGGAAGATGACAGGCTGAGGAGCGAGGGCGAGCGTAAGGCCCTCATGGACAAAGGCTTGCGTCATGCGTTTCGGCTGGACATGGGAAGGGCCCTGGAACTGCTCGGCAAGCCGCTGACCTTCCGCGAAACCGGCGACGGGCCGCAAGGCGAGATTGCCTGCGATCCGGCAATCTGGGGCGACGTGGTACTGTCGCGCTCCGATGCGCCGTCGAGCTACCATCTGTCGGTCACGGTGGACGACGCCGTTCAGGGCATCACGCACGTGGTGCGGGGGCTCGATCTCTTCGAGGCGACCGCGGTCCATCGATTGCTGCAGGAGCTTCTGGGCCTTCCCGAGCCTCTTTACCACCACCACCGGCTGGTGCTGGGCGAAGATGGCCGAAAATTGGCGAAGAGCGAAGGGGCGACCGGTCTAGCGGCTCTGCGACTTCAGGGGCTTTCGCCCCTCGACATCCGCCACCTCGTCGGGCTCTGAGGCTAGCATTTCGCGGCGCCTGCTGCGGCTGCGCACCCTCGAAACCACGGAATAGACGCGATACTTCATCAGCGCCGCGTTGACCTCCGCTCCCAGCATGAAGATCACGCCGACCATGTAGAGGAAGACCAGCACGATCATGATCGAGGCGAGGCCGGCATAGGTGGCCGCATAATTGGCGAAAGTCGCGAGATAGGACGCGAAAAGATAGGCTCCGAGCGACCAGAGAAGCAGGGTCAACGCCACGCCCGGCAGGACGTCGATGATCCGCCTCGATCCGGCCGGCAGCCATTTATGCGAGAAAACGAGGCCAATGGCCAGCACCAGCACCGTGCCGAACAGGCCCCAACTGGAGACGACGGCAAGGTCAGCCGCCAGCCAGGGAAATCGGGTTTCGGCAAAGCGCAGCGCCACCGGCACGGCGACCAGCACGATGCTGATGACGGCGAAGATGACGACGGCCACGATGACGTAGCCGAGGCTGGCCAGGCGCGTCACGTACCAATAACGCGTTTCCTGCACCCGGTAGGCTCGGTTGAGAGAAATGCGCAGCGCCTCCACACCATTCGAGGCGAAATAGGCCGCCGCAAGCACCGAGACGGTGAGAAGCCCGCCGCGGGGAATGGTGAGCACCCGCTGGATTTCCCGCGCCAGCGGATCGGCGATATCGGCGGGCCAGATATCGAAGAGGAGATGGACTGCCGTCTCCGAGAATTTATCCGCCCCGAGGAAGCCCGCAAGCGCCGTGCCGAAGATCAGGAAGGGGAAGAGCGCCAGCAATCCGGACAGCGCCACATGACTTGCCAGCGCCCAGCCATCGTCTTCGTTGAAGTGGCAATAGGCGTCGTAAAGCACCTTGTAGGCAAGGCTGTACCAGCGGTACGGGCGGATTTCTTCCGACACTTGGGACTCCGTTGTAACTTCCTCCGGAATATGGGAAATCGGGACCGATTGTACAGGGAGAACGCATTGCCTGGGGAAAAGTCCATCATCGTCACCGGCTGTTCTTCCGGCATCGGCGCATATTGCGCCCGGGCGCTTTCAAAGGATGGCTGGAGGGTGTTCGCGACTGTCCGCAAACCGGAAGACACCGGGCCGCTCGAAGCCGACGGCATAGAAGCCCTGTTGATGGATTATACCAGGCCGGAGACCATCGTCGCTCTGGTCGAGACGGTGCGGGAACGCACCGGCGGGCGGCTCGACGCCCTCTTCAACAACGGCGCCTACGGTCAGCCGGGCGCGGTGGAAGATCTTTCGACCGAAGTGCTGCGGGCGCAGTTCGACACCAATTTCTTCGGCTGGCACGAGCTGACGCGTCGGGCGATCCCGATCATGCGGCGCCAGGGGCACGGCCGTATCGTGCAATGTTCCTCGATCCTGGGATTGCTGCCCTATCGCTATCGTGGCGCCTACATCGCCTCCAAATATGCCCTCGAAGGCCTGAGCGCGACGCTGCGCATGGAACTCGAAGGCAGCGGCATCCATGTGAGCCTCATCGAGCCCGGACCGATCGCCTCGCGCTTCACGGCCAATGCCCTCGCCAAGCTTCATGAGCATGTTGATCTGGAAAATTCCGCCCATGCCGATGAGTACCGGCGGCAGCTAAAGCGCCTGAACGGTTCCGGACCGGCAAACCGGCATAAGCTCGGCCCGGAAGCAGTCTACGACGTGCTGAAGCACGCCTTGACCGCGCCGCGCCCCAAGCCGCATTATCTTGTCACAACGCCCGCCAAGCAGGGCGCATTTCTGAAACGGCTCCTTCCCGCAACGCTCTTCTACAAGCTGATGCGCCGGGTGGACTGATCACGATCAAAGGCTGCAATCCCAGATGTCCAGTTTCGCCACCATCGCCACCCTTCTCGTCATGGGCCTTGTCGTGCTCGTCCTCATTCGCGGACTGTTCAACATGCTCAAGGGCGGCAGCGGCAACAAATCGAACAAGCTGATGCAGATGCGTCTGCTCTTGCAGGCGATCGCGATCGTGCTCATCATGTTCACGCTCTGGTTGACCGGCGGCGGGCGGCCGAGCTGAAGGATGGCTGATGGTCAAGCTCAATAAGATCTACACCCGCACCGGCGACAGCGGCACCACGGCGCTGGTCTCGGGGCCGCGCCGCGAAAAGCACGATCTGCGGGTCGAGGCCTTCGGCACGGTGGACGAGGTCAATTCCGCGCTTGGCGTGGCGCGCCTTCACACGATCGGGGAAGGAGAGCTCGACGCGATGCTCTTCCGCATCCAGAACGATCTCTTCGATCTCGGGGCTGATCTCGCCACCCCCGACACCGGCGAGAAGCCGCAATACGAGCCGCTGAGGATCGTGGACGCTCAGGTGGAGCGGTTGGAAGCCGAGATCGACCAGCTCAACGCCGGCCTCGATCCATTGAATTCCTTCGTGCTTCCGGGCGGCAGTCCCGCCGCAGCTTATCTCCATCTCGCGCGCACCATCGCGCGGCGGGCCGAACGGCTGACGGTGGAACTTTCCCGCCGGAAGGGCGAGAGTGTGGGCCGGCCGGCGCTCAAATACATCAACCGCCTTTCGGATTTCCTTTTCGTAGCGGCGAGATACATGAATGGCGGTGGCAAGGCCGACATTCTCTGGGTCCCTGGCAAGAACCGCTGAAACGAGGCGGGAGAAAGCAGAAAACGCATGTTCATCCCGCTCCACGACAGAAACGACCTCAAATATATCCGCGTCCAATACGTGACGATCGGCCTGATTCTCGCCAATGTGCTGGTCTGGCTGGTCGCAGTCGTCTCACCAGAGAACATCGCCAACCTCGCGGCCCTCGGCCTCGGCTTCATCCCGGCGGTCGTCTTCGATCATGCCGTGCTCGACCCCTCGCTGGTGATCGTGCCGGACGACGCAACCTTCATCACCTATGCCTTCCTGCACCTCGATTTCTGGCATCTCGCTTCCAACATGCTCTTCCTGTGGGTGTTCGGCGACAATGTCGAGGATGCGATGGGGCATTTTCGCTTCCTGATCTTCTACCTGCTCTGCGCGGCGGCCGGCGCCCTGGTGCACGGCTTCGTCGCCCCGACCTCGGAAGGACCGCTGATCGGCGCATCCGGCGCCATATCCGGGGTCGTCGCCGCCTATTTCCTGCTGCATCCGCGCGTGCGGGTCTGGGTTCTCGTGCTTTTCCGCATACCGCTGCCGCTGCCGGCCTTCATTCCGCTGGCGCTGTGGATCGCCCAGCAATTCGCCATGCTGGTTTTCGATCTGGACAGCATGATCTCCTGGGGTGCACATGTGGGCGGCATTCTGGCCGGCGCGCTCCTCGTCCTCGTCATGCGTCGCAAGGGTGTGCCGCTTTTCGACCGCACCTTGGTCAAGCCACGGGCGATGGAGACCAAGACGAGCATTCCCAGCGCGCCCCTGGCCGAATAGCGTCATGAGAAAAGAGCATGGCGGACTGCGAAAACCTCGTTGTCTTCGGGGAAAAAATGCTTATCCATGTCGCCCATTGAATATCGGATAGACGGGAGAAGCCGCATCTTGCGGCAGGAGAACGTTCAAGGAAGGACCCCATGAAAATCCTCGTCCCAGTAAAACGCGTGGTCGATTACAACGTGAAAATCCGGGTGAAGCCGGATGGTTCGGGCGTCGAGCTTGCCAATGTGAAGATGTCGATGAACCCGTTCGACGAGATTTCAGTCGAGGAGGCCCTGCGCCTGAAGGAAGCCGGCAAAGCCGAGGAAGTGGTCGTCGTGTCGATCGGTCCTGCAAAGGCGGAAGAGACGCTGCGCACGGCGCTCGCCATGGGGGCCGACCGCGCGATCCTGGTCGAGACGGACGACGTGGTCGAGCCGCTGGCGGTCGCCAAGATTTTGAAGGGTGTAGCCGAGGCCGAGCAGCCGGGCCTCATTATCGTCGGCAAGCAGGCGATCGACGACGATTCGAACCAGACCGGCCAGATGCTGGCGGCCTTGCTGGGCTCCGCCCAGGCGACGTTCGCTTCCAAGATAGAGATTGCTGACGGCAAGGCCAAGGTCACCCGCGAGGTGGACGGCGGCCTGCAAACGATCGAAGTGAAGCTGCCGGCAGTGGTGACCACCGACCTGCGCTTGAACGAGCCGCGCTATGCCTCGCTGCCGAACATCATGAAGGCCAAGAAGAAGCCGCTCGACAAGAAGAGCCCGGCCGATTTCGGCGTCGATACCGCGCCGCGCCTGAAGGTGCTGAAGACCGAGGAGCCTTCCGGCCGCAAGGCAGGCATCAAGGTCAAGGATGTGGCGGAACTTGTTTCGTCACTCAAGACCGCCGGCGTGCTTTAATCCGGAAGAGACAGGGAGATTCAAGATAATGGCCATTCTTCTTCTGGCAGAACACGATAACACCCACCTCAACGATCAGACCGCCAAGGCGCTGACCGCAGCGTCCCAGATCGGCGGTGACGTCCACATTCTCGTGGCCGGTTCCGGCGCAAAGGCCGCAGCCGACGAGGCCGCCAAGCTTTCCGGCGTCTCCAAGGTGCTGCTCGCCGACGACGCCAGTCTCGCCAACCGGCTTGCCGAGCCGCTTGCCGATCTGATCGTCTCGCTCGCCGGCTCCTATGACGCGATCGTCGCTCCGGCGACCGCTGCGGCCAAGAACGTCATGCCGCGGGTTGCCGCCCTTCTCGACGTTGCCCAGGTCTCGGAAATCGTCGAAGTGGTGAGCCCCGACACGTTCAAGCGGCCGATCTATGCCGGCAACGCCATCCAGACCGTGCAGGCGACCGACGCCAAGAAGGTCATCACCGTGCGCACCGCGTCCTTCCAGGCTGCGGCGGAAGGCGGCTCGGCACCGGTGGAAACCGTTTCGGCTGCCGCCGATCCGGGCATATCGAGCTTCGTGTCGGACGAGCTTTCCTCTTCCGAGCGCCCCGAACTCACCTCGGCGAAGATCATCATTTCGGGCGGCCGCGCGCTCGGCTCCTCGGAGAAGTTCAAGGAAGTCATCCTGCCCGTCGCCGACAAGCTCGGTGCGGCGGTCGGCGCTTCCCGCGCCGCGGTCGATGCGGGCTATGCCCCGAACGACTGGCAGGTCGGCCAGACCGGCAAGGTGGTGGCGCCCGATCTCTATATCGCCGCAGGCATTTCCGGCGCCATCCAGCATTTGGCCGGCATGAAGGATTCGAAGGTCATCGTCGCCATCAACAAAGATGAGGAAGCGCCGATCTTCCAGGTCGCCGACTACGGTATCGTCGGAGACCTCTTCGAGATTCTGCCGCAGCTTGAAAAGGCTCTCTAAGAACGGGCCTTTCGCAAACGCGAAAAAACTGGAAAAATGCCTGCCAGCGGAATAACAATCTGCCGGGCTGCATCACCGCAGTCCGGCATTTTCATGATAGACATGGGATGCGCGGTTGGGGCGCAGACGAGGGAGCGAGCATGGTAGCCTTGAAGAATATCGGCATCATCGGAGCAGGCCAGATGGGCTGCGGTATTGCGCATGTGAGTGCGATCGCCGGCTACAAGGTGCAGATGTACGACCTTTCGAAGGATCGCATCGAGGCGGCGCTCGCCACCATCAACGGCAACCTTGCCCGCCAGGTCTCCAACGGCAAGCTCTCTGACGAGGATCGCCAGGCAGCGCTTTCCCGCATTTCCGGTTCCGCCGATATCAACGATCTCGCGCCGATGGATCTGGTGATCGAGGCCGCCACGGAGGAAGAGGCCGTCAAGCGCAAGATCTATGCGCAGGTCTGCCCCGTCCTGAAGCCCGAGGCCATGCTGGCGACCAACACGTCCTCACTGTCCATTACCCGCCTCGCCTCCGCTACCGACAGGCCGGAGCGCTTCATGGGCATCCATTTCATGAATCCCGTGCCGATCATGAAGCTCGTGGAACTGGTGCGCGGCATCGCCACAGAGGAAAGCACCTTCCAGGCCGCCAAGGATTTCGTGGCCACGCTTGAAAAAACGGTGACGGTGGCCGAGGATTTCCCGGCCTTCATCGTCAACCGCATCCTTCTGCCGATGATCAACGAGGCGATCTATACGCTTTACGAAGGCGTGGGCTCGGTGGAGGCGATCGATACCGCCATGAAGCTCGGAGCCAACCACCCGATGGGGCCTCTGCAGCTTGCCGATTTCATCGGCCTGGACACCTGTCTTTCGATCATGCAGGTGCTGCATGACGGACTTGCAGACAGCAAGTACCGCCCCTGCCCGCTGCTGGTGAAATATGTCGAAGCTGGCTGGCTCGGCCGCAAGTCCGGCCGCGGCTTTTACGATTATCGCGGGGAAGTGCCTGTCCCGACGCGGTAATGCGAGCGGTCAGGCAGCCGCGATGTCCGTGTGGGGAAAATCATTCCCTTTGAACAGCAAAGGCAGGTCATGAACCTTCGCGCATGCGTAGGACATGCAATCGGCCAGATTGAGCTGAGCGGGATGGCCTCGCCCCTTTCCGTATTCCGCGAAAGCGCGAACGGCCGCCGTGGCGATCATCCCGTCGATGGATAACATCGCGATATCCGCCTCCTCCATCAACGCCCTGACACGCGTTTCGACCACCACGGGGTCGATATCGAGCATGGTCGCAAGTCGCATGGAGGCCTCAAGGACGACCAGGCCTGACGTGAAGCAATCGGCAGCCTGACCGATCCGCTCGGCATAGGCTGCGGCATCCGGCTCATCGGCCAACAGCGCCACAATGACAGACGTATCGATGAACATCAGGAATGGCCCCAAAGGTCATCGATCTCTTCCTTGGAGATCGATCTCCCGTTAGGCCCTGCCTGCGATCTGAGATCGGCTGATATCCGCGCAATTCTATCGGCCAGATTGGTTTTCGTGTTTTCCCGACGCAGCTCTTCCTCGAGCGCCTGAATGACGGCGGTCGTCATCGTGATATTGCGCCTTTCCGCCAGCTTCCGCGCAAGTTCGCGGGCTCGGGCGTCGCGGATTTGAAGTGTCATGACCATGCTCCGTTCGTCCCTAGATCGTATCATTACAGGAACGGAAAGTCATCCATACAGCAAGGAGGACATATTGAACGTCACGGCGCCTTCGCAGCCGAAATCAGCACCTTGGCATCCTCACTGTCCCACGCCGCCGGACCGTTCATGGCCGAGATCAGGCAGCCTTCCCTGTCCATGATGAGCGTGACGGGCAGGCCGAAAGCAAGCCCTTCCTTCTTGAGCGCATTGAACACGCCCATGGAACTGTCGCGATAATAGCCCAGCGCATCGACGCCGGTTTCGGCGAGAAAAGCCTTCGGCTTTTCGTCGCTGCCGGTATCGATATTGACGGCGACCACTTCGAAATCTTCGCCGCCCATCTCCTTCTCGAGCGCGTTGAGCGCCGGCATCTCTTCCCGGCAGGGGCCGCACCAGGTGGCCCAGAGATTGAGGAGTACGGTCTTGCCCGCAAAGTCGGCGGTCTTGAGATCCTGGCCCTCCGGTCCCTTGAAGGAAAGCTCGAGCGGGCGGGGCGGCTCGGCGGCCACCATGGCGGCGACCTGCCCCTTGGCGAACTCCGAAACGGATTTCACCCTGGCGACCGCTCCTTCGCATATGCCTGCGGTTTGCGCCGAGGTGACCTCCTCGCCATTGCCAGACCCCATGCTCCTCACGTATACCGCCACGGCGCCGGCGAGCACTCCGGCTACGGCGGCGATCAAGATCAGTCTGGCGGAAGGAAGGCCGAAAGGTCTTTTGGTCGTCATCAACTACTCCAGGACAGGCATCATGGCAGACGGTACGAAGGACGCGGTTTCCTCCAACCAGATGTGGGGCGGTCGCTTCGCTTCCGGACCCGATGCGATCATGGAGGAGATAAATGCCTCGATCGGCTTCGACAAGAAGTTGTTCGCTCAGGATATCCGCGGCTCAATGGCGCATGCGACCATGCTGGCGGAAAAAGGCATCATTTCCGCCGAAGATAAAGACAAGATCTTATCCGGCCTGAACACGATCATGTCAGAGATCGAAAGCGGCGGGTTCGAGTTCTCCCGCAAGCTGGAAGACATTCATATGAATGTCGAGGCCCGCCTTGCCGCGCTGATCGGCCCGGCCGCCGGCCGGCTTCATACCGCCCGTTCGCGCAACGACCAGGTGGCGCTCGATTTCCGCCTCTGGGTCAAGGAGGAGCTCGCCAAGACGGAAGCGATGCTGACGGGCCTGATCGCGGCCTTCCTCGACCGCGCGGAAGAACACGCCGATACGGTGATGCCGGGCTTCACGCATCTCCAGACCGCTCAGCCGGTGACCTTCGGCCATCACTGCATGGCCTATGTGGAAATGTTCGGACGCGACCGGGCCCGCGTGCGCCACGCTATCGACCACCTCGACGAAAGCCCGATCGGCGCCGCCGCCCTTGCGGGCACGGGCTTTCCGATCGACCGCCACATGACAGCCAAGGCGCTCGGTTTCCGCGAGCCGACCCGCAATTCGATCGATACCGTCTCCGACCGCGATTTTGCGCTGGAATTCCTGTCCGTGGCAGCGATCTGCGCCGTGCATCTGTCGCGCCTGGCCGAAGAGATCGTCATCTGGTCGACGCCGCAATTCGGCTTCGTGCGCTTGTCCGACGCCTTCTCGACCGGCTCCTCCATCATGCCGCAGAAGAAGAATCCGGATGCGGCCGAACTGGTTCGCGCCAAGACCGGCCGCATCAACGGTTCGCTGGTCGCGCTGCTGACCGTCATGAAGGGCCTGCCGCTCGCCTATTCCAAGGACATGCAGGAAGACAAGGAACAGGTCTTCGACGCGGCGGAAAATCTGGAACTCGCCATCGCGGCCATGACCGGCATGATGCGCGACATGACCATCAACAAGGACAGGATGCGCGCCGCGGCCGGCTCCGGATACTCCACCGCGACCGATCTGGCCGATTGGCTGGTGCGCGAGGCGGGCCTTCCCTTCCGCGATGCCCATCACGTCACCGGCCGTGCCGTGGCGCTTGCCGAACAGAAGGGCTGCGACCTTGCGGAGCTTTCGCTCACGGAATTGCAGGCGATCAATTCCGCCATCACCGAGAGCGTGTTCGACGTGCTTTCCGTCGACGCCTCGGTCGCCAGCCGCACGAGCTTCGGCGGCACCGCGCCCACTGAAGTGAGAAAACAGATCGCCTGGTGGCGCGCCAGGAACTGATGGCGCGATTGATTCCGGAATAGTGACTGCACAAGCGGCCGGAACTTCGCTATGACAGAGCCGCCGCCCATGCCGGAGAAGGAAAGAATGTCGAAATCCCTGGTAAACCTTGCCCGCTTTGCTCTGGTGCTGAGCCTCACCGGCTTCGTAGCCGTCGGCTGTGGCCGCAAGGGCGACCTCGACCGGCCGAGCACGCCTGTGGAGCAGCAGAACAAACGCGGTGGACCTGCGAAGGCGCAGCCTGCGCAAGACCAGCCCTTCCTTCTCGACCCGCTTCTCTAGAGCATCGCCGTGAACCATTTTCATTATATCGACGGCGTGCTGCACGCCGAGAACGTACCTATCCCGGAGATCGCCAAGGCGGTCGGGACGCCGTTCTACGTCTATTCGACCGCGACGCTGGAGCGACACTACAAGGTCTTCGCCAAGGCCTTCGCCGATGTGGACACCATGGTCTGCTATGCCATGAAGGCGAATTCCAACCAGGCGGTGCTGAAGACGCTCGGGCGGCTGGGCGCCGGTGTCGACGTGGTTTCGGGCGGCGAACTCCGCCGCGCGCTTTCGGCCGGCATTCCGGCAAGCCGCATCATGTTCTCCGGCGTCGGCAAGACGGCCGGTGAGATGGACCTCGCTCTCGAAGCCGGCATCTACTGCTTCAACGTGGAATCCGAGCCGGAACTGGAAGTGCTGAACGCCCGCGCGGTAAAGGCGGGAAAGAAGGCGCATGTCTCCTTCCGCATCAATCCGGATGTCGATGCCGGAACCCATGCGAAGATTTCGACGGGCAAGAAGGAAAACAAGTTCGGCATCTCCTACGAGCGCGCACGTGACGTGTATGCCCATGCCGCGACCCTGCCCGGGATCGAGGTGACCGGCATCGACATGCATATCGGCAGCCAGATCACCGAGCTGCAGCCCTTCGAGGATGCCTTCCGGCTGCTCAGGGAACTCGTGGACACGCTACGCGGCGATGGCCACCGCATCGACCATGTGGATATCGGCGGCGGGCTGGGCATTCCCTACAAGGACGACAATACGCCGCCTCCGCTGCCGGATGCCTATGCGGATACGGTCAAGCGCCAGCTCCGCTCGCTGAATTGCAAGATCGTCACCGAGCCTGGCCGGCTGATCGTCGGCAATGCCGGAATTCTCGTCACCGAAGTCATCTATGTGAAGGATGCCGGCGAGAAGCACTTCGTGATCGTTGACGGCGCCATGAACGACCTCATTCGCCCGACGCTTTATGACGCCTACCACATGATTCGCCCTGTCGTTACACCGTCGACGGACACGCCGCGCATCAGGGGCGACGTGGTCGGCCCCGTCTGCGAAACCGGCGATTACCTGGCGCTGGACCGGGAGATGGCCGAACCGCAGCCCGGCGACCTGATCGCCATCGCTTCGGCGGGCGCCTATGGCGCGGTTCAGGCCGGAACCTACAACTCGCGCCTGCTGGTGCCGGAGGTTCTGGTGAAGGGCGGCGACTTCCATGTGGTGCGCCCGCGCGGCACCTATGAGCAGCTTATCGGCCTCGATTCCCTGCCCGCATGGCTCGACTGACCGGCTGACGCCGCGTTCACTTTTGCGGGAAACGGCGCAAATAATGGGAACGGAAAGCTCCCTGCCCTCGTCTTCGCCATAAAGATCGCTATCCTTAAGCTGGATTTGCGCCGCCACGATCGGAGACGGACCGCATGAGCTTAACCCGCAAAGGTGCATTCGAAACGCATCCCTTGCTTGCGCGCCGCGTGGCGCTGAAGCGCTCCTTTGCGCGGGTCGTGCTGTTCTTCGAGCGGCTTTTGCCGCGCCTCCTGCCGCCGCTCGGCATTGCCGCACTCTTTCTTTCCGTCGCCTGGTTCGGCATTTTCCGCTTCTCGCCGGATTGGCTTCGTTGGCTTCTGGCAGCCGGCTTCGGTATTGCCTTCCTCTACACGCTTCTTCCGCTGACCCGGCTGCGCTGGCCGGAGCCCCATGAGGCGGACCGACTTCTGGAGGAGCGTAACGACCTGCCGCACCAGCCGGTGGCGGTGCAGGAAGACGAGCCAGCCTTCGAAACGCCCTTCTCGCGGGCGCTCTGGAAGGAACACCAGATCCGCATGGCGGAGCGCATCGCCGCGCTCGATGCCGGCCTGCCGCAGCCGGATATAGCCCGGCATGACCGTTTCGCGCTGCGCGCCATTCCCGCCCTCGTGTTCGTGGTGGCGCTCGGCTATTCCTTCTCGAACGGCGGCGGCTCGCTCAGCGACATCTTCCGCGCCTCAGCGCCGGCTGCCAGCACCAATCCGGACCTGCGCATCGACGCCTGGCTGACGCCGCCCTCCTATACCGGCCGCGCACCGGTGTTTCTCACGGGGAACGACGTCGCCCAGAACAAAACCTTCTCGCTTCCGCAACACTCGGACCTGACGGTGAGATTGACCGGAGGTGATGGGCTCGAGGCAGTGGAATTTGCGCCAAGCGCGGGCGAAGGCCCGGTCGCGCTGGTAAGCCAGGAAGCTCTTGCCTTGCAGAAGAAGGCCCAGCAGGAAGGCGCCGAGAATGTCGACGCCGCCCCGGCAAAAGGGGAGGACGACGGCAAGCCGTTACCCCGCCGCACCTACTCCATGAAACTGGAAGAGAACGGAGAGCTGACGGTCAACGGCCAGCTTTGGACGTTTGAAGCCATCCCGGATCGTCCACCTGAGATCAGCTTCGACAAGCCCCCGCGCAGGGCAATCAATGGGGCGCTTGAAATTGGCTTCATCGGCAAGGACGACTACGGGATCCGTGAAGCTCACGCCGTCATCGAACCGATGGACGTCAACGATCCGACGGCAACGCCGCTTTATCCGCCCCCGACCTTTCCTTTGGAGCTTCCCCGTCGGAGCGGTTCCGAGGTCAAGGGACTGACCGGACGCGACTTGACCGATCATCCGCTGGCGGGACAGAGGGTCCGTGTAACGCTGGTGGCGAAGGACGGCGCGGGACAGACGGGTCAAAGCCCGCCTCAGGAGATAGTCCTACCGTCGCGGCCATTCTCCGAACCCCTGGCTGCGGCAGTCGCCGAAGAGCGCCAGGTCTTCGCGCTCGACACGCGTCAAATGCCCCGCGCCATCGAGCTCAATGAAGCGCTTGCGCTGCGCCCCGACGAGACGATCCCCAACCTGAAGCATTTTCTGCTGATCCGCTCGGCACTCGGCCGCATGCAGCAGGCTCGTGGCGAAGAACAATTGAAGGAGACTGCCGAATATCTCTGGCAGATCGCGCGGGGCATCGAGGATGGCGATCTTTCGGCGGCGGAGCAACGGTTGCGCGACGCGCAGAACGCACTCAACGAGGCGCTGAAAAACGGTGCCTCCGATCAGGAGATCGCGCGGCTGATGAAGGAGCTGCGCGATGCCATGCAGCAGTTCATGACCGAGCTTGCCCAGCGGCTGCAGAACAATCCGCAAGCCTCGCAGAACATGCAGGCCCAGAACATGCTTCGCCAACAGGACCTGCAGAACATGATGGACCAGATCGAGAATCTGGCCCGTTCGGGCAACCGCGATGCCGCCCAGCAACTCCTCTCCGAACTGCAGCGGATGATGAACAACCTTCAGGCAGGCCGCATGCAGCGAGGCCAACAGGGCCAGCAGCAGAACAGCCCGATGCGCGAACAGATCGACCGGCTCGGCGACATCATGCAGGAACAGCAGCGGCTCATGGATCAGACGTTCGGGCTGGACCAGGCTCTGCGCGACCGCATGCAGCGCGGCAATCCCGATCAACCCTATGAACAGGGGCAGCCCGGACAGCCACAGCAGGGCCAACAGGGCCAGCAGCAAGGGCAGCAACAGGGGCAGCAACAGGGGCAGCAAGGGCAGCAGCCCACCGATCAGATGACCGCCGAACAGTTGCGCGAGGCGCTGCGGAACCTGCGCGCCCAGCAGGAAGGCCTCGGCCAGAAGCTGCAGGAGCTCCAGAAAGCCCTTGAAGGGCTCGGCATGCAGCCCAGTGAAGGCTTCGGCCAGGCGGAGCGGGAAATGGGCAATGCCGGCCGCGCTCTCGGCCAGGGCCAGGGCGAGCAGGCCGTGCAGGGTCAGGGCAATGCGCTCAACGCGCTACGCCAGGGCGCCCAGAACATGATGCAGCAGATGATGCAGGCCATGCAGCAGAGCGGCGAGGGCCAAGGCCCCGAGCAGGGCATGGCGGGCCAAGGCGGACAGGACGACCGCGACCCTCTTGGCCGTCCGCGTGCAACAGACCCCGGGATTGACGGCGGAGGACCGAAAGTACCCGACGAGATCGACGTACAGCAAGCGCGGCGAATTCTCGACGCCATCCGTGAGAAGCTGGGCACGGCCATACAGGAAAGACTTATGAACCCCTCGGCAAGCGAAACCGAGCGGCAGTATCTGGAGCGTCTCCTGGAGATCCGCTGACGCCAGCCGCTGCGGCCGGCAAGACTATGGCCTCAGGCAGCAAGCGCCATGGCGACCGCCTTGCGGATATCAGGCAGCGCGAAGGGCTTTTGAACCACATCCACGATCTTCGACTGGAGATCGTCGGCGCGTTCGCGCTGCTCGGCATAGCCGGTCATCAGCAGGATCTTGAGGCCGGGAAACCGCTCCGCGGCCTGATGCGCCAGTTCGATGCCGTCCATCACCGGCATGCGGATATCGGAGAGCAGAAGATCGAAATCCGTTTCGCCGAGCCTCTCCAGCCCTTCGGCGCCATCGCCGGCCTCATAAGTCTCATGACCATCGAGGCGAAGCGCCCGGGCAACGAAGCTGCGCAGCGTATCCTCATCCTCGGTAATCAAGATCTTGGCCATAGCGATCATCGCTCCCTGTATGTGTCAAATCGGGAGCAACTCACCAGAGTTTTCTTGTCGAGGAGTAAACGCCGGGGCCCTCAGGACCGGCATGGTTAACACCTTACGACTTTTGCGCTTCCTCATCCACGTCGCCGGTGACGACGCCGACGAAGGGAAGCTCGCGAAAGGCATAGGCAACGTCCATGCCGTAGCCCACGACGAAATAGTCCGGACACTCGAACCCGACATAATCCGCCTCCAGCGCCTCCTTGCGCTTGACACTCTTGTCCAACAGGACGGCGACCGAGACGTTGCGCGCGCCGCGCTCGTAGAGAATTTCCTTGGCGAATTTGAGCGTGCGGCCGGATTCGAGGATGTCGTCGATCAGGAGTACGTCGCGATCCTTCACATCGCTGTCGATGTCCTTGACGATGCGCACCCCTTGCGAGACCGTGCCGCTGCCGTAGCTCGACAGCGTGATGAACTCGACTTCCGGAGCGAGCCCCGTTTCGTGCAAAGCACGAAGAAGATCGGCTGCGAAGATGAAGGAGCCCTTGAGGATGGCGATGACCAGGAGGTCCTTGGTCGGCCCATTGGCGATTTCGGCCGCTATGGTGCGATTGCGCTCGGCGATCTGTTCGGCGGTGAAAAGCGGCTCGATGATCTTGCCGCGCACGACGGGCATGACGTTCTCCTGCGTGTCCTAAAGATGCGCGCTTAGCACAACCGCGCAGCTTTAGGCACCCTGCGCCGCAAAGGAAAGGCGAAGATCAGGCAGTTTTCCACCGGGGTGAGGCACGCGGGCCGAAAAACCGTGGCTGCGTCCGCCTTCGATGGCGACAACGGGTGCGCCGATGAGAGTGCTCGTCAGCACCTTTTCATCGACCATCAATTCCGCCCGGATGGAGGGCATTGCAAGCCTTCCTTCCCCGCGGTTTTCCACGATACCGTTGATCAGGAGCACGCGCATGCCATCGGCATCCTGCGGCGTCAGGCTCACATGCGTTATGTCGAGGGCGGGGCCGGCATCGGCTTCGGCCGCCCCGCTGAACAGCGAGAAACCGCCGGCAAGCCCGAAGACCGCGACGAAGATCGCGGCCAGCACGGCCGAAAACATATCGGCCGAAAGCCGCATCAGCGCCGTCTCGATCCGATTGACGGCGCTAACGATGCCATCCCGGATCGGATTTCGGGCGATCTTGCGGCGGGGCATTGCCTTGCTATTGTCGTTCTGGAAGCCGTGGCGACCGCGCTGGCCCGCGCCAAGCGTCACGAACTCGGCATCGTCCGCATCCCGGCGCGGAGCAGGCCTACGGGCGGAACGGCTTGCCTGACGTTCCGGCGGCAGGATGTCCACGATCCTCACGACTTTCTCCTGCCGTGCGCCGGATGTGCTCATGGAGGCCTCCTTCTGCCGTTTTCCCGGGTTTCAGGGAAAACGGGGCATTGAAACGAACCCCTCCCAGTCGTAAATTCGAATGGTTAATGCTTCGCAAAAATGGCCCGAAAATCGCCCTTTTCCGCGCGCGATTTGCAATTCGTTTACCCGCGTCGTTAACAGATGGCGGGACTTGAAAAACCAGAGACTGGGTTCTCCGTTGATCCATTTCGAAAATGTCGGCCTGCGGTACGGGATGGGCCCGGAAATCCTCCGGGACATGACCTTCGACATACCGAAGCGATCGTTTCAGTTCCTCACCGGCCCTTCCGGCGCCGGCAAGACGACGCTGTTGCGCCTGATGCTGATGTCGCTGCATCCGACCCGCGGCCTGATCCACATGTTCGGGCGCGACCTTTCGCAAATCCCCCGCACCGAACTGCCGATGCTACGCCGCCGGGTCGGCATCGTCTTCCAGGATTTCCGCCTGCTCGACCACCTCACGACCTACGAGAATGTCGCTCTGCCGCTGAGGGTCCGCGGCAAGGACGAGGGTGCCTACCGAAACGATGTGATCGAGCTTCTGAAATGGGTGGGGCTCGGCGAGCGCATCAACGTGCTGCCGCCGGTGCTATCGGGCGGGGAAAAGCAGCGCGCCGCGATCGCCCGCGCGCTGATCGACCGGCCGGAAATCCTGCTGGCGGACGAGCCAACGGGCAATGTCGATCCTCCCATGGCAAGACGCCTGCTCAATCTCTTCCTCGAACTCAACCGGCTCGGGACCGCCGTCGTCATCGCCACGCATGACCTTGGCCTCATGGATCAGGTCAATGCCCGGCGGATGATCCTGACCGAAGGACGCCTCGATATATATGAATGAGCTGAGCCGCCTCAGAGCCCGCAAGGTCGGGAAGCCATCAGCCACGGAGCAGCAGCCGCGGCGGACGGAGATGCATGTGCGGCCGACCGCGCCCATCCTGCCGGCCTCCAACATCCAGGGCAATGCGCTGATGGTGGTGATCGCCATCATGGCCTTCCTCGCCTGCCTGACGCTCGGCGCCGTCAGCATGGTGCGCGCAACCGCCGCGAGCTGGCAGAGCCAGATTTCCCGCGAGATCACCATACAGATCAAACCCGAGGAAGGGCTGGACATGGATGCGACGCTCCAAAAGGCGCGCGAGCTGGCGCTGACCTTCGTCGGCACGCGTTCCGGCACGATCATGGACGACGACGCCACTGCGCGCCTGCTCGAACCCTGGCTCGGCACCGGCCTGGACCTGAGCGAGCTGCCGGTTCCCCGCCTCGTCATCATCACCATCGATGAGCAGAACCCACCGGATTTCGCAGCAATGCGCGACCTACTGGCGAGCGAGGTTCCGCAAGCCTTTCTCGACGACCATCGCACCTGGGTGGACCGGCTGGTCTCCATGGCGCATACCACAGTGCTGATCGGCATCGGCGTTCTCGTGCTGGTCTTCACGGCGATGATCCTGACCGTGATCTTCGCCACGCGCGGGGCGCTCTCCGGCAACCGCCACATCGTGGAAGTGCTGCATTTCGTCGGAGCCGAACGCTCATTCGTGGCGACCGAGTTTCAGAAGCATTTCCTGAAGATCAGCCTCAAGGGCTCGGCCGCGGGAAGCGCGCTTGCCGCCCTCTTGTTTGCCACGGCAAACCTCTGGCAATCGCGCTCGCTGGCGACCCCCGAGAGCGATCAGGCGACCGCCCTGTTCGGCACATTCACCATAGGGTTCGGGGGCTATCTCGGCATCTTTGCCACCATGATCGTGATCGCCCTGCTGACGACACTCACGGCGCGTTTCACCGTCATGCGCACGATCGACGAGATCGATTTCATCCGCTCCGATCCCGCACGCTCGGAAGGAGCACCGCCTTCCTGAACCCGTCCATCGTTTTGCTGCGAGGAAGCCCTGTTCTCGCCACGAATCTCCGGCTATGGACTTTGATATGAATTCGGGCCCGACCATGCGCAGGACACCGACGCCGCGCCCGCCCCAGGGGGGCTGGCTTTCGCGGGACGGCTGGTTGCGCTGGTCGGCGAGGCGGCTCATCATGGCATGCGTGCTGATAATCGCCGGCCTGTTCGGCGGCTTTCTCTGGTATGCCGATACCGTGACCTCGCTCAAGGCGCCGGATGGAGTCAAGGCGGACGCCATCGTCGTCCTGACCGGGGGCTACCAGCGCATCGAGCAGGCGCTCGGCCTTCTGCGGGACGGCGCCGGACACCGGCTCCTGATCTCCGGCGCCCATCCTTCCACCACGCCGGCGCAGATCCGCAAGGTGACCCAGGGCTCGGCAGATCTCTTCGATTGCTGCGTCGATATCGGGTACGATGCGATCGACACCATCGGCAATGCCAATGAGACCGCCCGCTGGATACACGATCACGGCTACAAGTCGGTGCTGGTCGTCACCAACAACTACCACATGATCCGCAGCCTTCATGAGCTGCGCCGCGCCGACCCCGAAACGGAATTCATTGGCTATCCGGTGATCAATTCCGACCTCAGCAGAAAAGCCTGGTTCACCGAGCCGGACGTGCTGCGCACCATGCTCAGCGAATACGGCAAGGTGGTCCTCGCAACTCTCCGCGACTGGATCGGGTTCCACCACGGCAGCGGGCTGCGCACCGGCGACACTTCGCAGCGGACGGCAAGCAGGACCTCTCCGGAAGATTGACGGAGCGCCTGGCGCGGAAGAAGAGCTTTTTTCATGCCGCGATCTCGTGTAGGCAACGCCTGTCCACTGGGAACTGTTTCTTCATGCTGCTGGCGCGCTCGATCCTTTTCAACATCGCCTTCTATACGAATCTCATCGTCCGGATGATCGTGCTGAGCCCGATCTATTTCCTGATGCCGCGCAGGGCCGCCTATCGGATTCCCAAGGCATGGGCCGCCTCCTCCAACTGGCTGATGGCGAAGATCGTCGGCGCCACATTCGAGATCGAGGGGATGGAGAACGTGCCGGAAGGCGGCTGTATCTTCGCGCCCAAGCATCAATCCGCCTGGGATACGATCGCCCTCCTGCCCTTTCAGAAGGACCCGGTCTATATCCTCAAGCGTGAACTGACGTGGATTCCGCTCTTCGGCTGGTACGCGATGAAGCAGCGGATGATACCCGTCAATCGCGGCGCCCGCGGCAAGGTCATGGTGGATGTCATGATCCGCACCAAGGAGGAGATGGCCAAGGGCCGCCAGCTCATCATCTATCCCGAGGGCACCCGCCATCCGCCCGGCGCCGAGCCCGAATACCGCTACGGAATTGCCCGCATCTATCGTGACGTGCAGGTGCCGGTGGTACCCATCGTCGGGCACTGGGGACTGTTCTGGGGCCGCCGCAAGCTGATCAAATATCCCGGCCATTTCAAGGTACGCATCCTGCCGCCGATCGAGCCGGGCCTCGATCCCGACATCTTTTTCCAGACGCTGAAAGACCGGATGGAGAAGGCGAGCGACGAGCTTCTGATCGAGACCGTGGAAGCCAATCCGCATCTGCCGTTGCCGCCGACGGCGGTGAAGCGGCTGGCGGAGCTGCGGGCTCAGAACGCCGCCTGAACTCCGCGAGCCGACGCGGCCACCCCGGCCCCGACCCCCTCAAGCCAGAGATCGCGTATGCCCATTTCCCGCAAATGGGCGAGCGTATTGAAAAGATAGGCATCGTTTGGCCCGGATTGACCGGAGGAGCGGCGCACGATTTCGGCAGCTTCCTCGATGCCGAGCGCCCCTGCATATTGCACATGCGACCGGTCGACGACGTAGCCCACCGCCTTCACGTAGCGGCCATCGCTGAGCATGACGGCAAGCATTCTTTCCTTGTAGACATTGGTGACCAGTTCCCGCTTGCGCAGGTATTCGAGAACCTCGCCGCGGTCTTCAAGGCTCACCCGGAACGCCATGCCGCGGCACGAGCCGCCGCGGTCGAGCCCAAGCACGAGACCGGGATTTTCAGGCGTGCCGCGATGCACGTAGGATCGGATGCAAAGCGAGCGGCGATAGCCGAAGGCGCGCGCGGCTTGCGTCTCCTCATGCGGGAAGCCGGGGTTCCACATGAGCGAGCCGTAGCCAAATACCCAAAATTCGTCCATATCCCAAGCCAAGCCGTATTCGAGATTCGCAGTCACCATTGGAGAACATCATGGCAGCGTCAAGCCGGTCCGGTGTCAGCCGAAAACTTTGGTTCCTGGCCAGCGCGGTGCTGGTCGTCATCGCGCTATATACCGCCGGATGGTTCTATGCCGCATCGGTGCTCAAAGAAAAGACGCTGGCCCTGCTCGGCAGCCAGGAGACGAAAGGCGTGAGCGCCGCCTGCGCGGACGCCGAATATCGCGGCTATCCCTTCCGTATCGGCCTCTTCTGCTCCCAGGTTGCGGTCGACGATCGCAACAACGGCATTTCCGCCACCTTCGGGCAATTGCGTTCCGCAGCCCAGATATACAATCCAGGCCATATTGTCTGGGAACTCGATTCACCGGCGGTGTTCCGTACTGGCCATGGGCTGACCGTATCCAGCACCTGGGAAAACTTCCAGTCGAGCCTGGTCACCAAGCTCAAAGGTGTCGAGCGGACCTCTGCCGTTCTCGACAATCTGAAAACCAGCATCGTCTCGGCGGCCACCGGCCAGTCTTTCGACATCAACGCCGCGCATACCGAAATCCATATGCGCCAGAACGGGCAGGATCTGGACGCCGCCCTTTCCATCCGCGACACCGATACGACGGCCAAGGGTATACCCGCGCTGCTGCCGAGGCTTTCCGCGACGCTCGACCTGACGCTCGTCGGCCGCGCCGGCATGATCGACGGGAGCGATCCGAACGGCATGGCGCTCTACGGGACGCAAGGCGAGATGCGGAGATTGACGGCCGATCTCGGCGAGGGGCGGCTGATCACCGTCACCGGGCCCTTCTCCTTTGATGGCGAGGGATATCTTTCCGGCCGGCTGAAGCTCCAGGTCGAAAAGATCGATGCCTGGCGCGACGGCCTGTCTCAGGCCTTTCCCGACATGGCTCGCACGATCGAAACCGCGACGAAAATGCTCTCGGCTCTCAGCGGTGGAGAAAACGCCTCGCTCGACCTGACGATCAATCGCGGCAAGGTTCTGGCAGGCGGCTTCATTCCGATCGGCGAGATTCCGCCGATCTGAGACTAACCGATCTGCTTTACAAAGAAGATTTCCCGAGCGGACTGGATGCCAGGAAACGTCAGGGACCCGGCTTCGACGAATCCATTGCGGCGATGCCACTCCTGCGGCTCGAACTCGTCCAACTCGCTTGAGGTCATCAGCAAGCGGACGCCGCGGGCGCGCATCTGATCTTCCCAGGCGCGGAAAAGTGCCGTGCCCGCACCCAATCGACGGCATCCAGGCTCCACCTTGATCATGTCCATGTAGGGGATGCGACCCCAGAAAAGCGAGAAACGGAGAAACCCGACGACTTCGCCCTCGCGACGCGCAAGCAGATACTCTCCAAGCTCAATGCAACGGAGCACCCATTGCGCATCCACATGCGGGTCGTGTCGAAGCAGCCAGTCGAAATCCTCCGGGCTCGCCTTCGCTACCTCCACCATAGCGGCGTACTATTTCTTGGCGTCCAGCGCGTGGCGGCCGAAGTCGGGCGCATCCACATCCTGGCCCGCCTGGACGATCGAGCGGCGGATCGCACGGGTGCGGGTGAAGAGCTCGAACAGCTTGTCGCCCTCCCCCCAGCGGATCGCCCGCTGCAGATAGGCGAGATCCTCCGAGAAGCGCGCCAGCATTTCCAGGATCGCATCCTTGTTATGCAGGCAGACGTCGCGCCACATGGTGGGATCGGATGCCGCAAGACGGGTGAAATCGCGGAAGCCCGATGCGGAATATTTGATGACTTCCGATTCCGTCACCGTCTCAAGGTCGTCGGCTGTGCCGACGATATTGTAGGCGATAATGTGCGGCAGGTGGGAGACGATCGCCAGCACCTTGTCATGATGCTCGGCATCCATCTCGTCGATCCTAGAACCGAGCGCGGTCCAGAAATCCTTCAGCCGCTGGAGAGCGTCCGCATCCGTGCCGGGCAAGGGCGTGAAGATGCACCAACGATCGCGGAAAAGCCCTGCAAATCCCGCATCGGGTCCCGACTTTTCCGTTCCCGCCAACGGATGGCCGGGAATGAAATGCACGCCTTTCGGCATATGCGGCGCCATCTGCGCGATGACCGAGGCCTTGGTGGAACCAACGTCGGTGACGATGGCGCCGGCTTTGAGCGCCGGAGCAATCTGCCTGGCGACCTCCTCGGAAGCGCCGACCGGCACGGAGACGATGACGAGATCGGCATCCCTCACCGCGTCCTCAGCAGACGCGACGTAATGCGTGCCGAGCGCAAGCTCCTCCGCGCGCTTCAGGGTCTCGGCGCTGCGGGTGGAAACCACCACATCGCGCGCCAGCTTGAGTTCCTTGACGTCGCGGGCGATGGAAGAGCCGATAAGGCCGATCCCGATCAGCGCGATCCGCTCGAAATGCGGTTCACTCATGCCGTTTTTCCCATGAATTCGCCGAGCGCTTCGATGACGCCGCGATTGGCCTCTTCCGGACCGACCGACATGCGCAGCGAATTGGCAAAGCCGTAGCCTTTCACGGCGCGCAGGATATAGCCGCGGCTGGTGAGGAAGGCATCCGCATCCGCCGCGCGCTTGCCTTCGACCTCGGGAAAGTGGATCAGCACGAAATTGGTGACCGACGGCGTAACCGCAAGACCGATCGCCTCGAAGGCCTGCGTCAGCTTGCCGATCCAGAGATTGTTATATTCGACCGCCTTTTCGATGAAGGCCTGGTCCTGGATCGCGGCAGCACCTGCAGCGATCGCGGGCGCGTTCATGTTGAAGGGGCCGCGCACGCGGTTCAGCGCGTCGAGTATGCCGGCGGGGCCGTACATCCAGCCGATGCGGAGTGCGGCAAGCCCATAGACCTTGGAAAAGGTGCGGGTCATGACGACGTTGCGGTTGCCCGAAACGAGCTCCAGCCCCGCCTCATAATCATTGCGGCGGACATATTCCGCATAGGCCGCATCCAGCACGAGGATGACGTGCTTCGGCAGGCCGGCATGCAGGCGGCGGATTTCCGAAACCGGCACATAGGTGCCCGTTGGGTTGCCCGGATTGGCGATGAAGACCATCTTGGTCCTGGGCGTGACCGCGGCAAGGATCGCATCGATATCGACCGTGCAATCCTTCTCCTTCACCGTGACCGGAGCGGCGCCGGCGGCCATGATCTGGATCTTGTAGACCAGAAAGCCATGTTCGGTGATGATCGCCTCGTCACCGGCACCGAGATAGACATGGCAAAGCAGACCGAGCAATTCATCCGATCCGTTGCCGCACATGATATTGGCGGGGTTGAGCCCGTGAACGGCGGCGATCGCCTCGCGCAGTTCGCTGGCCTGTCCGTCCGGATAAAGCTCCAGATGGTCGGCCGCATGCCGGAAGGCCTCACGCGCCTTCGGGCTCGGCCCGAGCGGCGTTTCGTTGGCGGAGAGCTTGAAGACGCGCGCCACGCCCGGCGCGTGGTCCTTACCCGGAACATAGGCGGCGATATCCAGGACACCCGGACGCGGAGCGGGCTCATTCATGACGATGCTCATCGATCGACCTTTTGGAATACCAGGACGGCAGTTGATCCAGTGGCATTAAAGCCGAAAGAACCCTTTGTCGAGGGTAGCCCGTTTATGGATGCGATCAGATTGTTTGAAGCGAAATTGTCGGAACGCAATCGCGCCAAACGTCTTCAACTTGTTCAAAACGTCAAGGGAGCAGAGCAATGAGCATTGGCGACTACGAGGATGTCAAAGCGCTGTTGGGAAATTGGGCGGAGGCCCTACGCACGAAAAATGCCGATGCGATCATCGGATGCCAGTCCGCGACGATCCGGCAATTCACCCTTGCCCCTCCCCTGGAGGAAAGCGGAAACGACAGGGCCGGCCTGCAGGCCTGGCTCGATACCTGGGAGGGCGACCTCGATTTCGAGATCACGAATACCGACCTGCGCGTCGGGGGCGACATCGGCTGGTGCAGCGCTCTCGCCAAGCTCGGCGGCCAAAAAATCGACCAGGGCAAGCAGAGCTTCTGGTTTCGCCTGACGGTCACCTTTGCCCGAGAGAACGGCCGCTGGCTGATCGTCCATACGCACGAATCGGTGCCCTTCGCCATGCACGGTCAGCCGCTCGGGATCTTCGATCTCGAGCCGTGATCAGCGGCTGCGAGTGGTCGGCACGCCCTGCGGCGCAAGTACCGGCACGAAGACCCGGCGCGAAGCGCGGGAGGCAACGGGCAGGCCTTGATAAAGCCGCTTCTGGGCTTCCACCACGATCACACCGGAAAAGACCGGCCAAAACCTGCGCCCCATCCTCTCGAAACCGTGCCGGAGCTTCAACACCGCGCGGATCTTCGAGGGAGGGAAGAACAGCGCCTCGGCGCTGGCGCCGGGCGTGAAGTTCGCCTCCCTGAGCAGGGAGGTGAGCTGCCCGCGCGAATAGGGCCGGCCGGAACCGAAGGGCGTGTGCTCCATGCGGGCCCATACACCGCGGCGGTTCGGCACGACGATGACGAGGCGTCCGCCGGGCGCTAGCACCCGCCAAACTTCCTTCAGCGTCTCACGAGGATTTTCGGCAAATTCCAGCGAATGCACCATCAGCACGCGGTCGATGGACGAGTCCGGCAACGGCAGCTCCTCATCGAAGACGAGGGCTGTTGAGGAAAGCTCGCCGACAGGCCAGTTCACCGCCCCCTGGCCTGCCGGCATGAAGGCGAAGCTGCGCTCCGTATCCGCACGGAACCGTTCGAGATAGGGAACCGCATAGCCGAGCCCCACCAGCCGCTCCTCCGGCAACCGCGCCCAGAGGGAGGAAAGCGCCATCAGGATCGACTGCTCGGCAAAGCGTCCGAGCTGCGAGTGGTAGAATTCACGGAGATCAACGATATCGGTGTGCATTGATAGGGTCTCTGTTTTCAATGCTATCAGAGAGTGGTTGGACTTCAAAGCGCAACCCCCTACATTGTTTCCAAACACATTTTCGGAAAATACGAGGCCTCTGATGAAACCTTTGGAAATCGAAGTCTTTTCATGTCGAAGCGATAACTATGGCGTCCTGGTGCATGACCCCGAAAGCGGGCTGACGGCCTCCATCGACGCTCCCGAGGAAAAACCCATTGTGGAGGCCGCGGACCGGCGCGGCTGGAAGATCACCCACATTTTCACCACCCATCACCACACCGATCATGTCGAGGCCAATCTCGCGCTGAAGGAAAGGTTCCATCTCGAAATCATCGGGCCGTTCAACGAGGCAGTCGCCATCCCCGGCCTCGACAAGACCATGGCCGATGGAGACGAGTTCCAGTTCGGCGAGCATCTGGTGAGGGTCATCGAGACGCCCGGGCATACCGCCGGCCATATCTGCTACCATTTTCCCGACGACAAGCTCCTGTTTGCTGCCGACACACTCTTTGCGCTTGGCTGCGGGCGGCTGTTCGAGCGCCCCGCCGCTGACATGTGGCATTCGCTGCAGAAGCTCGCCGTGCTGCCGGACGAGACGGCGATCTATTTCGGCCACGAATATACGCTTTCCAATGCCAGGTTCGCGCTCACCGTCGATCCCGGCAACGAACGCCTGAAGGCGCGGGCGGCGGAGATCGAGGCTCAGCGCGCCGAAGGCAAGTTCACCATCCCGACGATGATGGGGCTGGAGAAGGAAACCAATCCCTTCCTGCGGGCCAACGACCCGGCCATCCGCCGCAACCTTGTGATGGAATCGAAGACCAATGAAGAAGTCTTCGCCGAAATCCGCAAGCGCAAGGACAATTTCTAGGTCGTCTGCTCATCACAGGAAAACACCATGTCTCTTTCGAATTCGAAGGCCGAGGAGATCATCCGCACGCTTGGCTTGCAGCCTCATCCGGAAGGAGGCTGGTATGTGCAGACGTTTCGCGACGGGAATGGCACCGACCGAGGCCCTTCGACCGCAATCTACTATCTGCTGCAGGCCGGCGAACGATCCCACTGGCATCGCGTCTGGGACGCGGCGGAGGTCTGGCATTTTTATGCGGGCGATCCCTTGCTCCTGCGCATCTCCAGGGACGGGCGGAATATCGAAACGGTGACGCTCGGCATTGATCTGACGAAGGGCGAGCGCCCGCAGGCGGTCGTTCCGGCAGACGCATGGCAATCGGCGGAACCGGCGGGCAGTTTCACGCTGGTCGGCTGCACGGTGGCGCCCGGCTTCGAATTCTCGAGTTTCGAAATGGCCCCTCCCGGCTGGGAGCCGTCAGCCGGCGAGTAGAGGAAGGCCGGCGATCGCGAGCGTCAGGATCAATTGGGCGGCGTAATAGCTGCCCCAGATCAACGGCCTCAGCTTTCCCGCCGCAGGTGACTTTGGGCCGACAAGGAAGGTCTGGATCGCCAGCGCCATATCCGAAACGGTAAAAAGCGCCGCTCCGGCAAAAAGCGAGACCCCGCCCACCGCAAGCGCAGAGAGCGCCATGGCGATGATCGCCAGCGCGTATGCTGCGACCGGCGGAGCAAGCGCGCCCGCCGGCTTCCACAGTACGAAGAGCATCATGGAAAATACGATGACGAGCGTCCAGGCGGCGGCATAGCGCCAGGCCTCGGTGATGATGATTTCGGGTTCGAGCGCCGGCCAGAAGAGCCCGACATAAGCGAGATGGGCAAGAAGAAATGCCGCAAGGCCGCGGATGAAGGCGGGCTTACCGTCATAGGCGAGAAAGGCATCCCCAATGGCACCGAGCAGCAGGGCGGCGAGCAACAATGCGGGCGCACCCGAAAGGGCGGCATAGCCTGCGAGCAGGAGGACCGGAAGCGTCTTGAATATCGCGCGGTAATGGCTCGCCGGCCTTTCCAGCCAACGGAAATAACCGAGCGCAAGCACGATTGAGGCGGCAAGCACCGCCAGAGCCAGAAAATCCACGATGTCCCCCCAAACACATCCGCCCCCCGGATGCGCCCTATTCCACCAAGACTGTCTCCGCCCGCCTCGGCCGCAGCATGTCCCGCGCCGCCAGCACCGCGCCGCCGGTGATCAGCAGGCATGCGACCAGGATGCGCCAATCGGCCTCCGCAAAGCCGGAAGCGACAAGGATGAGCGTCGAGAGAAGCGGCGCCGCATAGCTTGCCGCGCCGATGATCTGGATATCACCGTTCTTCACGCCGTAGTCCCATGCATAGAAGGCCGCTCCGACCGGCAGGAGGCCGAGCCCCACGACCGCCAGCCACTCACCGCCATTCTCCGGCCAGACGGTGGTTTCCAGAGCCAGATGGCAGGCGAGCGAGAGAACCGAGGTCGCCAGGCAGAAACCCGTCACGACATCCGTCGAAACGCGCTCGAACCGGCGCGTCAGCAGCGAATAGCCTGACCAGGTGAAGGCGCAGAGGAAGGCTGCGCCGTATCCGACCGCATAGGCATCGTCGAAGGACAGGCCGTTTCGCGAGACGATCGTCACCGTGCCGGCAAGGCCCGCCAGCGCGCCGGCGACGTGATACCAGCGCAGCCTCTCGCCCGGCAGCAGCGCCGAGCCGACGACGATCAAGAGCGGCCAGAGATAGGCGATGAGCCCGGCTTCGACAGCCGGCGCATTCCTGAGCGCGGTGAAATAGAGAAAATGATAGCCGAACAATCCGCCGATACCGGTGAGCCAGACCTTCGGCGACTGGCGAAGGAGCGCGATGCGCTGCGGCTTCAAGAGAAACAGGATGATGCCGGGAAGACTGCCGATCGCAAAGGTGACGGCCGAAAGCTGGAATGGCGGCATCTTGCCGGAGGCAGCCGTCATCAATGCCAGCAGCGACCACATGAGGATCGCCGTGAAGCCGATCAAGGTGCCTCGGATTTTCAACTTTGCCCCCCTCGACATCGTGACGGGCGTCAGTCCCCGTATTTGACGGCCGTCACGTAAACCTGCCCCATCCTCGTTGGGATGCGGGCATAGACAGGAGCATATACATTCACCGATTGGGCCTTGGCAAACCAGATTTCCATCGACGTCTTGCGCAGAAACTCGATATCGCTCCGGCCTTGCCGGTAACCCGACTTCGGCACATAGCGAATATCGCAGACGATGGCTTCTCCCTTGAAGCCTTTGGTGGAGAACTGCCTGGTTCCCTTCGGCGTGAGGACGAGATCCATGCGCGATTCGCCGTCATAGATCGGCAGCCGGTTCGGGCAGACCTTCGCATCCGCCGGGAAGACGAGGCCGCTCAGAGGATCGAGCACCGCCTGCAGGTCCTTTTCCGTCACCGGAACCCAATTCTCCGGTCGCCTCGGCTCGGGCTTTACCGTCGTCTCCGTAACATTGCCGTTGCGGTAGGTGACATCGTAGATGCGGGTGCGCTTGCCGTTGCGGTAGACGAGATTGTAACGCTGCGCCTCCAGCCGATCCCCGCGCTTTCTGCCGCTCACGGTCGTCTGGGCCGAGATCCTCGTGATGATATCGACAAGACCGGATGACCTGAAGGTGCCGGAAATCTTATAGTCGCTGCTGCCGAATTCGCTGGCGAAGGAGGCCTTCGCAATCGGCAGGACGCCAAGAGAGATATCGTATTCGCTCACATGGCGGATTTCGGCCGTGCCGGCCGAAACGGGCGCGAGAGCCACGGCCACGACGAGGGCGAGAACGGAACGAGCGCGAAGAACCATGATGGCCACCTGCCTGACTTCAAGCGGAGGAACCGCCCTTTACAACCATATAGAGCCTGCACTATGGCAAGAAAATAGCGGCTTATCCGGGGATGAAGGGAAGGCTTGCCAGACCCGAAGACGGATTTTGGCTTGACGAGGGGAACCTCACTGACTATAGGGAGCCCAACTTTCCAATCAGGACCAATTGGATCGGCGCACCGGACATTGTCCGGAAGTACCATTCGATTGAATAAGAACAAAGGTGTATCCATGTCCCGTGTGTGCGAACTGACCGGCAAGGGCGTTCAGACCGGCAACAATGTAAGCCACGCCAACAACAAGACCCGCCGCCGGTTCCTGCCGAACCTGTGCCAGGTTACCCTGATTTCCGACGTCCTCGGCCAGCGCTACCGCCTGCGCGTATCCGCCCATGCCCTGCGCTCGGTGGAGCATCGCGGCGGTCTCGACGCTTTCCTGCTGAAGGCCCATGAAAACGAACTGTCGATGCGCGCTCGCCTGCTGCGCCGCCAGATCGTCAAGAAGACCGCTGAAGCCGCCTGAGCTTCACGTCTCACATCCGGCTCTTGAAGAAGGCTTGAACGGATATTCCGGGCAAGCCTTTTCTCTTGAGGCTTCATAGAACTCCAACTGGTGGCATCTCCCAGGATAAAAAAATGCGATACGCCCGCTATACCGCAATCTACGCAGCCCTGATGACGGCCGTCGTCGTCGCCTCGAACTTCCTGGTGCAGTTCCCGCTTTCGGGCTCGTTCCTCGGCATCCAGCTCGGCGACCTTCTGACCTGGGGTGCCTTCACCTACCCGGTCGCCTTCCTCGTCACCGATCTCACCAATCGCCAGTTCGGGCCTGCAATTGCCCGCCGCGTGGTATTCGCGGGTTTCGTGGCCGGCGTGATTCTTTCGTTCTGGACGGCCATGCCGCGTATCGCGGTCGCCTCCGGAACCGCATTCCTGATCGGCCAGCTGCTCGACATCTCGGTTTTCAACAGGCTGCGCCGGCAGACCTGGTGGCACGCGCCGCTCGCGGGTTCCGTCCTCGGCTCCATCATGGACACGGCGCTGTTCTTCTCGCTTGCCTTCGCATCCTTCTTCGTCTTCATCGGTCCGAATGACGAGTTCGCGATCGAATGGGCGCCGGTCCTCGGCATATTCGCCACGGAAGCGCCGCGCTGGATTTCCTGGGCGCTGGGCGATCTCGGCGTGAAGATTCTGGCGGGTGTCGTGCTGTTGATGCCCTATGGCGCGCTGATGAGCGTGCTGAAGCCGATGCCGCCGACAAAGGCGGCCTGATCCCCTCCGCCTGCCGGCTGATCATTCCGTCAGGCGGAATTCCAGCATCAGATTGCGCTGCAGGAAGGATGTGTTGTCGTCCGAGACAAGGATGATGCGCGTCGATCCGTCCGGGCCTTCGATGATATCCAGCCCTTCCATATTGTCGATTGCGTAACCCATGTCCGCCTGGAGAAGCACCTCGCCATCCACCAGCGCGCCGGGGCGGATGCTGTCGCCCTTGATCCTGCGCAGCCGCATGCCGACGCCGCTCGTGAAGCTGAAGCTCCGCTCTAAGAGGAGAAGGTCTCCATTCGGCAGGAATACGCCATCCGTCACGTCGAAGGGATCGTGCCTCGCCACCTTGAAAATGCCCTTGAGCGGCCCTTCGAGAACGGCAGCAAACAGATTGCCGTCGGTATCGATGCTTCTCTCCGCAATCGTCACCACCGCTCCTACAAGCGGGCCGTCGACAGGCGAGACCGCCACCGTCTCCAAGCCTCCATTCCCCCTGAGCTCCTCCCGGGGAATGACGAAATCCATGGACTTCGATGGCCTTGAGATCTGGAAGCCCGGGTCGGGGTAGATGTCGATCCGGTGACGGCCCTCGTAGCTCACGATCGCCTCACCTTGCCGGAGGGCAAGCCCTTCCGCATCCATTTCGGACTTGGAGATCTTCCTGTAGCCTCGTGCGTCGATCATCGGGGCCACGCGAACCTCGCTGAGACCTGTAAGCCTGCCCTCGGCGTTTCTGACGATCGAACCGGTGATCCAATCGCCATTGTCCGAGATGGCGACGAAGGATCGGGCATCGGCGCGAAACCGGACGCTGGATATACCGCCGACCCTCGGGTCAGACGAGCGGAAATCAATCCCTCCCAGGAATTCGAGCTTGCCGAACTCCCGCTGCTCGGAACCGGATTTGAAGGTCGTGATAGGCCTCGCCGTGACGGGCGAAAACTCCATCGCGGGAGCCAGGGGCGATGCCGTGCCACAGAACAAGAGCGCGGCGCAGACCGCAAACCGCAAGGGAACGGCCCTGGATGCGGCCATTATCCTGCCCGGCGCGCGCGGCCCTGCCGGGCGGCATTTTCCTCGAAAAGAGCGGCCAACTGCTCGGTCATGGCGCCGGCAAGCTCATCCGCATCGACGATCGTCACCGCCTTGCGATAGTAACGGGTCACGTCGTGCCCGATGCCGATCGCCAGCAGCTCGACAGGAGACCGCGTCTCGATCTGCTCGATCACCGCACGCAGGTGCCGCTCCAGATAGTTGCCGGGATTGACCGACAGCGTCGAGTCGTCCACCGGCGCGCCATCCGAGATCATCATGAGGATCTTGCGCTGCTCGCGCCGGTGAATGAGGCGCTGATGCGCCCACATCAAAGCTTCGCCGTCGATGTTTTCCTTGAGCAGCCCCTCGCGCATCATCAGGCCGAGATTGCGCCGCGAGCGCCGCCAGGGCGCATCGGCCGACTTGTAGACGATGTGGCGCAGGTCGTTGAGACGGCCGGGCGTGCCGGGCTTGCCGCCGGCGAGCCACTTCTCGCGCGATTGCCCGCCCTTCCACGCCTTGGTGGTGAAGCCGAGGATTTCGACCTTGACGCCGCAGCGTTCCAGCGTGCGGGCAAGAATGTCCGCGCAGGTGGCCGCGACCGTGATCGGCCGCCCGCGCATCGAGCCCGAATTGTCGATGACGAGCGAAACCACAGTGTCGCGGAACTGCGTGTCGCGCTCCTTCTTGAAGGAGAGCGGCTGCATGGGATCGATGATGAGGCGGGAAAGCCGCGCCGGATCGAGGTAGCCTTCTTCCAGATCGAAGTCCCAGGAACGGTTCTGTTGCGCCATCAGGCGGCGCTGCAAGCGGTTCGCAAGACGTCCCACCGCTCCTTGCAGGTGGGCGAGCTGCTTGTCGAGGAAGGCCCGCAACCGGTCGAGTTCGGTCTCGTCGCAAAGCTCCTCGGCGAGGACCTCCTCGTCGAATTCCTGCGTGAAAATCTTGTAGTCGACCTTCTCGTTGAAATCGTCGAAGGGGCTGTTCGGACGGCGGGTCTCACCCGGCGTTTCGGAGTGATCGGCGTCGTCGTCCGACATGTCGTCGTCCGACATTTCGGCGCCATCCATCTCGCCTTCGTCGAGTTCCTCGTCGGCGGCTTCGCTCTGCTCGGCCGGCGCGGCGTCGGACCCCGCCTCTTCCTCGACTTCCTCGTTTTCGGTCTCGCCGCTGCTAGGCTGATCCTCCTCGCTCGGATTTTCCATCTCCTCGGGCTCGGTATCCTCGCCGTCGAGGTCCTCGGCCATCTGCATCGAGGAAAGCATGTGCCGGACCAGACGGGCAAAGGCCTGCTGGTCGTCGATGACGTTCTTCAGGTTGTCGAGATCGCCGGCGGCCTTTTCCTCGATGAAGGGGCGCCACAGATCGAGCACCTTGCCGGCACTTTCCGGTGGACTGACGCCGGTCAGCTTTTCGCGCACCAGCATGGCAACGGCCTCGCCGACCGGCGCATCCTCCTGGCGCTCGATGCCGGAGAAATTCGCCTTGGCGTATTTCTCCGTATGCATGGAGTTGAGGTTGGCAGCAACGCCGGCCATCCGGTTGGCGCCGATCGACTCCACGCGCGCCTGCTCCACGGCGTCGAAGATGACGCGGGCGTCGGTCCCTTGAGGCGAGAGGCTGGCATGCAGGTTGGTGTCGTGGCAGGCAAGGCGCAGCGCCATCGAATCGCCGAGGCCGCGCGTTACCGCGAGCTCATGGGCCGTCGGCCTCTTGGAGATTTCCGGCAGGCGGACGCGTTCGCCCGCAAGCCCCGGCCGCTCGTTAGCGAAAGTGACCTCCACCTCGCCACTGCCGGCAATCGACCGGACACAGCCGGTTATCGCCTGACGCAACGGCTCGGTATCGACCGGTCCGCCGGCCTTAGTTCTCGAATTGTCTCCGCGGCCTGCCATTTGCGATGCCGTATTCCTTATGCGCTCAGTACGATACTGGCGGCGCTTTCCTTCAGTTCGACACCGAAGGCGCGCTGATACTGTTCGGCAACCAGCGTGCGCTCCAGTTCGTCGCACTTGTTGAGGAAGGTGATGCGGAAGGCAAAGGCGAGATCACCGAAGATCTCCGCATTCTCGGCCCAGGTGATGACGGTACGCGGGCTCATGACGGTCGAGAGATCGCCGTTGATGAAGGCCGAACGGGTCAGATCGGCAACGCGCACCATCTTGGAAACCGTTTCGCGGCCTTCCGCCGTCGCGCCGAAGCTCTTCACCTTGGCGGCGACGATATCGACTTCCTTCTCGTGCGGCAGATAATTCAGCGTGGTCACGATCGACCAGCGGTCCATCTGCGCCTGGTTGATCTGCTGCGTGCCGTGATAGAGACCCGTCGTATCGCCGAGGCCGACGGTATTGGCGGTCGCGAACAACCGGAATGCCGGATGCGGGCGGATGACGCGGCTCTGGTCAAGAAGCGTCAGGCGGCCGGAGGATTCCAGCACCCGCTGTATGACGAACATCACGTCAGGGCGGCCGGCATCGTATTCGTCGAACACGAGCGCGACATTGTGCTGGTAGGCCCAGGGCAGGATGCCGTCCTTGAACTCGGTGACCTGCTTGCCGTCCTTCAGAACGATCGCATCCTTGCCGACGAGATCGATACGGCTGACATGGCTGTCGAGATTGACGCGCACGCAAGGCCAGTTGAGCCGCGCGGCGACCTGCTCGATATGCGTGGATTTGCCGGTGCCGTGAAAGCCCGACACCATGACGCGGCGGTTATGGGCGAAGCCCGCCAGGATCGCAAGCGTGGTATCGCGGTCGAAAAGGTAATCGGGATCGAGATCGGGCACATAGGGGTCGCCGCTGCTGTAGGCCGGGACCCTGAGGTCGGTATCGATGCCGAAGACTTCCCGTACTGAAACGGTGGTGTCGGGAAGGTTGGAAATATCAAGATCAATCTTACTCATCATCTCTCCAAGGCACGGACCGCCGCCCGGCCGCAATTCCATTCCGCTTTCATTCTATCGCTTAGCAGAAACCGGCTTGCTTCAACAACTGATATGCTTGGATCACAGCGCGAAAACGTTCCTCCGATCCACGATCCCCGCCATTGGCATCCGGGTGGTGTTTCTTGACCAGTTCCTTGTAGCGGCTCTTGATTTCGGACGATGTCGCGCTGGCGGCAAGCCCCATCGTATCGAAGGCCTTTGCCTCCAGCGCCTTCAGCTTGCGGCCCTGCGTCTGGAAGCGTCCGCCGCCACCTGCTCGCGCCTGCGACACGAAGCCGAACGGATCCTTGTAGCGCTGCTGCGTATAGGCAGACCCGGAGCGTGCCGTGGAATGGAGCGGCGCATCCTTGGCGGCCTTGTTGACGCCGACGGTCCAGGTGGGCCGATGACCGGTGATTGCTTCCTTCTGGTAGCGGGCGATCTCGTTGTCTGAAAGGCCGGAAAAGTAATTGTAGCCCTTGTTGTATTCCTTGACGTGCTCGAAGCAGAACAGGAAGAACTGGCCCTCCGCATTGCGCCCGACGGGGGCGCGATGAGCACCGGGCTTGTCGCAGCCGTCCCACTGGCAGGTGGGGGCCTGGGCCACGGTTTCCTGCTCCCTTTTCCGGCGGGTCCGGATGCGGTCGAAATATTTGGAGTCGAGCTTCATAAGGCCCTCATTATGGGTTGCCGGCATGGGCACGACAAGAATTGACAAAGTGCTTTCTTACTGGTTTTTGGGTTGCCCCTTTCGCGACGCAACGGAGACCGAAATGTCCGTCAAAGCACGCATCGAAGCCCGGCTGGCCGAAGAACTCGAACCCGAGCGCCTGATCGTCATCAACGAGAGCAGCCAGCATGCCGGCCATCAGCCGAGCATGACGGGAGACGGCGAGACGCATATGCGGGTGCGCATCGTTTCGAAGAAGTTCGAAGGCCTGAGCCGCCTTGAACGGCACCGGACGGTGAATGCGCTCCTGAAGGAAGAATTCGACGCCGGCCTTCATGCTCTCGCGGTCGAGGCGGCGGCACCCGGCGAAGCGACGCGGTGGTAGCACGAGGACATATATGGGATTCCTCTCTCGGCAGCCAAGTCTCGCGAGTGCTGCCGAGGAAGAAAAAACGGCTACTCCCCAGGCAGCGTGGCCTCTTCCGCCGGCCGGATGCGCAATCGGGTGATGCGGTTCTTCTCCCGCTTCATGACGATGAAGCGCTTGCCGTAGAAGGTGAAGGCCTGGCGCTCTTCCGGAATGAGCTTCGATTCGTGGATGACGAGGCCGGCGATCGTGGTCGCCTCCTCGTCCGGCAACGACCAGTCCAGAGCGCGGTTGAGGTCGCGGATCGGCACCGAGCCATCGACCACGATCGAGCCATCGGCCTCCTGGCGAACGCCTTGGATGTCGATGTCGTGCTCGTCGGCGATGTCGCCCACGATCTCCTCCAGGATATCCTCCAGCGTGAGGATGCCCTGCACCTCGCCATACTCGTCCACAACGACGGCGAAATGCACCTTGCGCCGGAGGAAGGCGTTGAGCTGATCCTTGAGGCTGGTGCTGTCGGGCACGAACCAGGGCTTCTGCGCCAGCTTCACGATGTCCAATGTCTGGGGCTCGACTCCCGGCTCCGCAAGCGCGCGCAGAAGGTCCTTGGCATGGATCACGCCGATGATGTTTTCGGTCGAGTTCCGCCAGAGCGGCATGCGGGTATAGGGGCTTTCAAGGATGGTGCGGACAGCCACTTCGGGCGGATCGTCTGCATTGACCGCCCGCATGGCGGTGCGGTGACGCATGACGTCGGAGACTTCCAGCTCCTCCAGATCGAAAAGGCCGCTTAGGCGGTCGCGGTCGGCGGACTTGTCGAAATTACCCTCGCGATGAATGAGATCGAGCGCCTCGTGCAAATCGTCGTGGCTTGAACGCGCCAGGGTTTCCGGAGAAAGGCGCGTGCCCGACGAGCGCAGGAGACCGCGGATCAGCGCGTTGACGAAGCGTGAAAGGAAACCTCCTGCAGATGTCATTTCGGCCGCTTTTCCTCCAGGAAACTCAGAACTTCCGAAGCAGGAACGTCGTCGGCAACGAAGGACTGGCCGATGCCGCGGGTGAGAATGAAGGTGAGCTTACCGCCCTTGACCTTCTTGTCCTGCGCGATCGCGTCGAGCAATTTTTCGGTCGGCGGCAGCTTGCCGGGAATGTCGCTCATCAAAGTCGGAAGGCCGACGGCTTTCAAGTGAGCTGCGACTCTCTCGGCATCGTCCGGGCTTGCGAGGTTCAGCCGCGCGGAGAACTGGTGAGCGAGCACCATGCCGATCGCGACCCCTTCCCCATGTACCAGACGGCGGCTGTCATATTCCGTCGCCGCTTCCAGCGCATGCCCAAAGGTATGGCCGAGATTGAGGAGTGCGCGCCTTCCGGTCTCCCGCTCGTCCTCCACTACCACGTCCGCCTTGGCCTGGCAGCTTACCGCGATCGCCTCGATCCGCTCCGGCCCGCCGGCAAAGACCTGGCCCCAGTTCTTCTCGAGCCAGGCGAAGAAATCCGGCTTGTCGATCAGCCCGTATTTCGCCACCTCGGCATAGCCGGCACGGAATTCGCGCTCGGAGAGACTGTCGAGCGCAGCCGTATCGGCAAGCACGAGATCCGGCTGATGGAAGACGCCGAGCAGGTTCTTGCCATGGCGGCTGTTGATGCCGGTCTTACCGCCGACGGAGGAATCGACCTGCGCCAGGAGCGAGGTCGGAATCTGCACGAAACGGACGCCGCGGCGCACGATGCCGGCCGCAAACCCAGCGAGATCGCCGATCACGCCGCCGCCGAGCGCGATCACCGCATCGTTGCGCTCTATGCGGGCCGACAGCACCATGTCGGTCACGGTCGCCAGATGCTCCAGGCTCTTGGTCTTCTCGCCCGCCGGCAGCGTCAGCGAAACCGCTTCGATACCGTCCGTTTGCAGGCTGTCCATGAGAGCTTCGAGATAAAGCGGCGCCACATGTTCGTCGGTGACGATGGCTGCGCGGCGGCCTTTCAGCCGCGTGGTGATCTCTCCGCCGGCCCGCGAAATCAGCCCAGGGCCGATGAGGATATCATAGGCGCGCTCGCCGAGCGGCACATGCACCAGACGTTCCGGATGCCGGGAGGAAATGTTCATCGTCTCTCACCTTCGCCGGCAAGGCCTACGACGGCCGCCAACACATTCTTGACCATGACGTCCTTGCGGACGTCTTCCGACTCGACCGTGAGATCCGCCTCCGCATAGATCGGATAGCGCTGGATCATCAGGTTCTCGAGCGTCTGCTTCGGGTTCTCGGTTTTCAGAAGCGGCCGGTGGTCGCGCCTGCTCACCCTCTCCCAGAGAATGTCGAGATCGGCCTTCAGCCAGATCGAGACACCGCCGAGCTTGATCTGCCGCCTTGTGTTCTCGTTGATGAAAGCGCCCCCGCCGGTGGAGACGACCCGCGGTCCGCCCTTCAGCAGCCGTTCGATCACCCGGGTCTCCAGCGCCCTGAACTCCTGCTCCCCATAGGCGGCGAACAGCTCGCTGATCGTCATGCGCGAAACCCGCTCGATTTCGGCATCCGTATCGATGAACGGTATCGAAAGCGCCTGGGCGACGAGCCTGCCGATCACCGATTTGCCGGCACCCATGAGACCGACGAAGACGAGGTTGCGCTTGCCGAGCGCAGCGCGCGCCTGTTCGCTCAGGTTTTGGGCGACGGATGTTGCAGCTTCGTTCATTGTCCGGTTCCGTTTCAAAAAACGGTATCGACAAATGCACCGGCAGCGTCAAGGGTAGCTTCTTGCGCACTTGCGAGGCTTTCCGCATATAGTCGGCGGTCAACGTTCCGGAAACGCCGAAGAAAGCCCGCGCATGCCCACCCTCTTTCGCTTCCTGTTCGTGCTCGCGGCGATCGCCGGCCTGATCTATGGAAGCATGCAGGCCCTGGTGATGCTCGTCGAGCCGCGCGAGCGGGACGTAACCGTGCGGGTGCCCTCGGAGCGGCTCAACCCGCCGGCAAAGGAGTGAGTGGCTCATGGCCGATCTTTCCCGCGCCCATATCGAAGCTTTTCTGGAGATGATGAGCGCCGAGCGCGGTGCGGCGGGCAATACGCTTGCCTCCTACGAGCACGACCTGGAAGACCTGCATTCCTTTCTCGTCAATCGCAAGACCTCGCCGCTCAATGCCGAGAGCGCCGATCTCTCCGCCTATCTCGCTCATCTGGGAAGGCAGGGATTTGCCGCATCATCCCAGGCGCGGCGGCTTTCGGCGATGCGACAATTCTACAAGTTCCTCTATGCCGAGGGGCTGCGTACGGACGATCCGACCGCTATTCTCGATGCACCGAAGAAAGGCAGGGCGCTGCCGAAGATCATGAGCGAAGCCGACGTGACCCGCCTTCTTGAACAGGCGGCGCGAGAAGCGGCCGAGCCGGGGCCTGACCAGCTTTCGCGCCTCAGGATGCTCGCGCTCCTCGAATTGCTGTATGCCACGGGAATGCGTGTCAGCGAACTCGTCTCCCTGCCGGCGAAAGTACTCGACCAGGAAGGCCGTTTCCTGATGATCCGGGGCAAGGGCAACAAGGATCGGCTTGTGCCGCTCTCCCGCTCGGCAATCGAGGCGATGCGGAACTATGGCGCGGCAAGAGAGAAGACCTCGGAGCATATCGCCGATAGTCCCTGGCTCTTCCCCTCTTCCGGCAAGGAGGGCTATCTGCCCCGACAGGTCTTTGCCCGAGACCTGAAGGGACTTGCCGCGCGAGCCGGACTTAGAGCCGCCGCAATCTCCCCGCATGTGATGCGCCATGCATTCGCAAGCCATCTTCTGCACAATGGAGCGGACCTTCGCGTGGTTCAGGAACTGCTCGGCCATTCGGACATTTCCACAACCCAGATCTATACGCATGTGCAGGAAGAAAGGCTTCATGAGCTGGTGCAAACGCACCACCCTCTTGCAAAACAGGCCAAAAACCGGGATTAGAGGCCGCAAACAAAGAATGGGAACACCGCGTCCCTGAGATAATAAAGATCGGAAGCCGGATCTCATGCAGACTTATCTTGATTTCGAAAAGCCAATTTCTGACCTCGAAGGCAAGATCCACGAGTTGAAGAAACTCGCGGCCGAGGACGAGAGCATCGACACCTCCGACGAGATCAACCGGCTCGAAACGCGCGTTCGCGAGGCGACGAAGGAAATCTACGCCAAGCTCGGCGCCTGGGAAAAGACGCAGGTCGCGCGCCATCCGCAGCGCCCGCATTTCGTCCATTACGCCGCACAGCTCTTCACCGATTTCACGCCGCTCGCCGGCGACCGCAATTTCGGCGAGGACGCGGCGATCCAGGCAGGTCTCGCGCGCTTCAACGGCACCGCCGTCGCCGTGATCGGCCAGGAAAAAGGCCATGACACCAAATCGCGGCTGAAGCACAATTTCGGCAGCCCGCGCCCCGAAGGATACCGCAAGGCGATCCGCATCATGGAAATGGCTGACCGTTTTGGCCTGCCTATCATCTCGCTGATCGATACCGCGGGCGCCTATCCCGGCGTCGGAGCGGAAGAACGCGGACAGGCGGAAGCGATTGCCCGCTCGACCGAGACCTGCCTTGCGGTGCGGGTCCCGATGGTTTCCGTCGTGATCGGCGAAGGCGGCTCGGGCGGGGCGATCGCGATTGCTACCGGCAACCGCGTCTACATGCTCGAGCACGCGATCTATTCCGTCATTTCGCCGGAAGGCGCCGCCTCCATTCTCTGGCGTGATTCGACCCGCGCCCGCGAGGCCGCCACCAACATGAAGATCACCTCCGATGATCTGAAGGCTCTCGGCATTATCGACGACATCATCCCCGAACCGCTCGGCGGAGCTCATCGCGATCCGCAGACCGTGATCGCCGCCACCGGCAAGGTAATCACCTCCGCGCTGCAGGATCTCGGGAAACTTTCGGGAGACCAGGTGCGCGCCGCGCGGCGGCAGAAATTCCTCGATATCGGCCGGAATCTCTGATTCGAACAGGCTGCGCCTGAAAAATAGCCAATTTTGGCCACATTGCTGATAAGAGTGAGTCGCGGTCGCGATTTGCTGGACAGACGGGGACAAGCGGTTAAGACGATATAAAGATTACCGCTTTATTATCGAGTTTCGTGCCGACCTATTCGCAGCCCAACTGGTTTGTACCGATGCGCTTGAAAAATATCGCTTTCATCCTGCTCTTGGCCACGACTCTTGCGGGCTGCAACGACACCTTGGATTCGGTCGATATCTCCACCGTCAAGAACAAGGTCGAGCATCCTCTGCCTGCCCGCCGGATTGCGGAAATGCAGAAGAAGAACATGCCGCGCACCTCGCCGATCATGATCCGCATATTCAAGGAAGAGGGCGTTCTCGAGGTCTGGAAGGCGAAGGCCGATAATCGATTCGACGTGATCGCGAGCTATCAGATCTGCGCCTGGTCCGGCAAGCTTGGCCCCAAGGTGAAAGAAGGCGACCGCCAGGCGCCCGAGGGCTTCTACAACCTCACGCCCGCACATCTCAACCCGAATTCAAAATATTATCTCGCCATCAATACCGGTTTTCCGAACCGCTTCGATCAGGCGATGGGCCGCACCGGCTCGAACCTGATGATTCACGGCGCTTGCTCTTCCTCCGGCTGCTATTCGATGACCGACGAGCAGGTTCTGGAAATCTATGCCTTTGCGCGAGACGCCTTCAAAGGCGGCCAGACATCGGTGCAGCTGCAGGCCTTCCCATTCCGCATGACGGCGGAAAACATGGCCCGCCACCGCAACAGCGAGCACCATGACTTCTGGAAGATGCTGAAGGTCGGCTACGATAACTTCGAGGTCACCAAGCGGCCGCCGGAGGTGAATGTCTGCGAGAAGAAATATGTCTTCAACCAGCAGACGGACGCCAGCGGCAAGCTGGGATCGGCCGAAGCCTGCCCGCCGATGTCGACCCCGCCGGCGCTGGCAATGGCCCTTGCCTCCTATGAAAAAACCTACGACGTCGCCTACGAAAAGGCTGTGAAGAAACTCGACGGCATGGTCTGGTACGAGCCGAGCGAAGCCGAACGCAAGGCGATCGTCGCCGACAAGCGCAAGGGCCGCGACCTTGCCTATGCGCCGACCGGCACCTCGCTCGCCGCCGGTAAGCTGATGAAGGAAGAAGAGTTCGCCGCCCTGATGCAGAAGCGCACGGCAACTCCCAACAAATCCGCTCAAACCGCCGTCGCCGCCGTATCCTCACGTCCAGGCACCGCCGCCGAACGCATGAAGCAGGATCGCCTGCCTCAGGCTGCAGGCAGCCCGGCGCCGGCACAGGCTCCGGCTCCCGCCGAAACGCAGGTGGCGAACACGGAAGGAACGGCCACCACGGTACCGATCCCGGCGCAAAATCCGCTCGCCTATGCCGCGCCGCAGATTCCAGACGACAGGAAGAAGCCTTTCTGGAAGTTCTGGGCCAAGGAATGACTTTTCCCGCCGACAGCCTCTATGACCTCAGAGGCTTGAAGTGCCCGCTGCCGGTTTTGAAAACCCGCAAGCGGCTGACGACTCTGCCGAGCGGGACGGAACTCGCGATCGAAACCAGCGATCCGATGGCAGCGATCGACATCCCGCATTTCTGCCGGCAGGAAGGGCACGAGCTCTTGCGTTCTGAAAAGACCGAAACCGGCCACCTTTTCCTGATCCGGAAAGGCTGATCCAGTTACATCTTCATGCCGGGCACGGCGAGCGGATTATCCTCCAGCGCCGCCCGGTCAGGGCGATCCACCTGCGGCTGGCCGGTAAAGGCGGCGAAGAGATCCGCAACGAAGCTTTCCGGCAGGTCCTGCGTGATGAGCACCATGCGCGTGCGCCGGTCGGAACCCTCCGGCCACTTCGGCAGGCGCTGTGGCGGATGAAAGATGCTCTGGACCCCGTGCAGGATGAGCGGCCGCTCGGGATTATCGGCAAGCGCCACCACCGCCTTCATGCGCAGCAGCTTCTCTCCATGGGCCGAGCGCAGCAGATCCACGAACATTTCCAGCGCCATCGGATCGATCGGTTCGTCGTGGATGATCGAGAAGGAACGGATGTTCTCGCCATGACGGCTGATGTCATGGTGATGGTGAGCGTGGTGATGATGGTGATGGCCGTGAGCATGCTCATGATGGTGGTCATGGTGATGCACCTCATCATGATGATGCTCGTGATCGTGCGCGATTTCATCGCGCAGCCAGCGATCGACATCGGCGATCTTCGTGGCCGGATCATAGAGGCCGTTTTCGAGGATCGCGGCAGTGCCTGCTTCCGCGCGGTCGCCATCCACCATTGGTGCGCGGGGATTGAGCGCGGCAAGGCGTGATTTCAGGGCGGCAACTTCCGCGGCTTCCGCCATCGCCTGCTTCGAGATCACCAGCCGGTCGGCAACCGCGACCTGCTTCACGGCTTCCTGGTGCCGGTCGAGCGTGGCAAGTCCATTGACCGCATCCACGAGGGTGACGACGCCGTCCAGCTCGAAATTCTGTGCGACGACCGGATTGCCCATGACCGACTGCATGACAGGCGCGGGATCGGCAAGGCCGGTCGTCTCGATCACCACGCGGCGGATCGGCTTCAGCCGGCCGGTCTGGATGCTATCCATAAGCCCCGCGAGCGTTTCCACCAATTCGCCGCGCACGGTGCAGCAAAGGCAGCCGTTCGAAAGCTCGACCAGCGTGTCGCCCGAGGTCTCGACCAGGAAATTGTCGATGCCGACCTCGCCGAACTCGTTGATGATGACGGCCGTGTCGCTCGTATCCGGGTCCCTGAGAATGCGGTTGAGCAGGGTCGATTTCCCCGCACCGAGAAAACCGGTGAGAATGGAGACCGGAATGCGACCGCGCGGGTGAGACATGGGACTTTCCCGTTCAAAAAGTGGGACGTGGCAAGGGGATCGGCACGTTAGCGATCTCTTCCCCGCCCTTGTTGCCTGCAACAGTCTCGGGACCCGGGATGAGCCCGGCGAAGCTATAGACCGGCGGGCGGGCCATTTCCTTGATATAGGGCGAATGCACGACCATGCGACCGGCATCGTCCCGCCCTTCGCTGCGGACCTTGGCAGCTTCCCGATTGCAGATTTGGTCGCTGAGATCGTTGATCGTGGCGGTATCGCCATAGGGAGCAAGCGAGGCAAGTGGCACGCCGCGGTTTGCCGCGATCGTCAGCCCCTTCTGAAGCAAATCGGCGGAATCGTCGGCGCGGCCGGCAAGGCTGTCGGAGCCGAGCACGACTGAAATCACTGTTCGTCCGTTGCGGGTCGCCGAAGAAACCTGATTGAAGCCGGCTGCGCAGATGAAGCCGGTCTTCATTCCGTCCGCACCCTCGAAACGGCCGATCAGCATGTTGAAATTAGGATAGTTCTTCTTGCCGGTATTGATGCCTTCGAGCGAGAAATAACCCGCGAATTCAGGAAATTCGCGCTTCAACTGCAGCGCCAGGATGGCAAGATCGCGCGCCGTCGTATACTGCCCCTGCCCCGGCAAGCCATGCGGATTGATGAAATGCGTGGACGTCATGCCGAGGCGCTGAGCCTCAGAATTCATCATCGCCACGAACTGGTCGAGCGAGCCGCCCACGGTTTCGCCGACGGCGACCGCGACGTCATTCGCCGATTTGACGAGGAGGATCTTCAGCGCGCTGTCCATGGTGAGCCTGGAGCCGGGCTTGAAATACATCTTGCTCGGCGGCTGATCGGCCGCCCTCTTGCTCATCACTACCTCGCTATCGAGCGAAAGCCGGCCGCTCTTCAGCGCCTTGAAGGTCACATAAGCCGTCATCAGCTTGGTGAGCGAGGCCGGATACCATTTCCGGAAGGCATCCTCGTGTTCAAGAACACGGCCTGTCCTGACATCGATCACGATCTTCGGATTGGCGGCTGCATGGCCGGCGGAGCCAAGGAGTGCCAGAGCCGTCAAGGCTGAGATCAGCCGAGTGGCGGACGGCAGACGGGGCTTCGATAGAGGCAAGATAGTTCCTCGTTGTTCCTGGATTAACGAGTAGGGCGGATAGTTGGCCTATGTGGCCAAGCAATGGCAAAGAAGATTGATTGCGTCAATCGTGAGGGGCAGTATCGTCTGGGGAGGACGAGTCATAACCGCGTGAGCGAAAAATAAGGGAACAATATGCCGATTTTGAACCGGGCCGCCGAACTGCAGGACGAAGTCAGCGGCTGGCGACGATATCTTCATGAAAACCCTGAAATTCTTTATGACGTCGAAAATACCGCCGCCTTCGTGGCAGCGAAACTGAAGGAATTCGGTATCGACGAAATCGTGACGGGCATCGGCCGCACCGGCGTCGTGGGCATCATCCGCGGACAAGGGGCCGGCCGCACCATCGGCCTGCGTGCCGACATGGATGCCTTGCCGCTGACCGAGATCACCGGCAAACCCTGGACTTCCAATACGGCCGGCAGGATGCATGCCTGCGGCCATGACGGGCACACGGCCATGCTCCTGGGTGCGGCCAGATATCTTTCCGAAACCCGCCGGTTCAACGGCGCCGTGGCGCTGATCTTCCAGCCCGCCGAAGAAGGCGGGGCCGGCGCGCTCGCGATGATCGAGGACGGCATGATGGAACGCTTCGGCATCGAGGAAGTCTACGGCATGCACAACATGCCCGGAATTCCCGTCGGCCGTTTCGCGATCCGCAAGGGCGGCATCATGGCCGCCCCCGACCGCTTCACCATTACCGTCAAGGGACGCGGCGGCCATGCCGCTCAGCCGCACCGGACGATCGACCCCATCTTCATCGGGTCGCAGATCGTCGGCAGCCTGCAGGCGATCGCCGCCCGCAATGCCGATCCGCTGCGCTCTGTCGTTATCTCGGTTACGCGTTTCGATGCCGGCACCACCCACAACATCATTCCGGACGAGGCGATGCTCGGCGGCACGGTGCGCACGCTCAGCGAAGAGATCCGTGATCTTGCCGAGAACCGTATCCGCCAGATCGTCGCGGGTATCGCCGGCGCTCATGGCGCGGAAGCCGCGATCGAATACGAGCGGAACTGCCCCGTGACCGTGAACCACGATCGGGAAACGCTCCATGCAGCCGGTATCGCGCAGGAAGTGGCCGGAACGGCAAACGTCGACACCGACGTCGACCCGAGCATGGCGGGCGAGGACTTCGCCTATATGCTGAAAGCCCGGCCGGGCGCCTTCATCTTCATCGGCAACGGCGATAGCGCCCCTCTCCACAATCCCGGCTACGACTTCAACGACGAAGCGATCGCCTTTGGCATTTCCTACTGGGTGAGGTTGGCCGAACAGCGGCTGAGCGAGTGATCCCGGCATCCGCCGAGGAAAAGACTTGGCTTCGGCAGACGCCTTTTGTATGGATGTGCCAAGTGGTCCCGTAGCTCAGCAGGATAGAGCACCAGATTCCTAATCTGGGGGTCGCGCGTTCGAATCGCGCCGGGATCACCATCAAGCCCTGGTCGATTGCGGCGCTATCTTATCTCACCTTGACGAGCGAACCTTCGGGCAATGTCAGGCAGATGCCGACACCCGCTCGAAGAGATGCTCGTATCGCAGTATCAATCCCTCTTCGTCGACCACCAGATCCGCCTCAAAACCCGAAGACAGCCCCAGGTCGACATAGCGGAGCTTCCCGGGACCTTGCCGGTCGTAGCGCTGCCTTGAACGCGCAACAGTCAGCGCCGGCCCATCGATGAAGGCGACGTCAAGCGTGAAGCTCTCACTTCCGGTCTTCGCCATCTCACGGATAGGTAAAGTGTTGCAGAAAGGGGTGATCGACAGATCCGGCTCTGCAGCGCCTTCGAGATCGGCCCGCGGCTTGCCGTCTACCTGCCAGCCGGCTCCAGCTCGCTCCAGCCTCAGCATCCCGTGGCCCTCCGCGTTCCAGCGTTCGACAACGACGGACTGCGCATGCCAATCGGGGTCGAGCCGCCAACGATGATCCACCCGGCAACCGCCGGATTGAAGGCAAATGACGGTTGACGTGGCCTTTATTCCCTCGGGCTCCACAACAAGCTCCAGGCGCTCCAAGCCTTCGGTATCCGCGCCTCGCCAGAAAAGGACCGATTTGCTCATGATGAGCTCCTTGATTTCGACCAGGATGCAAGCTGTCTCTAGAGGGCTCCCACCGAATCGCGGGGATCGGCTCACGGAGTCACGAGAAATCTTCAGCCTAAATGAATGGTCCTCAATCACGTCCTAGGCCGTCAGAATACCTGTGAATCACTGACCTGCAAAGCCCCTCTGCTCTTGCCCGTGACTACTTCGCAGCACAGCAGCACTTCCGCTTTTCCACCACTCCAGAAACGATTTTTCGCCGCAATTCACCCTCCCCGCCGACTTACTGGATGCGGGCTTGATCTAAGTTCCACCGTGGAGTAATTATTTCCCCGCCGAAGTGATTTGTGGAATTTTATCGCGGGGACGATTCTCATGACGGCGATTCGCTGCGCCCGGATTCGCGGGCTGACTTTGCTGACTGGCCTGCTGCTTCTGGCAGGCTGCACGTCATCCCAGACAACTTCCTCCATCGACGCCGACGCGATCAAGGCAAGCGCCGTTCCGGCAGGAGCTTCGAAGAAACGGGTCTACAACTACACGTCCGCCGACCGCGAATGCCTGAAAAGGGCAATGTATTTCGAATCCGAGCGATCGAGCAAGAACGGCTTCATGGCCGTCGGCAGCGTGGTGATGAACAGGCTGACCTCCGGCGCCTATCCCGGCACGATTTGCGGCGTGGTTTCCCAGGAGAAACAATTCGCCCCGGGCGTGATGACGCGGAAAATGGAAGAGGAAACGGCCCCTGAACTCGAACTAGCCGCCGACGCCATCCTTCGGGGCGAGCGGCACCCGCAGGTGAAGAATGCCATGTTCTTTCATCAGAGCGGATTGAAGTTTCCCTATCGGAACATGCACTACGTGACCGTTGCCGGCGGCAACGCCTTCTACGAAAAGCGTGGCCGGGACGGCGATCTGCAAACCCCCGCCCCAAGACAATCCGGCGAATACGTTCTGAGCTTTGCTCAGCCCTCACCGGCCTCCCAGGGCCTGACGGAGATTACCGACCTGGCGCAGGCAACCGCGCCAACCGCTTCACCGGCAACGGATGTGGCATCATCTCCCGTACAGGCCGATACATCTGCAATTGCGGCTGCTGCATCTCCTGCGGAGACATCGATTTCGGTTGAGGATCCTATCCTGCCGTCGATAGTTCCAGTTCCAATCCGACGGCCTGAACTGCCCGGCGCGTCGGCCGCGGAAGTTGCAGCGGTAAATACCGGCACGGGGCCACTTCGCTCCGGGACCAATACGCTGCAGTAAAGCCACCGGTCGCTTGGGCAAAAAAAATGGTCAGCGCGGCCTGACGTGCTCCATGCGAAAGCCGAGGCCGATCAGGCGGCCGGCGAGATGGGCGAGCAACGGCCAGCGGGCGATGCCGCGGACGAAAGCCGGCGGCCCTTGGCGTTTCCGCTCATCCACCTGATCGGCGCGACGGCTGCTCCGCATCATCAATTGCAGCTTCTGCGTGGCTCTGGTGGGAAAACCGCGGCGCTTCTCCACGGCGGCAAGGTCCGCATCGGAAAGCCTCCCCTCACGAAGCGGCCGTGACAGGATATTGGCGGCCGCGACTGCATCCTGGATCGCGAGATTCACGCCGACGCCGCCGATCGGCGACATGGCATGCGCAGCATCGCCTATGCAGATCAGGCCTGGCCGCCACCATTGCTTCAATCGATCGATGCGCACCGTCAGAAGGCTCGTATCGTCGAAGCTGCGGATTTCCTGTACGCGATCCGCCGGCAAGGGCGAAACCTCGATCACCATTTGCCGAAACGCTTCGATCCCCTTCCCGCGGATTTCGGCGAAGGTGCTTCGGCGAATGACATAGCCGCATTGCCAGTAATCGCCGCGATCGATCAGCACGAAACCCTGGCGCGGGCCGGCATGGCCCATCGCTTCCTGCGGATCACCCGATTGTTTCGACAGCCGCATCCAGACGACTTCGCTCGGAGCTCCGAAGCTTTCAACTTCAAGCCCGGCCTTTTCGCGCACGACGGAATTGCGGCCATCGGCACCGATGAGCAGCTTGGAGCGGATGGAAAGCGGCCCATCCGGCGTCTCGGCGACAAGGCCGGCAACTCTCCCCTCTTCCTCCAAGAGCCCATCCACCCTTGCCTGCATCACCAGCCGAAAATTCGGATAAAGCTTCGCCTGTCCGGCAAGGAAGCTCAGGAAATCCCATTGCGGCATGAAGGCGATGAAACGATTGCCGACCGGCAGGCGGGAGAAATCGGCGATCGTCACCGTCCGGCCACCCATTTCGGCCGAGAGTTTCGGCGCGCGAGTATGCGGCAACTTCAGGAATTCCTCGATCAGGCCCAGTTCGCGCATCACCTCCAAGGTGGAAGGATGGATCGTATCGCCACGAAAATCCCTCAGGAAATCGCCGTGCTTTTCCACCACGACGACATCCACGCCAGCGCGCGCCAGCAATAAGCCGAGCATCAGCCCAGCCGGCCCGGCTCCAGCAATGGCGCAAGTAGCGCTGATTTCCGTTTTTTCGCTCATGGCTCTATTTGGCTTCGATCCCGATCGCCGATCAAGCAGCACATGGTCGCAGCCGGATCGAATTCAAGGCTGCTCTTGTGAGCCGCCGCTTTCGCTTGTAGACCAGCGGCAGTTTCATGAACGAGGAATTTCATGGCCGCTGACAAACGTCGCATCAGCATTCTCGGCTCCACCGGCTCGATCGGCGTCAACACCCTCGACGTCGTCAACCAGCTCGGCGGGCGCGATGCCTACGACGTCGTCGCGATCACCGGCAGCAGCAATATCACGCTGCTTGCCGAGCAGGCTCGCAGCTCAGGCGCCCGGCTGGCGGTGACGGCGGACGAGAGCCGCTACGCCGAATTGAAGGAGGCGCTCGCCGGCAGCGGAACGGAGGTTGCGGCGGGGCGCGAAGCGCTGATCGAGGCAGCCTCCATGGAGGCTGACTGGGTGATGGCGGCGATCGTCGGCACCGCCGGCCTTGCTCCCACGCTGGCCGCAGCAAGACGCGGTGCGGATATCGCGCTTGCCAACAAGGAATGCCTTGTCTCGGCAGGCGAACTCTTCGTGAAGGCGGTGGCCGAAGGCGGCGGGCGGCTGATCCCGGTCGACAGCGAGCATAGCGCGATCTTCCAGTCGCTCGAGGATGACCAGCACCACGCGGTGGAGCGTATCGTATTGACCGCTTCCGGCGGGCCGTTCCGCACCTGGACGCGGGAACGGATGGCGGGCGTGACGGCCGATATTGCTCGGGCGCACCCCAATTGGTCGATGGGGTTGAAGATTTCGATCGGCAGCGCCTCCATGTTCAACAAGGCGCTGGAGATGATCGAGGCGAAACATCTCTTCGATCTCCGTCCCGAACAGATCGAGGTGATCGTCCATCCCCAATCGATCATCCATTCCATGGTCGGCTACACGGACGGCTCGGTGCTGGCCCAACTCGGCTGTCCCGACATGCGCACCGCGATCGGCTATGCGCTGACCTATCCGAACCGGCCGAAGCTTGACGTGGAACGGCTCGATTTCGCCAAGCTCGCCCGACTGGACTTCGAGGCACCCGATGAAATCCGCTTTCCGGCGCTCAGACTTGCGCGGACGGCACTCGAGCGCGGGGGCGTGCAGGGCGCGGTGATGAACGGAGCGGAAGAAACCGCTTTCCATGCCTTCTGCGATGGACGCATCGGTTTTCTCTCGATGGCTGATGTCGTCGAACGGGTGATGGAAGACATGGTGCAGTTCAGCGCCGCCTCGACCATGGAGGAGGTCTTTGCCGCCGATGCCGAAGCACGCCGGCGGGCCAGAGAGGTTATCGCGCGGGGAGAGATGGTGGCTTAAGCGGCTATTCCAACTGCGAGCGTCATTCAACACTCCGCCGTCATGCTCGGGCTTGTCCGGAGCATCTATCCACGTCGATGGTGCTGAAATGGCTTAGATCCTCGGGACAAGCCCGAGGATGACGAAGGCGGCGGCGAGCCTTCAGACTAATCACGCCACGTGGCGCGCCAGCGCGCAGCGCGACCAGAGCTGATGCAGCGAGCCGACGAGATGCTCGAGATCGGCATCCGAATGCAGCGGCGTCGGTGTGATGCGCAGGCGTTCCGTCTTGCGCGGCACGGTCGGGTAGTTGATCGGCTGCACATAGATATTGCAGGTATCGAGCAGGATATCCGAGATCCACTTGCACTTCGCAGCATCACCGACCAAGACCGGAACGATATGGCTCGGATTGTTCATGTGCGGAATGCCGCGCTGGTCGAGCATGGCGCGCAGCTTGCGCACCCGGTCCTGATGGCGGACGCGCTCGAAGGGGCTTGCCTTCAGATGCTGGATCGAGGCGACCGCGCCCGCGGCAAGCGCCGGCGGCAGCGCCGTGGTGAAGATGAAGCCGGAAGCGAAGGAGCGAATGAAGTCGCAGAGCGCGGCCGAGGCGGCGATATAGCCACCCATGACGCCGAATGCCTTGCCGAGCGTGCCTTCGATGACCGTCAGGCGGTCCATCAGGCCTTCCCGTTCGGCAATACCACCGCCGCGCGGGCCGTACATACCGACCGCGTGGACTTCGTCGAGATAGGTCATGGCGCCGTATTTGTCGGCGAGATCGCAGATCTCCTTGATCGGCGCAATATCACCATCCATGGAATAGACGGATTCGAAGGCGATCAGCTTCGGCGCGTTCAGATCGGCCGCCGCGAGCCTGGCTTCGAGATCGGCCAGATCGTTGTGCTTCCAGATCACCCGCTCGCACTTGGCATAGCGGATGCCTTCGATCATCGAGGCGTGGTTCAGCGCATCGGAGAAGATGATCAGGCCGGGGATCTTGGCGCCCAGCGTGCCGAGCGTCGCCCAGTTGGAGATGTACCCGGAGGTGAAGACGAGCGCGGCTTCCTTGCCGTGCAGATCGGCAAGCTCGCGCTCGAGCAGAACATGGTGGTGGGTGGTGCCAGAGATATTCCGGGTGCCTCCCGCACCCGCGCCACAGTGATCTATGGCTTCCTTCATGGCCGCGATCACAGCCGGATGCTGGCCCATGCCGAGATAGTCGTTGGAACACCAGACGGTCACTTCCTTCGGACCATCGGGGGTGTGACGCGTGGCACGCGGAAAATTGCCGCGATGCCGCTCAAGATCGGCGAACACCCGATAACGGCCTTCCTGATGAAGCCCGTCCAGCTCGCTCTTGAAAAACGCCTCGAAATCCATGTCACACTCCAGAACCTTGCTTGGTTTTGGTTTGTAGGCCGCTTTTCGTCAACCCTGCTGCGAGAGAATAAAAGCCGCCTGCGGCATTTGGCCCGACTTTTTTGAATTATTCCAATGAACAGCTAGCGAAAATCTGAAACTGATTATTTGATTTGCGTCAAGCCGGCACGAAAAAGGCGGCCCTAAAGCCGCCCTGTTCAGAATGCGGCGTGAACCAAGGCTCATCCCGCCGCGGCCATAGCTCGCTTCGCCATTACCTTCACGAGATTGGCCCGGTATTCGGCATCGGCGTGCAAGTCAGACAACATGCCGGCTGAATCGACCGCTATGTTTGCCAGAGCGTCGGACGACCAGGATGAAGCGAGTGCCGCCTCCATGCCGTTATGGCGGAAAACGCCATCGGCGCCTGCCCCGGTCACGGCAACACGCACCCCATCGGCACCGCGAGAAACGAAGACACCAGCCATCGCGAACCGGGAGGCTGGGTTGTCGAACTTGGCATAACCCGCCTTTTCCGGCGCCTCGAAAGTCACCGCGGTTATCATCTCCCCTTCTTCCAGCGCAGTCTCGAAGAGGCCGGTAAAGAAGTCGTCCGCCGGGATCGAGCGACGATCGGTAACGACGGTTGCACCAAGACCAAGGACCACGGCCGGATAGTCCGCGGCGGGATCGTTGTTGGCGATGGAGCCCCCGATCGTGCCCATGTGCCGAACGTGGGGATCGCCGATCCGGCCGGCCAGATGGCAGATCGCCGGACAGACCGCCTGCAGCGCCGCCGAGCCTGCCACATCCGAATGCGGGGTTGCCGCGCCGATCCTGACCTTACGGCCCTCGACCGCAATTCCCTTGAGATCGGGAATATGACGAAGATCGACGAGATCGCTCGGGGCGGCAAGCCGCTGTTTCATGGTGGCGATCAACGTCATTCCGCCGGCAAGATACTTTCCTACGGGCCGCGAGGAGAGAAGATTGACCGCTTCCTGGACGGAGGAAGCGCGATGATAGTCGGTTGCGTACATGTCCCTTCCTCCTCAATGGGCAGCGTGCAGTGCGTGCCAGACCTTCATCGGTGTCGCCGGCATGGCGAGCCGGTCGTGGCCGATCGCGTCCGTGATGGCGTTGATCAGCGCCGGAGGCGAGCCGATAGCGCCGGCTTCGCCGCAACCTTTGACGCCGAGCGGATTGTTGGGGCACGGCGTGTTCTGATGCGACAGCTTGAACGAGGGCAGGTCGTCGGCGCGCGGCATGGTATAATCCATGTAGCTCGCCGTCAGAAGCTGGCCTGTCTCGGGATCGTAGTGAACCCCTTCGAGCAGCGCCTGACCGATGCCTTGCGCAAGGCCGCCATGCACCTGGCCCTCGACGATCATGGGATTGATGATGTTTCCGAAGTCGTCTGCCGCGACGAACTGGACGATGTCGGTCTCGCCAGTTTCCGGGTCCACCTCGACTTCGGCGATGTAACAGCCGGCCGGGAAGGTGAAGTTGGAGGGGTCGTAGAAGGCGCTTTCCTTCAAACCGGGCTCCATGCCGGACGGCAGGTTGTGAGCGGTATAGGCGGCCAGCGCCACCTGAGGCCAGGGCAGGGTCTTATCCGTGCCGGCAACCTTCAGCTCGCCGTTTTCGACGACGATGTCGCTCTCGTCGGCTTCCATCAGATGCGCGGCGATCTTCTTCGCCTTGGCCTCGACCTTGTCGAGCGCCTTGACGACTGCCGACATGCCGACCGCGCCCGACCGGGACCCGTAGGTACCCATTCCCATCTGCACCTTGTCGGTATCGCCATGCACGATGTTGATGCTGTCGATCGGCACGCCGAGACGATCAGCGACGACTTGGGCGAACGTGGTTTCGTGCCCCTGGCCGTGGCTGTGCGAACCGGTGAAGACCTCGATGGTGCCGACGGCGTTCACCCGCACTTCCGCCGATTCCCAAAGGCCGACACCGGCACCGAGCGAGCCGACCGCCGAAGAGGGAGCAAGGCCGCAGGCTTCAATATAGCAGCTCATGCCGATGCCGCGTTTTCTGCCGCGCGCTTCCGATTGCGCCCGCCGTTCAGCAAATCCGCTCCAATCGGCGGCCTGCATCGCTGCATTCAGCGAGGCTTCGTAATCGCCCGCGTCATAATTCATGATGACTGGCGTCTGGTGCGGGAAGGACCGGATGAAATTCTTTCGCCGAAGCTCCGCCGGCGACATGCCGAGTTCCCGCGCGGCGATTTCCATCGTCCGCTCCAGCAGGTAGGTCGCTTCCGGACGCCCGGCGCCGCGGTAGGCATCCACCGGCGCCGTGTTGGTATAGACGGTGCGGACATTCGCGTGGATCGCCGGGATATCGTACTGGCCCGAAAGCAGCGTGGCATAGAGATAGGTCGGCACGCAGGATGAGAAGAGCGACATGTATGCGCCGAGATTGGCGATCGTATCCACCTTGAGACCGATAATGCGATGATCGGCGTCAAAAGCCATCTTCACCTTGGAGACATGATCGCGCCCATGCGCATCCGTGAGGAAAGCCTCCGTGCGGTCGCTCGTCCATTTGACCGGGACACCGGTCTTCTTGGAAGCCCAGAGACAGACGATTTCTTCCGGATAAATGAAGATCTTGGAGCCGAACCCGCCGCCGACATCCGGCGCGATGACGCGCAACTTGTTTTCGGGCGCGACATTGTAGAAGGCGCTCATAACGAGACGCGCGACATGCGGGTTCTGGCTCGTCGTGTAGCACGTATAGTGATCCTCGGCCGCATCATAGATGCCGAGCGTCGCTCTCGGCTCCATCGCGTTCGGGGAAAGGCGGTTGTTGACGATATCGACCTCGGTCACATGCGCGGCCGACGCAATCGCCCGATCGGTTGCTTCGGGATCGCCTAGCTGCCAATCGAAAATCAGGTTTCCGGGTGCTTCCGGATGGAGCTGCGGGGCGCCCGGCTCCAGCGTCGCAAGCACCTCCGTCACGGCCGGCAACTCCTCGTAGTCCACCTCGACGGCTTCGGCCGCATCCCGCGCCTCCACAGCCGAATCGGCAACGACGATCGCCACCGCGTCTCCCACATAGCGGACGGTATCGACCGCGAGCGGACGCCAGGCGCCCATCTTCATCGGCGAGCCGTCTTTCGAATGGATCATCCAGCCGCAGATCAGATTGCCGATGCCATCCGCCTGGAGCTGCTTGCCGTCCAGCACATCGATGACGCCGGGCATGGCCTTGGCGGCGGAAGCGTCGATGCCCCTGATTTTCGCGTGTGCATGCGGGCTTCGCACGAAGCAGGCATGCTTCATGCCGGGAACGACCATGTCGTCCGTATAGCGGCCTTTGCCGGTCAGGAAACGCTTGTCTTCCTTGCGAGCAACGCGGGCACCGATTCCTTCAACACCCATTTTCGATCTCCTCCAGAAACGAGTGAATAGTGAGTAGGAACTAGTCGGTAGTGAGTAGTGTAGAAGCTAGACTACGAGGTCCCGCCTGAACCGCTAATCACTAACGACTGCTCACTACTCACTTACTCCGCTGCCTGCCTCCTGCCAGCACCGGCCATTTCGGCATCGGCGGCAAGAACGGCTTTGACGATGTTATGATAGCCGGTGCATCGACAGATATTGCCTTCGAGCCCGGCTCGAATGCTCGCTTCGTCGAGATTTCCACCATGGTGGTTGATCATGTCGACGGCGGTCATCACCATGCCCGGCGTGCAGAACCCGCATTGGAGGCCGTGATGTTCCTTGAAGGCCGCTTGTACGGGATGCAGTTCGCCCTGCGGCGCCAGGCCTTCGATGGTCGTGACGGTCGAGCCCGAGGCCTGGACCGCCAGGATGGAACAGCTCTTTACCGAGCGCCCGTCCATATGGACGACACAGGCACCGCATTGTGTCGTGTCGCAGCCGACATGCGTACCCGTCAGCCCGAGTTTCTCGCGAATGAAATGCACGAGAAGCATGCGGTCTTCGCATTCGCCGCTCACCGTGCGGCCATTCACCACCAGCGTCACTTTCGCCATCTTATTCCTCCCAGTGCCTCCTCAAGCACTCGGGTATCATTTGCTTTTTTGCCCAGGGGATCAACAGCTAGTTTCCACGCAAAGCGCTTTTACCGGGCCGATGACGCATCATTGAACGCACGTCAGCACAGGCAAGGGAAGCAGAAATCCCTTCCTGAACCGGCTCGCGCAGCGCCCGAAACCTGGCCGAAATCTGATTGTCGATTGGTTCTAGACTTCCACATTTCAGCGGTTATTGTTCCCGCCCGTTAGGTAGCCTACAAAAGTAGCGATCAGGGCGAGGTCGCGGGCTTGGGTCGGACACCGACATTAGTCTCAATCCTGGAGGATTTTCATGAAGAAAGCCCTGGTGCTTCTTTTGGCCAGCTTGACGCTCGCAAGCTGCACGCAGACCGAGAAGGGAGCCGGCATCGGTGCCGCTTCCGGCGCCGTGATCGGCGGATTGGTCAGCGGTAACGTACGAGGCGCCGCCGTAGGTGCTGCGATCGGCGGGGTCTCCGGCGCGCTCATCGGCTCTGTTTCCGAACAGCCCGGCCAATGCTACTACCGCGACCGGTACGGTCGCCGGTATATCGACGATTGCCCGCGTCGCTACTGACACATTGCTCGGACAACACACCGAGGATTGTGGCCCCGGAGCACGCTCCGGGGCTTTTTCGTCGCAAAAACAAGAAGGACAACCGGAAAGGGGTACCCCGTTTACTCATTTGCGGTTAGATACGTAGCCCTGACGAGGGTCGTAAGGCCCGGAGGGGTCAATATTAGTTAGTTGAGTATGCGAAACGAAGACGCCGGGTGGAAAAACGAGAGGACGTTTCGCGGAGCAGGTAGTGTCGCGCTTGCCCTCGCTCTCCTGTCTTGGCCCGGGCTCGCCGACAATGCCTACGCCCTGAAGATCTTCGGGATCACGCTTTTCGGCGAGGACGAAGAGACCATCGAGGTCATCAACCCGGTACGATATGACGCGACGCTTTCAGCAGGCGATGCCGATAAAGATCTAACGAAACGGCTGGAAAACGCTGCATCGCTGGTAGCCGACGAGGAAGAGCCGGTTTCCGGCGACCTCGGCATCGTCATCAAAGCCCGCGAGGATCGAGACCGGCTCGTGGCGGTCCTTTACGAGGAGGCGCGCTACGGCGGCACGGTCGACATCTCGATCGCCGGCACCGATATCGACCAACTGCCTCCAAACCCGACCTTCGATCATTCGGGACCGGTGCCGGTTACAGTCACCGTCAATCCCGGCCCGGTTTTCCGCCTTGGCACGGTGCGTCTCGAAGGCGATGCAGCAGGGCGTGATCCTTCCGCCTACGATCTCACTCCCGGTGGAGAGGCAGGCTCGCTGCTGATCATCAAGGCGGGAGAAAGAATGCTTGCCGATCTGAAGGAAGAGGGCCGCCCGCTCGCACGGCTGACCGAACGCCAGGTAACGGCCGATCACGCGACCCAAACCGTGGACGTGGTCATGGGTGCCGTTTCGGGGCCGGTCGCTCCTTTCGGCCAGGTTGCCGTAAAGGGAGCGCGCACGGTCGACGCCAATTTCATCAGTCGCTATTCGCGGCTCGACAAGGGCGGCCGCTATTCGCCGGAACAGCTGAAAAAGGCCTCAGAGCGGCTGAGGGAACTCGGCGTGTTTTCCAGCGTCAACATCCGCGAGGCGAATGCACTGGCTCCCGATGGTTCGCTGCCGCTGACCATCGAGATATCGGAAGGCAAGCATCGCTATTTCGGTTTCGGAGCGGAATATTCCTCGATCGACGGCACGGGCATCCAGGGCTATTGGGGACATCGAAACCTGTTCGGACAGGCGGAGTCGCTCCGGATCGAAGGCAAGGTTTCGGGGCTTGGAACCAATACCGACCTCGACGGTCTCAACTATTCGGCCGGCATCATCTTTACCAAGCCGGGCGCCTTCGTGCCCGAAGCGACCTTCGAATCGCGACTTGAGGCAAAAAGCGAGAACCCCGACGATATCTATAAAGCCCAGTCCGTGACGGCATCCGCCGGCTTCGCCTATGAACTCAATGAGACGGACAAGCTGACGGCGGGCGGAGAAATCGCCTGGATCAGAGCGGACGATGCTTTCGGAGAAAACGAATACCTGACCTTCAGCGTGCCGGTGGGTTTCGAGCGAGATAAGCGCGACAACAAGCTGGAGCCGACCGAGGGCTATTATGCGACCCTTGCCGCCAAACCGAGCTATGAAGCTCTCGGCAGCAGTTTCTTCTCCTCCTTCGAGGGGTCGCTCTCCGGCTATCTCGGGCTCGGCGAGGAAAACAGGACCGTGCTTGCGGCAAAGATTGCCGGCGGGATTCTCGCCGGTGGCGATGATCTCGTCAGCATCCCCGTGACGCGGCGCTTCTTTGCCGGGGGCGGCGGTTCGGTGCGCGGTTACGGCTATCGGGAAATCTCGCCTTACAATGATGACGACGAGGCGCTCGGCGGCCGCTCCTACACGCTTGCCTCCTTCGAAGTGCGGATGAAGCTGACCGATTCGATTGGTATCGTGCCGTTTATTGACGTCGGCACCGTTTCCACCGAAATAGTGCCTGATTTCTCTGATATACGCGCGGGCGCCGGGATCGGCATACGGTACGCCACGCCTTTCGGCCCGCTGCGATTGGACGTCGCCGTCCCGTTGAAGCGCTATGACGGCGGCAGCCAATACGGTATCTATGCAGGTATAGGCCAGGCATTCTAATAGGGGCTTGCGAGCCGGCTGAAAGGTATGATCTCGGGCATGATGCTGATGATTCGCCTGCTGAAATGGGTTGTGGCGCTGGCGCTTGGTGCGACTGCGATCCTGCTCGTCATGGCGGTGGGCATTGCACTGTTCGTCGCATTCACGCCGGTCGGCGGACGGATCGCGGCAGACCGTATCTCTGCGATCGTCTCGACCCCTGATCGCATCGTCACCATCTCGCCGCCAGAGGGCTTGCTGACGGGCAACCTGCGCATCGGCGCCCTGACCCTTGCCGACGAAGCGGGCACCTATGCCGAGATCGACGGCATCACGGTCGACTGGTCTCCGGCCGCCCTCGTCAACGGCGTCTTCCGTGCGGATCGCATTTCCGCCGAAAGCATCGACTTCCTGCGCCCTCCGGTCCCCAGCCCACCTGCCCAGCCGCAACCGGCTTCTCAATCGGGCTTTTCGCTTCCGGTTGGGATAGAGGTTAAAGAGATCGATCTGCCGGACATCAATCTTTCTCCAGCACTTTCGGGCCGCGATTTCTCCCTGTCGCTTCGGGGCTCCATCAACGCCGCCGGACCGAACATCGCGCTTGATCTCGAAGCGACCCGCAAGGACGAGCCCAACGCCCGCGCGCTCGCCGATGTCCTCTACGCTCCGGCCGAAAACCGGCTCACGTTGAAAGCTTCCATATCGGAGCCGCAAGGCGGTCTGCTTGCCCGCCTCCTCCGCCTGCCTGGCGCTCCGGCCGTCGATCTGGCGCTGGACGGCGCAGGTCCGCTTTCCAACTGGGCCGGCAAGCTCGACGGCAGCGTCGGGGGCGTTCCGGTCATCGCCGTCAACGGCACGCATGTGCTCGAAGAGAGGGACGCCCATCGCATAGAGGTGACGGGTGGCGGCCAGCTCGCGACCCTGCTCCCACCTGCCTTCCGGCCGCTTTTCGACGGTACGACGGACATCGACATTTCCGCCAGATACGGCAAATCGGGCCGCGTCGACATAGAGCGCGGAGACCTCACATCCGGCGCGGTGCGCATTACGGCCAAGGGCGCATGGGATCCGGCCGGCGATAACAGCCTGACCGCGAGCCTTGCCGGCACCAACGGCCCGGTGGATGTCGTCTGGCCGATCAATGGACAGGAGAGCCGCTTCTCCTTCGAGACGATCAACTTTACCCTGAACGGTGCTGCGACCGCAGCCCGCTTCAACGCGACCGCAGCCCTCAGCTCCGCGGAGGTGCCGCAGGGTCGTTTCGAGCAGATCCGCCTTCAGGCGGAAAGCGAGGATCTGAACCTGATCGAGCGGAGCGGCAGCGTGAGAAGCCGGCTCACCTTGGGGCAGACACATTTCGAGAATGCAGAGATCAACCGGGTGATCCGTGCGCCGGTGACCCTGGATGCCCCGATCCGACTTGCACCGCCTGCGGTTGGCCTCGATGCGGCAACTTTTGAAAGCGCCGGGCTCAGCGGCACGGTCAGCGGCGCCTACGACCTTTCCAAACAGGGTGTGACCGGCAACTTCCGCGTTTTCGCCGATCCTTCCGTGCTGCCCCCGGCGCTAGCGCCGAAGTTTGAAGGCAAGGTCGCGGCCGAAGGATATGTCGACGCGGTATCCGGTGGCCGCGTGAGCCTCGAGAACATCGTCCTCAAATCGAATGCGGTCGAAGCCCACGGGAATGTTCTCATCGAAAAGGAGGCCATATCCGGCCGCCTCGCAGGCCGAGTGCCGGAACTCAAGCGCTGGCTTGCCGATGCCGAGGGAGCGGCAGGCTTCGACATCTCCGCCGAGGGGCCGCTGAACGCTCCGGCGGTCAAGGCGGTCGTCAACTCCGCCGAAGCGCGCCTTGCCGGCCGGTTGCTGGAGGACCTGAGCCTCACGGTGAACGGAACCGCCAACCCGTCCGCTCCGACGGGACACGTCGCGGCGACCGGATCGCTGGACGGTCAGCCGATCCGCGTGAATGCGGACGTGACCTCCGCCAATGGACAGACCTCCGCTCCCGATATCAGCGCCGAGATCGGCCCCAACCGGCTGACCGGTTCCCTGAACTTCTCGCCGGACATGCTGCCGGAAGGCATGATCTCCTTCGAATTTCCGGATGTATCGCTTCTCGCAGCGCTTGCGGCCCAGCAGGCGCAGGGCGACCTGAAAGGCACGGTAACGCTGAGCAATGCCGACGGACGGGCCGGCGCCGTTATCCGCGCCAACGGCTCGGGGCTCACGCGCGGCAATCTCACGATCGCCGGCCCCGCCATCGACCTTACAATACCCGATATCAAGGCGCTTGCCGCGGAAGGCACGATCCGCGCGGCCCGCATCGGAAGCGGCGCCTTCGGCGTGACGAATGTCGATCTCGGACTTACTCACGGCGAGGGCACTACCACCTTCAATCTCACTGCCGGCTACGACAATGCCCCCTTGACCGCCGCCGGCAATCTTCGCACGGGCGAGGAGATCGTAATCTCCCTCGACAGCTTCTCCGCCGCCCCGCGCAACATTCCGGTCCGGCTTGCCAACCCGACGCGGATCGCCGTCGTGGATGGCAACGCGCGGCTCTCCGATCTCACCATCGCGACAGGCAACGGCAGCGTCACGGTCAACGGCACGGCCGGTTCGACGCTCACGCTCAACGCGCGCATCGCCGCTCTGCCGGCCAATCTGATCAACACCTTCGTCCCAGCCCTCAACGCCGCCGGGACGATTTCCGGAACGGTCGACGCCACCGGCCCCGCCACGTCACCGTCGATACGCTACGATCTGGAATGGAGCGACGCGCAGTTCCGCCAAACGCGGGATGCCGGCGTCGCGCCGTTTCAACTCAGGGCCAGCGGCAAATTCGAGAATGGGACGGTAGCGCTCGATGCCACCCGCCTCTCCGGCGCGGATGGCCTCGATCTTTCCGCCACCGGACGAGTGATCCTCGATCAGAACGGCGCTCCCGCGCTCGACGTCAACGCCGACGCGCGATCCGTCCCGGCAAGCCTCGTCAACGCCTTCGTACCCGACCTCGGCACTCGAGGCACGATCAGCGGCAAGGTAACCGCGACCGGAACACCGAACGCCCCGGCTATCCGCTATGACCTGACCTGGGCGAATGCCGGCGTGCGGCAGACGGTGGATGCGGGACTTTCCGCGCTGCAGGTGACGGCCGGCGGAACTTTCGGCAACGGTAGGGTCACGCTCGATACCCGCCTCACCGGCCAGGGCGGCCTCTCCCTTTCCGGCGGCGGCTCCGTCTCGCTATCGGGGGAAAAAGCGCTCGACCTGAACTTCGATGGTCAGCTCCCCTTCTCCATTCTCTCGGGCCAATTGGCCGCCCAAGGCTTCGTGCTGGAAGGAAACGCCAATCTCGACCTTGCAATTCGCGGCACGGCCGCCGCTCCCGCGATCACCGGGACGGCATCCGCTTCCGGCGCGCGGCTCATCGACGTACGACGCAATCTCGCGATCAACAATCTCGCCGCGAACGTCACCTTCGACGGTAATCGGGCTACGATCTCGAATCTTGGCGGCGCGCTTTCGACCGGCGGCCGCGTCACCGTGGATGGTACAGTCGGCATCACGCCCGGCTCCGGCTTTCCCGCCGATCTCCGGATCAATCTGGCGCAGGCGACTTATGCCGACGGCACGCTTGTCGCCGCGACCGCGGACGGCACGCTGACCCTGACCGGTCCACTGGTGTCAGGTCCGGCGCTCGGCGGCCGGCTGACATTGACCAAGGCCGCGATCACCGTACCGGCCAAGCTGCCGACCTCGCTGACCGAGATCGACATACGCCACCGCAACGCCCCTGCCGACGTGCTGCGCCAGATGGAGGAATTACGTCCGAAGGAAGCGCAGGGCAATTCCCGCCCGATCGCCCTCGATCTCATCATCAGCGCGCCGAACGGTATCTTCGTGCGTGGCCGGGGCATCGATGCCGAATTGGGCGGTGAACTAACCGTGCGCGGTACGGCCGTGGCACCGGAGGTTTCCGGCGGTTTCGAGATGCGCCGCGGGCGCATCGTCATTCTCACGAAACGCCTGGATTTCACCGAAGGCGACATCACGTTCGGCGGCGGGCTGATTCCCGTGCTCAACATGGAAGCCAGCACGACATCCGCCCAGACGACGATTACGGTCAACGTGACGGGCATTGCCAACGACCCGCAGATATCCTTCTCCTCTTCTCCTGCCCTTCCGCAGGATGAGGTTCTGGCGCGATTGATCTTCGGTCAGTCCATGTCGCGCCTCTCGCCGGTGCAGATCGCCCAGCTTGCCGATGCAGTCAGTCAGTTGGCCGGTGGCGGCTCTAACTCGCTGCTGGAAACGCTGCGAAGCAATCTCGGCGTCGACGATATCGACATCAACACCGACGATACCGGCCAGACGACCGTTTCTGTCGGCCGCTACATCAACAATCGCACCTACCTTCAGGTCGAGCAGGGCGGTAGCGCCGGGGCAAGAGCCACCATCAATCTCGACGTCGGCCGCGGCGTCAAGCTGAAGGCTGGGGCGGGCACCGAAGGGGGCACTGCCGGCATATTCTACGAACGCGAATACTGACCGCGACTCCAGGGAAAATCGATGGCATCCAGAGAGATCACACTGATCGGCGTACCGCTTGAGGAAGGCTCGGGGCGTGGCGGCTGCGCCATGGGGCCGTCCGCATTCCGGCTGGCGGGCATTGCCAGTACATTGGCCGGGCTCGGCTATACCATTGTCGACAATGGCGATCTGCGCCCCTCCCCCGCCGCCGATCTGGATGACCGGCCCAGTGCGAAAAACCTGCCGATCGTCGGCGCCTTCACCCGGCAGCTCGCCGAACAAACCTATGAAAGCGCTGCCGCCGGCGCCGTCCCGGTTATTCTCGGCGGCGATCACAGCCTTTCCATGGGCAGCGTCTCCGGCATGGCACGTTACGCATGGGAGGCCGGCCGGCCGCTCTTCGTGCTCTGGCTCGATGCCCATGCCGATTTCAACACACCGGAAACCTCGCCCTCCGGAAACATCCACGGCATGCCGGTGGCCTTTTTTACCGGCCAGGCGGAGTTCGCGCCGATCCTCGATCCAAAACGGCCCTTCGTGGACCCGAGGAATGTCTTCCAGGTCGGCATCCGCTCGGTCGACGAGGAGGAGCGGGCGCTAATCGCCAGGCACGGCGTCAATGTCTTCGACATGCGCGCCATCGACGAGCACGGGATGGCCGCGATCATGCGGCAGGTCATCGCCGCCGTCGAGAAGGTGAACGGATTGCTCCATGTCAGTCTCGATGTGGACTTTCTCGATCCCGACATCGCCCCCGGCGTCGGCACCACCGTGCCGGGAGGTGCGACTTTCCGTGAAGCGCATCTCATCATGGAAATGCTGCACGACAGCGGCCTCGTGCGCTCACTCGATCTGGTGGAGCTGAATCCGTTCCTGGATGATCGCGGCAAGAGCGCCCGCATCATGGTGGAACTCACCGCAAGCCTGTTCGGCAAACGCGTGCTCGACCGCCCGACCCGTGCGGCTTGATCTCCCGCGGCAAGCCAAGCCGCAATGCTGCACAATGCCTTTGCCCATTCAGCTTTGTGCAACACTCTTCCCATAGGATCACCCCAAGCGCGACCGGGGCTCGAGAGGCATATGGCACGCGAACTTTACGGCAACGGTCGCGCCAGCGCGGTGCTCCCGTCCAGCCTTGGATCATTGGGAGAAATATCGATGGCGACCGCCAACTCCACGAATTACGGCAACGAGATGCTGGAGATCATCGCTTTCCGGCTTCACGATCAGGAGTTCTGCGTAAAGACGACGACGATCCGGGAAATTCGCGGTTGGGCGCCTTCGACGCCGATCCCACACGCGCCCGCCGATGTGATCGGCGTCATGAACCTGCGCGGCTCGGTTATTCCGATCATCGATCTCGCCTACAAGCTCGGAATGCATAGCACCGTTGCCAACGAGCGCAGCGCCATCGTGGTGGCGGAGGTCCACAACATGGTGATCGGCATGCTGGTGGATCGCGTCTCCGATATCCTGACGATCCCCTCCAGCCAAGTTCAGCCGGTTCCGGAAATCTCCGCATCTTTCGACAAGTCCTTCTGCGAGGGGGTCATCGCCAGCGAAGCCGGCATGATCTGCTTCCTGAATCTCGCCAAGATGTTCAAGGGCAACGAAGCCGAAGATCTCGCCGCATAGTTTCGAGGTCCCTCTTCTCATCGATCCGAAGCCGCCGGGCATTGCCC